>NZ_JBZCNB010000003.1:252901-375677 GCF_058269075.1 Arthrobacter sp. TJ-270 | reverse complement strand
CTTCAACCGGTCGTCCTGGCCCAGATACCTACCCGAGCGAGGCCGCTCCGCAACAGGGAACCGGCCTCCAGCTGCTTTGATCCACCGATATCCCTGAGTCCTATGCACCTCCACAGCCTCACACGCTGCCCCGGCCGTGTAGCCCTGCCGGAGGAGCTCCCAGAACCGATCCTGTCGATTTCTCGAAGCCTGATTTCCTCCCATAGCAACACCTCATCAAATAGGTGTTGCGACGACCCCTTGAGGCCAACCTAGGATTGCAACACACTAGGACGAGACAACCCCACTCCCCCGCCACTACTACTTCCTCTATGTCTTGCTACCCTGTCTCCTAAGTAGGAGCATTCCTTCGTGACTGAGAAGTAGGTTGCGAGACCATTTGGGACCAATCGACATAGAGGAGCCGCATGGGCAAGCTCATCGGGTACGCGCGGGTATCAACTCGCGTCCAGGACACCGACCGGCAAGTCGCCGACCTACTCGCCGCCGGCGTCCGCCGCGATGACCTGCACATCGACCACGGCGTCAGCGGTGCTCATGCGCGGAGGCCCCAGTTCGACAAAGCCCTCGACGCACTACATGAAGGTGACACCCTGATCGTCACCACACTCGATCGCCTCGGCCGCTCCACTTCCAACATGCTCGCGCTGGCCGATGAACTTCGAGCTCAAAAGGTGAACCTGCGCGTCCTGAACCTCGGCGGCGGGAACGTCGACACTGGCACCCCCATGGGATCCATGGTCTTCACCGTCATGGCTGCCCTGTCGCAGATGGAGCTCGAGATCAAACGCGAACGCGTCAACGACTCCAACACCAAACGCCGCACCGCCGGGCTCGACCTCGGCGGACGACGACCGATCTTCAGCGACAGCCAAATCGCCAACGCCCGCCGACTCATCGAACAAGGCCAACCCGCTTCCCACGTCGCCCGCGACCTCGGCATGTCGAGAGCCACCCTGTACCGGCGAATCGCCAACCTCGACGCACAGCAATGGGTGACTAGCTTCCCAGGGAATGATGACGCCTCCGCAGCTGTCTGATGCCTCATATCTAAACCTCTGCACACATCCGTTGCAAAGACCGGAAACCGGCTGTCGGTGACGGTCGAATAGTGAGCCATTGTGAACCTGCGAAGGGCCAGTCGATCGCAGGCGTTACTCCTTCGACTCATTCGAGGGCGAATCATCAAGGAGCTGATTGGTGATACGCATAAACTCGCGCTCCAGGTACCCGCTCTCATACTGAGCTGTCCTCTGATGCTAGTGCTCTGACTCGATCGTTGAGAGCAACGCCTCCAGCACAAGCCGAATATATGTCCCACGGCGGTCAGTGAACGGCCAGGGCATCGAGGCGCTTGATGATCGCCGCTGGTAGACGGACGGACACTACTCTCCCGGATGGATGAGGTGGTTGTTTTCGAGTCACCATCAGCTACTCCTCTGTCGGGTAAATAATGTTTACCTCTCACTGGTGACACTCGGGCCGGCACCTGGTGCGCAGCCGGACACGAATTCCACCCAGCGACAAAACCCAATAGCAGAGCACAAGCGAGTGCTTGAGATCGCGCTCGGCCTTCGACACCCGGGCGCGACCCCTTCCAGAGCGACCGATCGAGCAGGTCAGAAGGGGTGGTGCTCTCAACCAGTCACCACTTCACGGTCAATTCGGCCTATTGATGCCATCGAGGCACGACCATCGGATTTGCTACAGGTAGCTGACTGGGGCTGGCACCGTCTCCTGGGTCAAGTTTGAGATGAGTGTGAGGGCGAGGTCACTGACGCCAATAAGTTCATCCCGGGAAGCACCGAGTTCTGCGCGGGCGGAAAGGCCTTGCCATACGGTCTGCACGAATTCGGCAAGCACGGAGGCGTCCACATCACTTGCAAGGGTGCCGTCGAGGGTAGCTTGTTCGAGCCGGCGGCGCAGGCGGGCTTCATCAGATCGCTGTAAGTCAGCAACGAAGGCCCGAACATCAAGGGTGGTTGAAGTGTCGGACATGACCGCGCTGCCGGTCAGGCAACCAGGATGCCCCTCTTCCGTCCGCGTGAACTCGACTACTGATTCAAGAAAAAGCCGCCGGATCATGCTGATCACCATCGGTTCCTGCAGAGCCCGATCGTAGATCGCACTGTAACGCAGAGCATAGGTACGAACTGCCTCATCGAAAAGATCAGCCTTCGTTCCGAAGGCGGCGTAAAGGCTCGAACTTGAAATCCCGAGCGCAGTCGTAAGCATGCGGGTAGAGGTGCCCGAGAAACCATGCATCCAGAACAGGTGTGCCGCCTGACGCAGCGCGGCGTCCCGATCGAACTCTCGTGGTCGTCCTGCCGCTCGTGATCCCATATTGACGATTCTAGATCAAATGCACCAGAATCAGGAATATGGAGCTAACGATTCAGAAATCTGTTGCGGTTGACAGCAGCTGGGTAAGCGTTGATGTGTACGGGGAGGAAGACGGACCTGCGATCGTGGTGCTCCCCGGTGTTATGGCCGATGCCGCCGGCTGGGCTGCAGTAGCGCAACACCTGGAGGGTTGGAGCACAGTTGCGGTTATTAACCGGCGGGGCCGCAAGCCTTCAGGTCCGCTGACAAGTACGTACGACATCCAGACTGAGGTTCGTGATGCCGAGGCGGTCCTCCACGGGTTCTCCGACGTGCGAACGCTTTTTGGTTGGAGCTATGGCGGACTCATCTCACTGCACCTCACGCATACCGTTCCGGTGCCGCACCTGATCGTCTACGAGCCGATCATGGCTCCTTTTGGTGTGTCGGCACTGCCGGATCTGAAGAGCGCCCACGATGCCGGCGACCTTGACCGCAGTGTCGAGACTGCCCTGGCGCAAGTCACAGGCATGTCCGGTGAGGTAATCGAGTCCTTGCGATCGAACAGCGCACTATGGGCCGGGATGAAAGATGTCAGCTCCTCGCTCTACAACGAGACGCAGTCGCTGAATGATGCACCACAGCCAGAAGAGTTCGCGGGTCGGGCCGCACGGATCGACCTCATCGTAGGCGGGCGGAACCTGGGCAAGGCGCCGTATGGGACGACCTTCGACGACGTGGCCCGCCGCACCCCACGCGGCGTTGTGCATGAGCTGCCCGGACAGGCCCACTTGGCGCATGTGGAGGGTCCCGATCAGCTGGCTGCACTGGTAAACCACCTCCACACCACGACGGCTTAGCCCAACCTCATAAGACGGAGGCGCACATGATTCCTCGCATTGATCGGAAATCCTTCGCGCAGGTAGCAGCTCGCGCTGGCATTCCGTCAGCCGATCACGACGCTCTGCAGCCCGCCCTCGATACCGTGCTGACGATCGTTGACCCGATTATGGAGGATCAGGGGCGGCCAGCTATGCCAAACAGCGTTACCCCACCGGCCCTTTCACCTGACGATCCTTTCAATGCTTTCGTGCGTCGCTGTGAGATACCGCCGACCGGGACTGGGCTGCTGGATGGTGCCCGGGTCGCGGTCAAGGACGCGATAGGGATCGCGGGACTCCCGCTCACCGGCGGCTCCTCCGTCCTGCAGGGCCTCATCCCTACCGAACACAGCACTGTCGTGCAGCGCGTGCTCGATGCTGGTGGGACGGTCGTGGGTATGACGAATATGGATGCGTTCGGCTTTTCGGGCGGTGGGGAGTCCAGCAGCTACGGCCCCACGCTGAACCCGGCTGGACACCACCAGATTTGAGGGCGGATCTTCCGGTGGCAGCGCTGCGGCCCTGCACTACCCGGATGTTGACCTGGGAACGAGTTACTCGGGCGGCCATGTCCTCGCTGTTGCCGCGGCTGACCCAAGAGTTCGATGCGTCGTCGCGCAGACACCCACCATCAACGGCCGTAGTAACCTGCAGCAGCGGCTCTCCCCCGTGCGACTTCTTGAGCAGCAGCGCACCTGGGCACAAGACAGGCTGGACCGCGCGCGCGGCATGCCGGCCAGAACAGTACCGGCAGGGTCATCGGCGGCCGACCGGTACATTGACTCGTTACCGCCCCATGCACGTGAAAGCTACCGACCATTTGTGACCCAGCGGAGCCAGGAGTGGTACTTCGCCTACGCACCCGGGACCGCCATGCCCAACATCGCGCCGACTCCCCTTCTCGTCATCGTCGCCAGTAACGACCAGACCACCCCGGCAGCCGACGCTATCAATGCCTTCCATATGGCCCGTCAGCCGAAACAGTTGCTCGAGCTGCTTGGTGGACACTTCGACGTCTACCTTGACTTTTACAAGCAGAGCGCTAGAGCCGCCGCGCAATGGTTCACCCAGCACCTCTCCCACGTCTCGCAGGATGACCTGTCGGCATAGTGACTGACGGACCCTCTGCTGCTAACCACCAAGAGGAAGGAGTGGAAGGCAGCTAAGGCAGTGCGCATCTCGGGGGACCTGACACGGAGATGATGGCCGGCGTCGACGCACCCCAGATCGACCCGGCGGACGTGGCCAAAGCAAGCCTCACCGGGTCGAGACCGGAGCGATCGAGGTACTCGTCGATGAGCCGAGTCGTTTCATCAAAACCGCCTCCCTCGCCGGAGACCCTGCCCACCTCTACGGGTGAAAAACCCCTCACCTAAAGTCCTACCCGGGAAATCCCTTGCGTCCCCTCGGCCGCTATCGTCGACGACCTTTAAGAAGTAGTGAGGACGATGATCCTGGTGAGTTCGGCTATAGCTTCTTCTGGTGGCAGTGAGTGGCGTGATGCGGCGTGGGACAGAGCTTCCGCTGCTCCAAACATTGCAGTCATGGCAGCTGCCGAGACTGTGCCGCCTTGCATGAAGTCGCTAAGGGCGCTGCGGCAGAGCTCGAGGTACGCCATTTCGGTCTCGTGCTTGAGCTGTTCCAGGGCAGGAGAGCCTTCGAGTGCACCGAGGATGCCAGCCAAATCACGTCCGTGCTCGACGACGCACTCCACGTGAGACCGAGCGATCGCAGCTGCTTGGCCGCGCAGAGTGTCTTCAGCGCTGGCAAGACTATCCATGAGCTTCTGAGTCTGCTGAGCATCGAACCCACGGTATAAAGCAACCAGCAGGGCGGAGCGTGAATCAAAATGGTCATACACGACGGGTTTGGTGACACCGGCCTGCTCAGCGAGACGTCCGAGCGTCAGAGTATCCACACCGCCGTTCTCAGCGATGGACCACGCGACGGCCAACAACTGTTCCCGTCGCTCGCCCTTCCGCATCTTCACTGCCATCATGCCCCTTCTCCGTTCAAGCGAAACGGCTCCTACTTCTAGTAGCTTACTATGAGTAACCTACACATAGTAGGTTGAGTTTCGATCATTGGGAGATCTCATGTCCAGAGCACTGATTGTCATTGCCCACCCGGATCAGGAGTCCTTGACTCACCGCGTGGCGAAGGAGCTTCAGGTGTCCCTCGAGCGACTCGGAGTGTCGAGTGAGGTCGCAGATCTCTCAGCTGAGGGCTTCGATCCGCGATTCACTTACGCGGACCGGTCGTCGTACCAACAGGTCACACCGACGCCAGGTGATGTGGTCACCGAGCAAGAGCGACTTGATCGAGCTGATCATGTGTTCCTCGTGTTCCCGGTCTATTGGTGGTCGATGCCTGCCCTACTCAAAGGATGGATCGATCGCGTGTTCATCAACGGCTGGGCCTTCGAACAGGCCGAAGGAGGCTCATTGATGCCGAAACTAGATCGACTGTCCATCGACCTCATTCCCATCGCGGGAAGTGACGCCAGCGCATACGAACGACATGGCTACCGCGCGTCGATCAGCGCACAGATCGAACACGGGATCGTCGACTTCTGCGGGGCCAAGCGCGGAACAACCACCTACATGTACGACTCCGAAACGAAGGACTCATCCGTGATTGCGAGCGAGGTAAGCCAGCTTGTCCGCGATATAGCGCTGAGAACGACCCAACAAACGTTCAGTACAACATCCAGGAGCTAGTGCTCATCACATCTGAAATCCAGATTCAAAGCATCAAGCACCGGTTCTGGTTGTCCCCCGCCCTGTCCAGCAGACCCGTTGGCAGTAGGGGCCTTAGGCAGAAGTAAGGCGCGTTGATCATTCTGTAGAGCACCGGCCGTGGGGAGTTTGGTTTGATGGCGATGTTCAGCGTCTGGGCGACGAGATAGCCGATCGAGACGACGAACCTGAAGATGATGCCGCCACAGAGCGCATCGATAGCGAGGGCGCGCAGCAAGATCGCGGCGGTCTTGATCGCGAGCAGGCTCGCGATCAAGAGCCCAACACTTGAAGATTGCGCCGGGCTTGGGGAACTCGCAACTTTCGTTACCCAGTGCAGCTTTGTATGGCTTGCTGACGACGGCGGTGAAGTAGACGCCCCCGAGCACGGCAAGAACGATGGTGACGGCGATGACCGCGATGACGGCAAGCCGGTCGATGTCGAACAGGACAGTGAGCACCGGCATGACTCAACGATAAAGCTGATCCGGACAGGCGAAGGTCGCGGCGCAGGTGGTTCAACCCACGCCGCGGCAGTAGCGCACTCAGGCGGCGGTGACGCTGACGCTCCAAGTGACACCGAAGCGGTCGGTGAGCATTCCGAAACCGGCGCTCCATGCCGATGCGGCCAGCGGTTCGACGATCACAGCGTCGACTGCCAGTGCATCCCAGTAGCCCTGGAGCTCATCGAGGGAGTCCGAACCGACCGAGATGAACAACGCCTGGTTCGTAAGGGTGGCGTTGTTCTCGCGGCGGGTCGAGCCACCGCCGGCGATTGAGCCTTCGGTCTGGCCGGGGATGTCGTAGCCCATCACACGGAAGCCGTTCTCCGAGGCGACGAGACCGAATACCACCTTGTCGGCGCCGGGCAGTTCGGCCGGCATACCGAAGTCCGCGTAGGTATTGATGACGGTGTGCCCACCGAATATAAACTCGTAAAACTCCAGCGCCTGGCGCGCATCGCCACGGAAGTTGAGGTGGGTGGTTGTCTGAATAGTCATTGTTGCTCCTTGATAAGGTCGGCCCCGATCGGCCCGATGAATCCACTCTCACACCCGTATAGGTCATATATGGTCCTAGACCGAATCTAGAGTGGAAAGCATGACGACAACATCGCGACTGCTCAACCTGTTGTCGCTACTGCAGGCGCGCCGGGTCTGGTCGGGGTCACTCCTGGCATCCCGGCTGAACATCAGCGATCGCACGATCCGCCGGGATATCGACCGTCTGAGGGAAATGGGTTACAGCATCCAGGCCACCATGGGCCCGGACGGCGGATACCGCCTCGATGCCGGCAGCGAGCTACCACCGCTCCTGTTCGATGATGATCAGACGGTCGCCATTGCTATCGCCCTGCAGGCAGCTCCTTCCGTCGGCGCTGGAATCGAAGAAGCCGCGATCCGCGCCCTCGGCACCATCCGTCAAGTGATGCCCTCGCGGCTCCGACATCGCCTCGACGCGCTCGAGGTCACCACCATTGGTCGTCCCGGCGACGCACCACTGGCAACCATGTCACTCGACATGCTCGTCACACTCGCAAACACCATCCGCGACCGACAGACCGTCCGCTTCGACTACACGGCCCGCGCCGCTGACACTCCTACACAAGCTCCTGCCGGAACCCCCACCAATACCCACGATCAACAGCCACGACCGCCCCGCCGCACGGAGCCGCACCACCTGGTTACCTCTCATGGGCGGTGGTACCTCGTTGGGTGGGACCTCGACCGCGACGACTGGCGCCTCTACAGCGTCGACCGAGTCCACCCGCGCGCACCCCTCGGCCCCCGCTTCACTCCACGCACGGTACCCGGTGGTGATGTCAACGACTTCGTCTCCGCCCGCTTCAAAGGGTCCGACATCAATACATGGCCATGCCACGGCACTGTCATCCTCCACACCCCCGCACGGAACGTCCTTCCATTCGCCGGCGATGGAACAGTCATCGCCATCACGGAGCACAGCTGCACCCTTGAAGCTGGCTCCTGGTCCTGGGGCGCGCTAGCCGCCTCGTTCGGAAGGTTTGAGGTACCGATGGACGTGATTGGTCCCCCCGAGCTCGCTTCCGCCTTCGCCACCCTTGCCGAGCGGTACAAACAAACCAGCAGGACCGACCGAACCCCCCTCAAATGATCCTACGGATGCCGAGGATCAGGCCGACGAGGGCGACGACGTCCACGCTGATCGCCGCCCGCCGCGGCGGGCCGACGTCAGGAATCACCGTTCTCTGCTCACTGCAGCAGTGTGAATCCTGATTCAGGGCGTGTCTTCCCGAGTGCCGCCAACACGATCTGGAGAAAACCCATCGCCTCAAGTTCCCTCGCGCGCGAAAGGGGGCCAACGTCAACCGCCCTTAGCCCTGCCGCCTCGATGAGGGCCGCAACTGCGATTTTCGACTCGGCGTAGTCTCCGGCGAACAGGACGGTCGTGGGCGTTGTGCCGTTCGTGCCGGCGGTAAGCGTGTCGCCGAGATTGACGTTGAACGCTTTCACGACTGCCGCGCCTTCGGGGAGCTGCCTGGCGAGCTCCGCGGCAGTGGAGGAATCAGCCGGCGCCTGCAACTCATCGTACGTAGTGAAATCGATGGGGTTGCTGATATCGATGACGACCTTATCGCTGAGCCCCTCCCGATAGTGATCAAGGATGCTCGGATATGCCCCATACGGAACCGCTAGCACGATGAGGTCACCGGTAAGCTCGTCGCCAATAGCCCCGTACGTGACATCCGAACGCTCCCCGGACGAGCTCGCCGTACTGCGTCTGATGATCTGGATACTCGCCCCGGCTCGTGCTGCGACTTCAGCAATCGCCGCGCTCATTTTGCCGCTACCGATGATACTGATTGATGTCATGCGAACTGGATCCTCCTCCTGAATTGTTTGAGCGCCTTCTCGGCTACTTTCAGCGCGTCGTAGTCGAATACTGCGCTTCGGCGGAAATCTCGCCCAACGCGCAGGTCGGCGTCACGCTTTTTGAGGTCCGCGAATTCATGTTGCGCGTCGAACATGGCACCGGCTCTCCGGGAACCATGCTGCAGGATGGCCGTGCGCTGCATGCGAACCGAGGTGTAGCGCCTGAACGCTTCGGGGATGTCAGCGGTGCTGTCGGCACCTTTCAGGAAGATGGCAAGGGCCATGCTGTCTTCGATAGCCTGGTTCACCCCCTGTCCCTGGTGCGGCAGCATCGTGTGCGCTGCGTCGCCGACGAGCGTGATCGGTCCGCGTGACCAATTGGTGAGGGGTTCGTGGTCGAACAGGCCCCACCAGAAGGTCTTCTCGATGGCCGCGATGAAGTGATGGAGCTTCGGGTCCCAGTTCTCGCCCGCGAACTCGGCGGCGAGTTCACTCACCTCCGCCGGGCCGGACCAGGGCCCATTCAGAGGCCTGTCGTTGGGAACGCCAGCGACGAAGTTGAACAGCTTGCGCTGCTGCAGCGGGTAACACATGAAATGCCTCTGATTGCCCATCCATACCTGGCTGATCATGGGCCAGTCGTCGGGGAGGAGGGACGCGTCAACGACTCCGCGGTAGGCGATGTATCCGGAGTAGACGGGATCCGGGAACTGCATCACGGATTTCCGCACCACCGAGTGGATACCGTCCGCGCCGACCACGGCATCGAAATCCTCGTGTGCACCGTTCTCGAATTCGACACGAACACCGGAGTCCAGCGTCTGAACCGACGACAATCGATGGCCAAGACGGACTGTCTCGGGATCGACTTCTTGAGCCAGAACATTGATGAGGTCGGGCCGATACATCCCGATGTTTTGATATTGCTGCGCCGAATCTTCCCAGGCCGCGTCGGTGACAAGGTTGCCCATGGCATCCTTGTAGACACCGTGTCCGTCCGGGATCGCTCCTGCACGTTTGACCTGTTCAAGCACACCGAGCTTGTCGAGAACGCGCTGGGCATTCGGTGCAACCGTGACGCCTGCACCCACTTCGCCCAGCTTGCTGGCCTGCTCGAACACCGTGACCTGGACGCCGGCGATCCGGGTCAGAGCGATCGCTGCGGTGAGCCCGCCCATCCCTCCCCCGATGACCGCGATTCTGGTGGTGTCACTTACCATTGTTTCTCCTTGACTGATCTGCTGGACACGTGACCCGCCTTACCGCGACCCTGTGAGCGCGCTGGGGGCCTCGCTCCGCGTGAACATCGTGGCTCCGCTTGCTTGCTCGGTCTCATGGTCGGGGCCGAGTCGTATTCCGGAGCGATCCCGCAGGCACAGCGTCGCCACACCCCCGAGAAGGGAAGCGGTGAGGAGGTACCCGGAAACTGCAGCGGTCGTGCCCGTGGCCTCGAGAAGCATTTGCGCGATCATGGGTGCGAAAGCCCCACCGATAATCGATCCGATCGCATAGGTGATCGAGACGCCCGAGAAACGGATCGACGCCGGGAAGATTTCGGAGTACCAAGCGGCGAGCGGTCCGTAGGTGAGGCCGAGGCCGGTCGAGATGAGGACGAGCGCGGTGTAGAGCCCTGGCAGTCCGCCGTGGTCGACGAGCCAGAAGATAGGGAAGACGATGGCGGACTGCAGAGCAAAGCCGATGAGGAAGGTGTTTCGCCGGCCGATCACATCGGCCAGGTAGCCCGCGATGAGCGTCGAGAAGAACCAGACCACCGCCGCGACTGATGCCGCAACGAGCACCGACGTGGTGTCGAGGCTCTGCACGTTGATCGCGTAACGGTTGAGGAACCCGCCCGTGGTCATGTAGCCAAGTGTGCCGTTGCCCGCGAACACGAGCGCAGCGAGGATCACAAGGTGCCAGTGGCGCTTGAACAGGGCCACTATCGGAACACTCTTCTGTTTGCCGCGCATGGCGATCTCCGCGAACACCGGGCTCTCCTCGACCGAACGGCGGATCACGAAGCCCACAACGATGAGCACGATGCTCAGGAGGAACGGCACACGCCAACCCCACTGGAGGTAAGCATCGCCCGGCGAGATGACACCGGTCATGAGGGCCGTCATGCCCGACGCGAGGAGGAAGCCGAGGGGGACTCCGAGCTGCGGCCAGGAACCAGCGCGGCCGCGGCGATTCGCGGGGGCGTGTTCAACGGCCATGAGCACCGCTCCGCCCCACTCGCCGCCGGCAGAGAGACCTTGGAGGATGCGAAGGATGAGCAGGAGGACCGGCGCGGCGATGCCGATCTGGGCGTAGGTGGGCAGCAAGCCGATGAGTGTGGTCGCAGCGCCCATGAGTATGAGCGTGACGACCAGCATGGTGCGCCGTCCGATCACATCACCGAAGTGCCCGGCGAGGAATGCGCCGAGCGGGCGGAAGAGGAAGGAGATGCCGACTGTGGCGAAGGACAGTAGCACGCCGATCTCCTCGCCGGCGGGCTGGAAGAAGAGCTGTGCGAACACGAGCCCTGCGGTCGTCGCGTAGATGAAGAAGTCGTACCACTCGATGGTGGTGCCGATGATCGTCGCGAATGCGATTCGCCGCTGGGAGGTGGGGGTTCCGGTGGAAACAGAGGATGTCATTCTCGTCCCTAACGTCTTTGTCGCCCTCCATCGAGAGGGCTCGGGAAGCTGATCCTCCAATGTTGCGGCGCTTATCTCCGCATGTAAATCACAGTAATGTGGGAATATAGTTCAATCTAGACGAAGAAGTTGGTGGCCATGGCGGACGTGAGCATGAGGCAGCTTGAACTGTTCGCGGCCTTGCCGAACTTCACTACACTCAGCGCCGCCGCAGCACATCTGCATATTTCGGAGTCCGCGCTGTCGCAGGCCGTCACAAGTCTCGAGAATGCGGTAGGGGAGCAATTGTGCGTGCGCCGTAAGGCGCGGGGCCTCACTCTTACTCCGACCGGCCAGCAGTTCGCGAAGCAGGCACGCAAGATTATCTCCGACACGCAGGAGCTCGTCCTGGGCGCCCGCCGGGCAGAGGAGCTGCGAGGTCCCGTGAAGCTCGGCTGTTATTCGAGTTTCGCCACGAATGTGGTCCCCGAACTTCTCGAAGGCTTTCCTCGGAGGCATCCCGGAGTGCACATCGAGATCATGGTGGGCACCAACGAAGAACTACTCTCCGCACTCGAGGCGGGGCGTCTCGACGTGGCCCTCGTGTACAACGTGTCTCTACCTGTCGGGTACCGTCGCCGCAAGATCTACGCGACTGAACTCGAGGTCCACCTGTATCCGAGCCATCCGCTCGCGGCGGCCAGCACCGTCGACCTCGCAGATCTGGCCGGCGAGCCCTACATCCAATATGACGCTACCCCTGGCATCGTCAACGTCACGGATGCATTCACCGCGCGCGGTCTTGAACCCAGGATCGAAGCCCGTGTCAGCCAGATCGGTCTCGTCGAGGCGCTCGTGGGCCGCGGCGTGGGCTATGGCCTGCTCATGTCACGACCCAACACGCTCCCGATGAGCTCCGAGGGCCGGCAGGTTGTCATCCGACCCCTCGACCCACCCGTCACGGTCTCGCACGTGGTCGGGATCTGGCCTGAGGACATGAACCTCACGCCGCGCGCCGCGGCTCTTCTTGACTTCGCGGTGGAGAAACTCGGAGGCTACGGCCGCGCCGATCTCGTCTCGAATCCAGCCGTGGCCGGCCTAACGGCACGTCGGCATCCGCAGTGATTCCGCTCTGCAGGATCAATATCCGTGTCGACTGCCGAATTCTGTGGCCCAGTTCCGCACTTGCCTTGTTACTCAGCCACAGACGGCAATGAATGCCCCTCTTGCCCGAATGCCACAACGGGTCGTTTCTGACAGGTGCTCAAGCAGAAGATTCGGTGCGGTTAGGGCACCTCAGCGGGCATCGTTGCGTGCAGGTCAAACGCCCCGAAGGTACACGGGCAGTCCCAACATCTGGGAGTCTACCTCGAGCGAGCGGTGGCCGTGCACAGCCCAGTTCTAGCGCAATAATGGGTCGATGGAGAGCGTGCCGCTTAAACCCGGAGCACCGCCAGCGCTGGCGTTGGCCCGGGCGGTGCCGAAACTCCCTGCACCCGATGCTCTTCCTGGCGGCTACGTGTATGAGCCGAGATGGAATGTCTACCTTCACTGCACCATGCGTGCCAAGGACCCCGGTGAGTGCCGATAACGGCCCATACGTCAGGCCACCAATTCCGGTGGGCTGGCGTAGAACAGGTCCGCAGGCTCGTCATGTTCTGGCTCGGTGGTCAGGGCGGGTTCGTTGGCTTCGAAATCGCTGCTGAAGTCCCTCATGAGTACTCGTTATTGCCAGTACGCGATGTTGGTTCAGCTGGACCGCGTTGCACCGAATCGCAGGATACGAAGGAGCCTTTTGAGTTTTCTGCGTGTGGATCGTTCATTCAAGGAACGGTTTCAATCAACGTGGCCGGTGCACCGGTCTAAATGCGGCTCAATGCTTCAGCGTCGCCTGCCTGGGCAGCGCCCAGCAGGTTGTCCGTCAGAGTGGAACCCCACTTTCACCTTTCGATCAGGGGGTGCGGCTACTCGCCGCGACGTCCTTACTGGGGGGCGGAGTGGCGCAGCCCCACATGTACGTAATCGACGGCGCACCCAGAGGGGTCACGCACCTTTTCAAACTTTCTGGGACCGTTTCGAACTGTGGCAGAAAATTAGCGGGAGCGGTCTTTCCTGCCACTGTTGCGCGCTGAAGGCGAAGAGGACGATCAAGGTATGGAAATCGTCGTCGTACTGGTTCTGCTAGCCGCTCTCACAGCGGCCGTCCTCCGCGCCGTCCATGCCGACGGCAGGGGGAACACTCCCCCGGTCCTTTCCCACCCGGGCTGGGGAGATGCCGCACTGCCGAGCCGCTCCTACTCCAATTCCACGCCGGAGGGTGTGTAAGTAATGGATCTGCTCATCATTTTCGGTGTGACTCTCGCCCTGTTCGCCCATATCGGTCGCAGCTCGGTTCCGGCGTCAGAGCGTCTGCCGCTCTCCTCCTGGCGGATCTCTGATGTGGCGCGGAACGCCTGGCTCGGCCTGGTCGTGTGCTCTCTGCAGACGCCTCTGGACCGCACGCTGGAGGAGATGTTCCGCGAGTACCGCTGACCGAAGCGGGCGCAACATAACGTCAAACAAGGTATCCCGTGACCGTATCCTTCGCCGCGCGGGCTAGGTTAGGGGTGATCACTGGCGGGCACAGGGGTGCCCGGACACCTGGATGCTACGGAGTACCGATGAGTCCCAGCCCGGTTCCACCCCATCACACGGCAGTAAAACGCGCTTCGACGCCGCTGCCCGTCTCCTTCGTGAAGCTGCACGCCGAGGGCGTGCGCAATGTCAGTCTCGATATTCGCGCCGGCGAGGTGCTCGCGTTTGTGGGCAACGAGAACGACGCCGCATCCCGCCTCCTCCGCGCGGCTGCCGGCCTCGATCACCCGCAGTCCGGATCGGTACTGGTGGGCGGAGAGCCTGTCCGGCGCACCGACGACCGCTGTTCCTGGACTCCCCGGGATGCCGACCTTCAGCTGAACCACTCGCTCCAGGCAAACCTCGCGTTGGGCCTTCGCAAGAGTTCAAGCGCCAGCGAGGGCAAGGCGAAAATCGCCGAGCTTCTGGACCTTGCCGGCCTGCACAGGTTCGCGAAGCTGTTGCCGACGGAAGTCACCGCCGAGATAGTGCGGCGGGCCGCTTTGGCTCGCGCCCTCGCGGGCGGGCCCGGCGTGATGCTCCTCGACCACCCGTTCGCCGCCGTCGAAGGCGCAGCCCGGAACGTGCTGTACAACGTGCTGCAGACCCTCCATCGGGCGCTCCCCACCACTGTTCTCCTGGCGACGAACAGTATGGAAGAGGCAGTCCGCCTCGCTGACCGGGTGGTGGTGCTGGGCCGGACAACGGCCGAGGACGTCACCGGCGCACTCTCCATCCGCGAGATCCTGGAGGGGCAGCGCAAGCAGCGCTGACCCGTCCGGCTCGGGTTCAGGGCCTCGCTCTGCGATAGCGTTTCGGCCTCCTGGTGGCATCCCGGCCGATATCCGTTGGCCCAAGCGCTATCCGCGAGCGAGGGCTGTGGATAGTCAAAACCGCAACAGGCAGGTGCTCGGTACTCTCGTCAACGAGAGAACGGACGGGCATGGCTGAGAACGGCGCTACCTATGGAGCAGACACCGGACAACCCGGGAGGTCGGGTTTCTGGATGATGAGAAGGCTGCTTGGACTGATTGCACCAGTCATCGTCCTCGCGCTTGCAGCCCTGATCTACCTAATGTTCGCCTCCGTTCCGGCAGACGAGGGCTGGATGATCGACGTCGTCATCGTGTATGGGGCCGCGCTGCTATGCCCGATGGGACTGGGTGGCTTTGGCTGGTTATCTCTGCGCTTATTCGACCCGCGGCAGTCCAGCGCCACGGACCGGGAAGGTCTCATTGATCATCAATCTCCTGCTAATTGCAGTCCTCATCATCCCGGCGATTTCCATGCTTTCCTTCTTCCTCGACTCTGCGCCCACCATCATTCCGGAGCTTTTCGCATGGACGGGAGCCCGGTTGCGCGGCTGATACTGAATTCGACCGGGATACATCTTCGAGCCTTTTGTGTAAACTAGTAAGCACACTTACGGTAGGGTGGCTCGTATTCAACGCGCCGACGCCTGGAACGTGGAGCTGTGTAGCGCCCGTCGCCCGTGCAGCGTTGGGAGATATCTGTGCAGAGCACTAACAACTGGTTCAAGTACACCGCAGGGGCGGCGCTCTTCATCGGAGCAACGTTCGCCGCCGCTCCGGTCGCGCATGCCGAACACGAGGTGGATCAGGAGTCGGGTCTGCCTTCTCCGTCGACGCAGCCCACGCAACCCGATACCGGACCACCAGCTGAGCATGGACCGCCGGCTAACGGGGAAACCCAGCCCACACTGCGCGGGGAATCGTCCGAGGATGAAACGCTGGAACCTGTCGATACTGAGACCGGTCAACCTAGTCTTGCCCCAACGACTGAGCCACCTCCACCTCCACCTCCAACGACTGCTCCGCCAACAACTGCTCCTCCAGAAGTGGTAACTCCTGCACCTGAGCCGGAACCGACGGAGGAGCCCGCACCGGCGCCTGCGCCCGTCGAGCCGCCACCGCCCGTCGAGCCGCCACCGCCACCCGCACCGGCGCCTCCGCCGGCTCAACCGGCCCCGGCCCCGGCTCCCCAGCAGTTCGTTCTTCCGCCTCCGCCCGCCCCGGTGTTTCCGCCGCCGTTGGAGTTTGTGCCGCTTAAACCTGTTCCGGAACCCGCTGCGGAAGAAACCGAAGAACCCGAAAAGGAGATCGCACCGTTTGCGATGCCTCCGTATGCCTGGGCGCCGATGTATCAGGCTCCTACGCCCTCTGATACACCGGTTCCTGTTACACCAGCCGCCGGAAGCGAGGAACCGGCCTCCGAAGCAACCGGCTTCCCGTTGCTGCCCGGTATCAGCGCCGCGCTGCTCCTGCTGGCCGCGGGCGTGGTTATTGTCGGGAAGCGTTCGCAGGGCCCCAGGGGTTTCAGCGCCCCATAACGGCTTCGGTAAACGGGTTGGTGAAGACACCTTCGGGATCGAGCCGCTTCGCCAGGATCCGGAAGTCCTCCAGCCGCGGATAGAGCCGGTCAAGATCGTGGGCGCCGGCAGTGAACAGCTTGCCCCAGTGCGGCCTTGCCGAGTACGGCTCCAGCGCTGCCTCAAGAGTCGGCAGGAACGCTTCGACGGCCGGTTGATCCTGGATCCAGGTGAAATGCAGGCCGACGGCGTCGGTTCCGTAGCTTGAGCTCAGCCACAGCTCATCGGCGGCAACCGTCCGGATTTCGTTGACCTGCAGGAGAGGCGCAATCTCGGTGCTGAGCTCCCTGACCGCGCGGATGGCGGCTACAGCATGCTCGCGGGGAACAAGGTACTCCGACTGGAGCTCCACACCGTTGCTGGGCGTGAAGTCGAGCTTGAAGTGGGGCAGCCGGTTGTACCAGGGGCCCGCCGCACCCAGCTGGGGAGTGCATCCGATGGCCGGCAGCCCGGGCAGAGGGTGTCGCTCATCCTCCGCGGGAAGCGCACCAAACAGAGTCGCCGCCAGCGGCGCATCTCGGTCCGGCCGACGCTTCACCCACACCGAGTCGGCCACGTCCGGATCGCGCCACGTAATGAAGACACTGACGCTGTACGCGGCGCCGGTCACGCCGTCGAAATTCTGCACCAAATTTTCCAGCGGCAGTTTTTCAAAAACGGTTTGCTCTACCTCGAAGGCCGGCTCAATCTCCAGATCGAGGCTCGTGACGATACCCAGTGCGCCAAGGTTGATTACCGCGCCCTCAAAGTCGGGGTCTCCGGCTTCGAACCGCACCAGGTCACCGCTGCCGGTCACCAGTTCCAGCCCGACGACGGCTGCCGCCAGGCTGCGGTTCCGGTTGCCGGAGCCGTGGGTCCCCGTTGCCACGGCCCCTCCCACCGAGATGTGCGGCAGCGAGGCGAGGTTCGCCAGCGCTAACCCTGCCCTCTCGAGCTCACCGGCCAACTCGCCGTAGCGGATTCCGGCGCCCACGGTCACGGTGGAGCGGTCCGGGTTGATCGTTACCGGGCCGGACAGCGCCGCCGTCGACAGCAACTCGGCGGTCCCGTCAGCGATGTCGTTGAAGGAGTGGCGCGATCCCAGTGCACGGATTGACGTTGACGCGGCAACAATCCGGCGCACCTCGTCCACTGTGGCGGGGTGATGCAGGGTTGAAGCGCTGTAGGCCAGGTTGCCCGCCCAGTTCGTGCCGACGTCGTTCGTCATGAGTTTCTCCTACACGTGAGTTGGCAGGACACACCCCTAAAGAGTGGTCTTAAGGGGCGTGTCCTGCCCAATGAACTACAGGGTTATTTCAACGCATTGGATGCCTTGCGCTTGTTGAAGACGTCGAAGGCGACGGCAAGCAGCAGCACTATACCCTTGATGAATTGCTGATAGTCGATACCGACGCCCAGCAGGGACATGCCGTTGTTCAGCACGCCCATGATGAGCCCACCGGTGATAGCTCCGACCACCGTGCCCACACCGCCGGTAACAGCGGCCCCACCGATGAAGGCCGCGGCGATGGCATCAAGCTCGAAGAGGGTACCAGCGCCGGGTCCCGCGGAGTTCAACCGTCCAGTGAAGACCAATCCCGCCAGAGCCGCAAGAACGCCCATATTCACGAAGAGCCAGAAGTCGATGTGCCTCGTTTTCACGCCGGACAGCTGTGCGGCCTGCAGATTACCGCCGCGGGCGTAGATATGACGACCGAAGACGGAGTTGTTCATGACCGCGCTGTACACAACGACGAGGACACCCAGCACCACAAGCACAATGGGTGTGCCGCTCCGCGAGGAAGCCAGCAGATAGGTGAGGCCGAGAATGACGACGATGCCGAATGTGAGCTTGGTGTAGAACCAAGCGGCAGGCTCGTCCTCAAGGTTGAGCTTTTTCCGGGCGCTACGGTAACGCAGCTGACTGAAGATCAGCAGCGCTACAGAGATGAGCCCAAGGCCTACCGTTGTCCAGTCGAGGATGTTTGTGTCCGGCGGGAACAAGCCCGGGAAGAGGAATCCGCCGCCCAGCTGACGGTATTCATTTGGGAACCCGGAGATGCGCTGGTTATCGAGCGTGATCTGGGCAAGGCCACGGAACAGAAGCATCCCCGCTAGCGTCACGATAAAGGCCGGGATCCCCACGTATGCCACCCAGAAGCCTTGCCAGGCCCCGACCAGGGCTCCGATGAAGAGCGACAAGAACAGAGTCAGCCACCAGGGGAAGCCCCAGTCCTGAATCATTACTCCGGACATTGCACCTACGAAGGCTGCCACGGAGCCGACGGACAGGTCAATATGGCCGGCGATAATGATCATCACCATGCCGATGGCCAGCAGTAGGATGTAGCTGTTCTGAACGATGATGTTCGAAACGTTGTCTGCCTGCAGTAGCTGTCCGCCGGTCAGAACCTGGAACAAAGTGACGATGACCAGAAGCGCGACAAATATGCCGATCTGACGCAGCCGGCTGGTCAGGAAGGCGAGTCCGTGCTCGACGGTGGGACGTGGCGGCGTCGCTTCGGCTTCCTTGACGGTTGTTGCCATGGAGTTAGTCCTTTTCCTTGGTCATATGTTGCATGAGGTATTCGGGAGTGGCATCCACGATGGGTACCTCCGCGGTGATCACGCCTTCTGCGAGGGTGTAGATGCGGTCGCAGATACCGAGCAGCTCAGGCAGTTCAGAGGAGATGACGATAATCGCCTTACCCTCGGCGGCCAGACGATTGATGATGGTGTAAATCTCGTACTTCGCGCCGACGTCAATGCCGCGCGTCGGCTCATCGAGAATCAGGATGTCCGGATCAGCGAACATCCACTTGGACAACACAACTTTTTGCTGGTTGCCGCCGGAAAGCTTGCCGGTAATAGCAGAAAC
Organism: Arthrobacter sp. TJ-270; assembly: GCF_058269075.1. Taxonomy (NCBI): domain Bacteria; kingdom Bacillati; phylum Actinomycetota; class Actinomycetes; order Micrococcales; family Micrococcaceae; genus Arthrobacter; species Arthrobacter sp. TJ-270. The sequence continues at coordinate 356,407 of NZ_JBZCNB010000003.1, read as the reverse complement.
CGACGGCGCTTTGATGTTCATGGATTTGCGGTAGTCATTCGCGACAACAGTTTCCTGATGCCCGTCAACCCACCCGAACCGCGCAAGCTTGCTGAGTGCAGAACCGGATACATTCCGCTTGATGTCCTCAATGAGGTTGAGTCCGTACCGCTTCCGGTCTTCGGTGGCATACGCGATCCCATGCTTGATGGCGTCGCTGACGGTTCGCGCGGTGATTTCCTTGCCGTTCTTATAGAGCCGCCCTGAGATCGCGGACCCATAACTTCGACCGAAAATGCTCATCGCCAGTTCCGTGCGTCCAGCCCCCATGAGGCCGGCAATGCCGACAATTTCACCTGCGCGGACGTTGAGGTGGGCGTTGTCGACGACCACCCGATGGTGCTCCTGGGGGTGATGAACCGTCCAGTCCTCGACCCGGAACACCTCCTCGCCGATGGACGGCGTACGTTCGGGGTAGCGATGCGCCATGTCCCGCCCGACCATCCCCTTGATGATGCGTTCCTCAGTGACAGAGCCGTCATGGAGGCTAAGGGTTTCGATGGTACGACCGTCGCGGATGATCGTGACTGAGTCGGCGACCGCGCGAATCTCGTTGAGTTTGTGGCTGATCATGATACTGGTGATGCCTTCGGCCTTCAGACCGCTCACGAGCGAGAGAAGATGTGCGGAATCCTCATCGTTGAGAGCTGCGGTCGGCTCATCCAGGATAAGCAGCTTCACGTCCTTGGAGAGAGCCTTTGCGATCTCCACGAGCTGCTGTGCCCCGACGCCGATGTCCTGGGCTCGAGTGACGGGATTGATACGCAGGCCAACCCGCTTCAGGAGTTTCGTCGCTGCCAGGTTCGTATCGTTCCAGTCGATCATCCCGGCCTTGGAACGTTCGTTACCGAGGAAGATGTTCTCCGCTACCGAAAGGAACGGTGACAGCGCGAGCTCCTGGTGAATAATCACGATGCCGCTCTGCTCGCTGTCCTTGATGCCGCGGAATGAGGCGGTGTTGCCTTCGAAAACGATGTCGCCGTCATAGGTGCCATGGGGATAGACACCGGAGAGGATTTTCATAAGCGTGGACTTGCCGGCACCGTTCTCGCCGCAAATCGCGTGGACTTCGCCGCGCTCCACGGCAAGGTTCACGCCGTCAAGGGCGCGGACGCCTGGGAACGTCTTGGTGATACCACGCATCTCAAGGATGTGCTGTGTCATGATGCTTCCTTAATCGTGCCTGGAACCGCTGTGGCCGGCGGCGCGAACCGCCGGCCACAGCAGGCTGGAAGGTCTACTGAACCTCGTCAGCGTTGTAGTAACCGCTGTTGATGAGGACTTCCTCGTAGTTATCCACAGTCACGATTTCCGACTCGAGCAGGTAGGACGGCACGACCTTCACGCCGTTGTCGTAGGTCTCGGTGTCGTTGACCTCAGGCTCCTCGCCCTTCATCAGCGCGTCGACCATGAGGACGGCACGCTCGCCGAGCTTGCGGACGTCCTTGAAGATTGTGGAATACTGCTCACCGGCGATGATGGACTGCACAGAGCCCAGCTCCGCATCCTGGCCGGTCACCACGGGAAGCTCGTCCTTGGAGTACCCGCCCGAGGTCAGCGCCGAGATAATGCCGATGGACAGTCCGTCGTAAGGTGACAGCACACCGTCGAGGCGCTCACCGCCACCAACTGTGATGAGGTCCTCCATGCGGGCCTGAGCCGTGGCCGGGAGCCAGCGGAGAATGGCAGCCTGGTCAAACTCGGTCTGGCCGCTGGGAACGTTCAGCACTCCGCTGTCCAGATAAGGCTGCAGCGTGTCCATCGCTCCTTCCCAGAAGAAAGTTGCATTGTTGTCGTCCGGGCTACCGGCGAAGAGCTCGACGTTGAACGGGCCCTCCTCACCGGTTTCCTCCCCGTTCTCATCGAGAACGCCAAGTCCGGTCAGCAGTGATGTTGCCTGCTGCACTCCCACCTGGTAGTTATCGAATGTGGTGTAATAGTCGACCGTCTCGGATCCATTGATCAGGCGATCATAGGCAATGACCGGGATGTCCTGCGCCTCGGCGGTTTCCAGGACGCTGGTCAGGGTGGTGCCGTCGATGGAGGCGATGACCAGAGCCTCGGCCCCCCCGTTGATCATGTTCTCAATCTGGGAGATCTGGGTCGGAATGTCGTCGTTGGCAAACTGAAGGTCCACCTCGTAGCCGAGTTCCTCCAGTTGCGCCTGGACGTTCTCGCCGTCCGCGATCCACCGCTCCGACTGCTGCGTTGGCATGGCCACGCCGATCCGGGCGCCCTCGTTGGAGCCTTCGCCTGCGGCCTCGTCACCGCCGCCACCGCGGCTGCCGCCACAGGCGGAGAGGGACAGTACCAGCGCACTAGCGGCGGCCACTCCCATAAGCATGTTGTTCTTCATGTCTTTCCTTTCCTGCCGGGCAACAGCGCCCGGAAGATGTATTTCCTTCGCCGGGGAACGGACGGTTCCACCGGTCTCAATGTTCGTATGTGATCGGTCACACTGCCCGCAACATTAGGGTGCTATGGCGCAATGGGGAATGACTCTGCTGAATTGTTACCCGGCTGTGACTAAAGCTTCTGCGCCAGCCGGTAGTAGGCCGAGTTCCACCGCAACTCACGCTGGAACTCACGCAGCGTCGTCGTGCTGTCGATGCGGAGCAGTTCGGTGCCGGCAATGTCGGCGAAGTCCTCGAACACATCGAGGCCGACGGCGGTGCTCATCACAGTATGGTGCGCAGCCCCGGCGCTCAGCCAGGCAGCTGCCGACGTCGCCAGATCCGGTTGCGGCTTCCAGACGGCGCGCGCCACCGGCAGGTTCGGCAGAGGTGCGTCCGGCGGAACCACCTCGACGGCGTTGGCCGTGAGACGGAAGCGGTCCCGCATGTCGGACATGGCAACAACGACGGCGTCGCCTGAGTCCGTATCGAACACCAGCCGGACCGGGTCCTCCTTGCCGCCGATGCCCAGGGGGTGCACCTCAAGCGTGGGCTTTGACGTGGTAAGGGTGGGGCAGATCTCCAGCATGTGCGCGCCCAGGATCTTCTCCTCCCCAGGCACCAGGTGGTACGTGTAGTCCTCCATCAGCGATGCGCCGCCCGGCAGTCCGGCGCCCATCACCTTGGCAGCGCGGACCAGGACGGCTGTCTTCCAGTCGCCTTCGGCGCCGAAGCCGTAGCCTGCGGCCATCAGGCGCTGAACTGCCAACCCGGGAAGCTGGCGCAGTCCGCCGAGGTCCTCAAACGTCGTCGTGAACGCACCGAAGGAACCGCCCTCGAGGAAGGACTTGAGCGCGAGCTCCTGCCGCGCTCCGTACCGGAGGGACTCGTGACGGTCGCCTCCGCGCCGCAGCTCAGGAACGACGTCGTACGTTGCCTCGTACTCCTCGACCAGCGCGTCGATGTCCGCGTCGGACTGCGCGTCCACCACCTCGACGAGCTCGTTGACACCCCAGGTATTGATGGAGACCCCGAAGCGTAGCTCGGCCTCGGTTTTGTCGCCCTCGGTGACGGCGACGTTGCGCATGTTGTCGCCGAAACGGGCAACCTTGAGTTCATGGACGGCGGCCCAGCCGGCGGCCGCGCGGGACCAGGTAGCGATCTGTGCGGTCACAGCGGGGTTGGAGACGTGCCCGACGACGGTCTTCCGCGCCACCGAGAGCCGGGTCTGGATGTAGCCGAATTCGCGGTCACCGTGGGCAGCCTGGTTGAGGTTCATGAAGTCGAAGTCGATGTCAGCCCAGGGCAGCTCGACGTTGATCTGCGTGTGCAGGTGAAGCAGCGGCTTGCGCAGCGTATCGAGCCCGGCAATCCACATCTTGGCGGGACTGAACGTGTGCATCCAGGCGATGACGCCGATCGTCTTGTCGCTGGCATTCGCCTCCAGGGCCATGCGGCGGATGGAAGCAGAGTCCTTCAGAGTCGGTTTCCACACCACCTTGACCGGCACATCGGACGCGCCGATCATCTTCACGATCTGCTGGGACTGCTCGGCCACCTGGCGGAGTGTTTCGTCACCGTAGAGGTCCTGGCTGCCGGTGAGGAACCAGATCTCGTACTGGTCGAGCGAGGTGTTCAGGGTAGTCACAGTGCGGCTCCGGTTCCTGCGGGCGTGGACTGCCCGTAAACGTTCTGATAGCGGTCAAAGAGGGATTCGATGTGGCGCTGCTCGATGGGCAGCGGGTCGCCGAGCTGACGGGAGATGTGGATGGTGCGGGCCACGTCCTCGAGCATGACGGCGGCTTTGACGGCGTCGCGCGCGTCCTTGCCGATGGTGAACGGTCCGTGGTTCTGCATCAGTACCGCCCGCGAGCGGTGGCCGGTCAGCGTGTCGACGATGCCGCGGCCGATCGAGTCATCACCAATGATCGCAAACGGGCCCACCGGGATTTCGCCGCCGAACTCGTCCGCCATGGCGGTGATCACGCACGGGATGGACTCACCGCGGGCAGCCCACGCCGTCGCGTAGGTGGAATGGGTGTGGACCACTCCCCCGACGCGGGGCATGTTGCGGTAGACGTACGCGTGGGCAGCGGTGTCGCTGGAGGGTGAACGCTCAGAGCCGGGTGTGCCTTCGATGACGTTGCCGTCGAGGTCGCACAGGATCTGGTTCTCCGGCGTCAGGTGGTCATAGTCCACACCGCTCGGCTTGATAACGAAGAGATCCATGCCGGGCACGCGTCCCGATACGTTTCCACCCGTCCAGACAACAAGGTTGTAGCGGACCAGCTCACCATGGAGCGTGGCCACATCCCGGCGGACGGCGTTGATGGCGTCCAATTCACGATCCGTGAAGGACTCAGTGGTGCTAGTCATGCGTTGACCATCGCTTTCGAGTAGGCGGCCCGGAGGAGTTCCTTGAATCGCTGCATCAGGTCTTTCTGGCTGCGGCGACGGTAGCTGCCGATTTTCATGGCGGCTATGCACTGGGAACTACCTAATGTGACCGTTCACACTATATGCTGGAGCTCACGTTTGATGTCAAGCATGGCAGGGTCGCGACACTTCCCATCGACGGATCGGTCAGAAAAACAGGCCAGTTCCAAGTGGCTAGGGCTTGGCCTTTCTCTTAGCAGCCGTGACCTCTTATCTAAGGAGACTTTGCTCATGACCGACCCCAAGGACGTTATTGCCGGCGGCCGTGCCTGCCTCGGAATCGAGCTCGGATCGACGCGTATCAAGGCGTGCCTGATTGGTGAGGACCCTTCGACGGTCCTGGCTGTAGGCAGTCATGACTGGGAGAACAAACTCGTCGACCGCCTTTGGACCTACTCGCTGGAAGACGTCTGGACGGGCATTCAGGCCGCCTACGCGGATCTGGCCGCCGACGTCGAAGGCCGCTACGGCACACGGCTGGGCAGTCTGAGCGCGATAGGTGTCTCAGCGATGATGCATGGTTACCTGGCCTTCGACGACAGCGACGAACTCCTCGTTCCCTTCCGTACTTGGCGCAACACCAACACCGGGCTGGCGGCGGCCGAGCTCACCGAACTCTTCGGAGTCAATATCCCGCTCCGGTGGTCCGTTGCACACCTGCATCAGGCCCTACTGGACGGTGAACCGCATGTACCGAAGATTCGCTCCATCACAACCCTTGCCGGCTATGTGCACCGTGAGCTGACCGGGCGCAAGGTCCTTGGTGTGGGGGATGCGTCCGGGATGTTCCCCATCGACTCCCGCACCAATGACTACGACGCCGAACTGCTGTCCCGCTATGACAACTTGGCAGCCCAAACTGCACCCGGCCTGAAGCTTTCCGAACTCCTCCCCGACGTACTGGTGGCAGGACAACCGGCAGGCGAGCTGACAGCTGAGGGAGCCGCCCTCCTTGACCCCACGGGCAGTCTCCAGCCCGGTGCCCTTCTGTGCCCCCCGGAGGGTGACGCCGGCACCGGGATGGTGGCAACTTGCTCGGTTGCCCCCCGTACCGGCAACGTCAGCGCCGGCACGAGCATCTTCGCGATGGTGGTACTCGAACGTCCGCTGGATCGGGTGCACCATGAACTGGATCTGGTGACAACTCCTTCCGGCGACCCGGTAGCGATGGTGCACTGCAACAATGGCGCCAGCGAGCTCGCCGCGTGGGTAGGGCTCTTCTCCCGCTTCGCTGCCGCCTCCGGAGCCGTGTCGGCGTCCGGTGCTGCTCTCGAGTCGGATGACGTCTTCAACACGCTCTTCCGTGAGGCACTCGAGGGCGCACCCAACGCCGGCGGCCTGCTCGCCTACAACCACCTCGCCGGGGAACCGATTGCCGAAATCGTTGAGGGCCGGCCCTTGTTCCTACGGACGCCGGACAGCGAATTCACGCTTGCAAATTTCATGCGCGCCCAACTCTATGGAGTTTTCGGTACCCTCGCCCTGGGTATGCGCGTGCTCAGCGGCGAGGGCGTTGAGCTGGACCAGATGTTTGCGCACGGAGGCTTGTTCCGCACAGCCGGCGTGGCGCAGCGCTTCCTCTCGGGCGCTCTCGCCGCACCGGTTTCCGTCGCGGCGACGGCCTCCGAAGGCGGCCCTTGGGGGATCGCGGTGCTGGCTTCGTACGCCTCAGCCAACGCCGCCGGCAATGAGCTCAACCTGGACGCTTACCTGCGTAAAAACGTATTCGCCAGCGCCGAATTCGAAACAACCGAACCTCACGCGGCCGACGTCGCCGGCTTCGCAACCTACCTCGACCGCTACCACAGAGGCCTCCAGGTCGAACGCGCGGCGATCAGCGCCCTGCCGGTGGAATGATTTCGAATGATCCATCACCGTGCGCTTTCGCGAGGCGTTCTACCTGGGCCCTGCCGCTGACTGGCGGACTATAAGTTCGGGGACTACGGTTCGCGGCGCGTTCTCGACGGGCGCGCCCAACTGCACGAGCAGGTGGGCGACGCACCGCCGTCCCAGTTCCGGGAAGTCCTGGCGAACTGTGGTCAACGGCGGAGCGAAGTGGGCGGCGTCGGGCATGTCATCAAAGCCGACAATGCTGATGTCTTCGGGAACCCGCATGCCGCGCTCGCGGCATGCGTGCATGAACCCGAGCGCCATCTGGTCGTTTGAGGAGAAGACTGCGGTGGGCGGGTCCTTCGCGAGGAGCTCCTCGCCCATGCGGAAACCGCTGTCGGAAGTCCAGTCGCCTGTAACGATCCGCGACGCATTGAGTCCCCAGTCCGCCATCTCGGTGCGGAACCCGCGAATTCTCTCCTTCGATTCCACCCACCCGGCCGGCCCGGCGACATGTCCCACCTTCCGGTGGCCCAACTGCAGCAAGTGCCGGGTTGCGAGCCGCGCGCCGGCGACTTGGTCAACCGAAAGCCCGTGATCATCGGCGGGGGATGTCGAGTGGACCGTCACCATCGGGAGTTTGACCGACAGGTGCCCCAACTGGCGAAGGGTGGCTTCCTGTGGTGCCAGGATGATGAGCCCTTCAACCGCGTGATCGACCAGCCGCTCCAGGACCTCCTTGAAAGCCGCCTCATCGAGCGACGTCAGGGTAGCGGTGTCTACCAGGTAGCCTGCGCTGGCGGCTGCGGATTCGATTGCTGCCCGAGTAGAGGCAGGACCGAAGTAAGTGCCATTCGTGACCAGGACACCGATCATGCCGGAGCGGCTGGTGACCAGCGAGCGGGCTGCTCGGTTCGGGCGGAACTGCAGTGCCTCCATCGCCTCCAGCACCCGCTGCCGAGTGCTCTCACGCAGGCTCGGGTGCCCGTTGATGACGCGTGAAACGGTCTGGTGGGAGACGCCCGCCGCCTTGGCTACGTCGCGTATGTTGGCGGCGCGCTTGCGCGGAGCGGGCTGCAGGGACGGAGCCGCCGATGACGTCGGCCCATTGTTTACGGTCACATGTCAAACGGTACTGGATGCGGGGAAGCTCTTGGGTACGGTTGCGCCCCTGCGCTCAGCGGCTTCAGGTGCGCAACCTCAATGCCGTTAGCCGTCGCGGCGGCACCCTGTGGACGAGGGCATCGATTGCTGCGGATCCAGCGGCGACAAGTTGGGTGCGCGGGCGCCTGGACCTGTCGTAATCGGCCAGCGCGCTGTCCACCCCTTCGTGCAATTCAAATTTCCCTGCCAGCACCAGCGCGTCGAGAATGGCTTCATTAGCACCCCGTCCGAGATCCGGCGTCATGGCGTGGGCAGCATCGCCGACAAGAACCGTCCTGCCGAGGTAATACCGAGGCAAACGCTTCGCCAGGTGGTGAATCTCGTGCCGCAGGAGGGATTCCCGGTCAATGCTCTCCACTGTGGACGCTACGGGGCCGCACCAGTGTCCGAACAGTCGCTTCAGCTCAAGAGCCGAGTGCGGCGATGCATCTTGTGCCGGCGCGAGGACCGCCGTTGCGTACCAGTTTGTTCCTCCGCCGGGGCGGCCGCTGACCCCGAAACGACGTCCCTGGCCCCAGTATTCGGTGAGTCCCGTCGTCGTCGTTCGTGCCGTGCCCCGCCACACCGTGGTTCCGGTAGCGACCGCGGCGTATCGGTGTCCGAACAATGCCTGGCGGAGTGCGCTGTTCACGCCATCGGCCGCTACGACAAGGTCTGCCTCCTCATACGCCAGCGGGAGATCACGCGCCGCCAACGGTTGTCCGAAGGCGAGCGCTTCCTCCGGCAGTGCGGCCCGGAGGAGGGCGACGAGCGCCGAACGGTTGATCAGCACGGAGGTTGTGGCGTGCTTGGGTGGTGTGAGCGGCACGGATCTGCGGGTGCGTATCTGCAGTTGGGTCAGCGGAACGGCCCTCTCCACAACTTCCTCGCCGAGGCCGACAGCTTCAAGTCCCTTGAGAGCCGCACGGTGCAGCACAACCGCAGTGCCTGAAGTCCGTAGCTCCGGCTGCTGCTCCAAAACCTTCACTGACCATTGTGAATGGCGCAGGGCAACAGCCGCGGAAAGACCCGCCACTCCGGCGCCTACAACGATCGCCTTCCGGCGTGCAGTCATACCGAGTCGGTCGGAGCAGCGCGGTCGTCGACGGCGGCCATGGCTGCGTCAACACGTTGGATCGCGGAGTCCAACCGTTCTACCGTTGCCCACAGACCGGGCTGCTGTTCCCGGATCTCCTCCAGCGTGAGGCCGGAGGACCTCAGCGTGGCCAGGTCGAAGCTGACGTTGGTACGTGCGCCCGTCACAGCTGCCCTGAGGGCACCGAACGCAACAACGACGTCGGCAATCAGAGCGGGATTGCCATTGTGCGCGAGCCAGGACAAGTCATCGATGGCGTCGATGGCGTGGTCGCCGAGCGTTGCCGACGATCGGGCTGCACCAAGGGACGCTTCCCGTATTGCGCTGTCCCGCTCCTCGCCCGGTTCCAGGCGAAACGCCGCCCCGAACGCGCTCGAGGCAGAAGCGTCATCATCTGCCAAACCGAGCGCAACCTGCCGGAGCTTTTGCGCCCGCGTGAGAATTTCCTCCACCTGAGCCTGCTGGTTATCCTCCCCGTCCGTGTAGCCGGCAACCATAGAGGTCAACGACGCCGCAATGGCGAGCATTACCCCTGCTCCGGCACCGCCGCCCGGCGAGCCCACGGACTCGGCCAGGGCACCCGTCCACTCCTCCACGGTCGATTCCTGAGTTGTGATTTCTTCTGAATCTGCCATGGAGCAAGTCTGTCCTACGCGGCGGTTGAACGGTACTTCAGCGCGGTGCCCCGCCGTCGGGTCGGAATCAGAGTAAGTGTGGACACCGATCTGCCGTCCCAGCGACACTGAAGTGCCACGGAACTCGCAGAATCGTCACCGGGAGAGGACCCGATGGAGCACCTCAGCCGCTTCGCGAATGAATTCGTAAAGGCACTGAGTAGTCTTCTGCCCATCGTTGTCGTGGTGACGGTATTCCAGGTGCTGGTGTTCCGTAGGGTGCCCGATGACCCGTGGACTCTGGTCACGGGACTACTGGTAGTGGCCGTTGGTATCGCCGTATTCCTGCAGGGTCTTGATTTGAGCGTATTCCCCGTGGGGAGGAACCTGGCTAACCAGTTCGTCCGGAGCGGCGCGCTTAGGCTGCTGCTGCCGTTTGGTTTCGCGATCGGCTTCGCTGCCTCGATTGCCGAGCCGGCCGTGATCGCCGTGGCCGAACAGGCTGAACTTGTCAGCGAAGGGCGCATCAACGGGCTGATCCTGCGCTTCGTCATCGCGTTCTCGGTAGGGCTGGTTCTGGTTCTTGGCGTCCTGCGGGTGCTGCGCGGTTGGGCCGTATACAAGCTGCTCATCGCCGGATACGCGGTCGCTTTGGGACTCACCTACATTGCCCCGGCGGAGATCGTTGGTTTGGCTTACGACTCCGGCGGTGTCACGACCAACATCGTGAGCGTTCCCCTGATTGCGGCTATCGGACTCGGTCTTGCCAATTCGATCCGGGGCCGCAGCCAACTGGTGGACGGCTTCGGGCTGGTCGCTCTGTGCGTGATGGTGCCGGTGATCGGTGTGCAGCTGTATGGAACGTGGGTCTATTCCTTCGGCGGAGCCGGGGCACTTCCGCAGGCTGACTCAGGTAACGAGTCTCCAGACGGTGTGCTGGGCATGATCCTTGAATTGGCGGAAATGATCCGGAATGTCCTGCCGATCGTCGGGGTGGTCCTGTTCTTCCAGTACGTCGCGCTCCAGCGCAGGCTCGCCCGGCCCTGGCGCGTGGTGGTCGGTTTCATTATGGTCCTGGTGGGTCTCTACGCGTTCGTCCTGGGACTCAAGCTCGGACTGTTCCCACTCGGGACGCTCATGGCCAACCAGCTCATCGAGCAGGGAACCCCGGCCCTGATTCTGCTCTTCGCCGTGCTCATTGGCTTCGCGGTCACTATGGCCGAGCCCGCCCTGGTAGCCATAGGCGAACAAGCCCAGGACGCTTCTCCCGGCAGGATCAACGCCGTTGCTGTCCGCATTATTGTCGCTCTTGGGGTCGGGCTCGGGATCGGTTTCGGGGTCTACCGGATCTTGGTGGGCGGGCCGTTTCACTACTTCATCATGGCCTCTTATGCAGTGGCGATCGTGCTGGTTTTCCTGGCCCCGAAGTACATCACCGCGCTGGCGTTCGACCTTGGCGGGGTGACCACCTCGGAGGTGACGGTTCCATTGGTAACGGCCCTGGGTATCGGACTTGCGGCGGCTGTGGAGGGTCGGAACGTGCTGATCGACGGGTTCGGGCTAATCGCCTACGCTTCGATCTTCCCTGTCATTGCTGTGATGGTGTATGCCATGTTGATGGAGAGATTTCCCCGCTTGAGGAGGGAACTGGCATGAAGTTTACCGCTGTCGTCGTGATCGCCCCCGATGAGTTGGAGGACAAGGTAATAGATCGTGCCCACCGCGCCGGTGCAACGGGTGTGACGATCCTGCCGGGCAAGGGCATCGGAAGTGAGGCCCGGAAGACCTTCTTCGGATTGACTTTCGAAGGGACCCAGTCCGTGCTGCTCATGGTCGTCGGCTCGCACCTGACGGCGCCGATCCTGAAGGAACTGCACCAGGTACTGGTCAAGGGCACCGAATCCCACGGTCTGGCGTTCGCGATTCCGATCGAGCACCTGACCGGCATCGATATGCGCCAAATCGTCAGCTTCGAAGAGCACATGCGCCGGGACGAAACCTGACTAAGGCCCCACGAAGCCGCCCGTTACGAGGAGGAAGAATGCTCACCGTCAAAGATGTCATGGTGCCCCAGGTCGTGACGATCTCCCCCTACAGCACCCTGCGTGAAGCGCTGTCCATGATGAGGGACCGCCAGGTGAAGAGCCTTGTGGTGGACCGGCAACACGCCCATGACGCCTACGGCATGCTCAGCTACAGGGAACTTCTGGATACCGTCGTGGCCCAGGAAGGCGATATCGACCTCCTGAACGTTTACGACGCCGCCACCATACCCGCGATCACCGTGAACGAGGACCTGTCCGTGCGTCAGGCAGCCACCCTGATGAGCCGCTACCATCTCAGCAGATTGGTGGTGGTGGAGGGGAACCAACTCATTGGCCTCCTGGCCATGAACGACATCCTCGCCCGCCTCATGGAGGATCTCATCTGAGGCTCAGGGAACCGACAGCTCAAGCACCGCAGCCGCGTCCCTGCTGACGCGCACCATCCAGTCCGCTCACCCGAGCAGCAAAGCCACGAGGAGGGACGCCGGCAGCGCCAGGAGTGAGCTCATCAGGATGATGTCACGCACCAGCGTCACCTTGAGACCGAACTGCGAGGAGAACAGGAACACGTTCTGCGCCGTGGGCAGGGCCGCCATTGCCACGACGCCGAGGAGCGCCGTGCCCTCGACACGGAACAGGTAGTACGCAACCGCCCAGGCGATCACCGGCATGAGCGCCAGCTTCACCACACTTCCAAGCACGACGTCGGCTCGCAGGCTCCGCTGCGCCAGCGGCTTCTGCCCGCGCAGGCTCATCCCGAAGACCACCAGCAGCAGCGGAATGGACGCCTGGCCCAGCATCTCCAGCGGAATCCAAACGATGTCCGGCAGCGTCAATGCGCTCGCTGCGAACAGAGCGCCGGCCGCGGTGCCGGTGGTCACAGGGTTGGCGACCGAGCGCAGTACGGTCCGCCCGAGTGTTGGTGTAGCACCGGCAGACTGCGATGAACCGGCCGAGGCGGGTGCCGCCGTCGTCGTTTTCCTGCCGCACCACGCGAAGATGGTGAGGAAGACCGGTGCGATCACCAGCAGCTGGGCCAGGAGCACCGAGACCACCGGAGCTGAGCTGCCGACCGCATACAGGGCGATCGGGATGCCGATGTTGCCTGCGTTGACGTAGCAGGAGGCCATGGCACCCACCGCCGTCTGCGCTGCCGGGCGCTTGAGCGCGAAGCGGCTGAAAAGCGCGTAGATCGCGCTGGTTGCGGCAGCCACAACCAGCGCGATCGGCGTATAGATGCCGAGCACCTCGTCGAGTTCCGTCTCGGCGAGGAGGATGAACATCAACGCCGGGTTGGTGATGTAGTAGATCACCGGCGTGAGGCCCTCCTGCATGGCCCGGGTCCGGGTAGGGAGGAGGATCGACGCCACAACGCCTACGCCAACCAGCACCAGCACGACGCCGAACCCGAGGAGAACCCCCTCCACTACCCCTCCTGCCCCTACCCGGTAAATCCAAGCCGCATCAGCGGACCAGGCAGGGCCTCTTCGGATCGAAGGTCCACTCGGGAATCAGATACTGCATGGACGTCGCATCATCCCGCGCGCCCAGCCCGTGCTCGAGATAGAGGGTATGCGCCTCGTCGAGCCGTGTCCTGTCGAGTTCGATGCCAAGGCCCGGTGCGTTAGGAACCCGGATCTCGCCGTTGCGGATCTGCAGCGGATCCTTGGTCAGACCCTGACCGTCCTGCCAGATCCAGTGCGTGTCCAGTGCGGTGATCTCCCCCGGAGCTGCAGCGCCCACGTGGGTGAACATCGCCAGCGAGATGTCGAAGTGGTTGTTGGAGTGCGATCCCCAGGTCAGGCCGAACTCATTACACAACTGCGCCACCCGAACGGAACCGGCCATAGTCCAGAAGTGCGGATCGGCCAGTGGGATGTCGACGGCGTTGGTGCGCACGGCATGGGCCATCTCGCGCCAGTCAGTCGCTATCATGTTGGTTGCAGTCTGCAACCCGGTTGCCCGCCGGAACTCAGCTACAACCTCACGGCCTGAGAACTTGCCTTCAGCACCGCAAGGGTCCTCGGCATAGGCCACGACGCCACGCATCCGCTTGCCGAGCCGGATGGCGTCCTCAAGCAACCAGCCACCGTTCGGGTCGAGCGTGATGCGCGCATCCGGGAACCGCTCCTTCAGCGCAGTCACGGCGTCCACCTCCAGGTCTCCAGCCTGGACACCGCCCTTGAGCTTGAAGTCGGAGAACCCGTACCGGGCCTGCGCTGCCTCGGCGAGGCGAACCACAGCCTCGGGGGTCATGGCCTCCTCACGACGCACGCGCTCCCAGCTGTCGGATCCTTCCGGCTCCCGAAGGTAGGGCAGGTCCGTGAGGTCGGGGTTGCCGATGTAGAAGAGGTAGCCGAGCATCGGCACCGCGTCACGCTGCTGTCCGTCGCCGAGCAGTTCTGCGACAGGGACACCAAGGAACTGGCCATGCAGGTCCAGCAGCGCCGACTCGATCGCGGTTACGGCGTGAACCGTGGTCCGCAGGTCGAAGGTCTGCAGTCCACGGCCACCGGCGTCACGATCCGCAAAGGCTGCAGCGACCGAACGCAGGAGGCTACGGAACTGAGCAATCGGCTTGCCGGCAAGGAAGCGCCCGGCCTCCTCGATGGTGGACCGAATGGCTTCCCCGCCCGGCACCTCGCCGAGGCCGGTCCGGCCGTCGGAGTCGGTGATGATGACTACGTTGCGGGTGAAGAACGGCCCATGCGCACCGGAGAGGTTGAGCAGCATGGAGTCGTACCCCGCAACGGGGACAACCTCGACGCCCGCAATGGATGGCTGGGTACTCAAGCGTCCTCTCCCGTCGCTTCTACTGTTCCTTCAGGCCCTCCATTCTCGGCGACGACGTTGCCGTCAATCCGCCGGTTGAGCTTCCAGGGGTTCGCCTGCTGCACAGGCGCCGGCAGAAGGTCCTCCGGGATGTTCTGGTAAGCAACCGGACGCAGGAAACGCTCGATGGCCAGGGTGCCGACCGAGGTAGTGCGCGAATCCGAGGTCGCGGGGAACGGGCCACCGTGCACCATGGCGTGCCCTACTTCGACGCCGGTGGGCCAACCGTTGGCGAGGATGCGCCCCACTTTGCGCTCGAGCACAGGCAGTACACCTGCGGCAGTCGCATAGTCGGACCCGGTGAGGTGGAGGGTAGCCGTCAGCTGCCCTTCCAGGCGCTTGGCGGCCGCCACCAGTTCCTCTGTGGACGAGTAACGCACCACGAGGGAGGCTGCACCGAAGATTTCCTCGTGCAGAACCGGGTTGCTGAGGAACGTTTCGGCCTGCGTCCCGAAGACCGCAGGCGCCGGGGCGTTCTCCGTGCTTCCCTTTGTTCCCTGCGCAACCAGTTCGACGCCGTCCTGCGAGCCCAGAGCCTCCACACCTGCGTTCCAGGAATCTGCGATCCCACGGGTGAGCATGGTCTGACCGGCGGCCGGTGTGAGTGCTGCGGCGACTGCAGCCAGGAAATTGTCACCGGCGTCGCCCGTTGGGACAAAGATGAGGCCGGGAGAGGTGCACAGCTGACCGCTGGAGGCGGTCAGGGAGGTGGTGTACGCCTTGGCGAGCTCACCAAGATCACCCTGCAGCGCCCCCTCGAAAAAGATGACCGGGTTGATCGAGCTCATCTCCGCGTAAACCGGAATGGGTTCCGGACGTGACGCAGCCGTGGACATCAGAGCGGTTCCGCCCGAGCGGGATCCGGTGAAACCGACCGCCTTGATCGCCGGGTCAGCCACGAGCGCCTGGCCGATGCTGGCACCGGGTCCGTAGATGAGGGAGAAGACGCCCGGGTGGAGTCCGGCGTCGTTCACTGCTTCAGCGATCGCGCGGCCAACAATCTCGCTGGTACCGGGGTGTGCGTTATGGGCCTTGAACACGACCGGGCAGCCGGCAGCCAGGGCCGAAGCGGTATCGCCGCCGGCAGTGGAGAACGCGAGCGGGAAGTTGCTCGCTCCGAAGACGGCGACAGGGCCCAGGGGCACCTTGCGCTGACGGATGTCAGCACGCGGCATCGGCTTCCGGTCCGGCTGCGCGGGGTCGATCCGCACGCCACGGTGATCGCCCTGGCGAACCACTGTTGCGAACAGGCGAAGCTGCCCGGTGGTGCGAGCAAGTTCTCCGCGCAGGCGTGGCTCGGGCAGCCCGGTCTCGAGCATCGCCCGTGCCACCACCTCGTCACCCGCGGCCTCAATCCTGTCTGCGATTCCGTCAAGGAAGGCTGCATGAGTATCGGGGTCCAGCTGGCTGAAGGACTCGAAAGCCTCCTCAGCTGCGGCGGTGGCGACCTCAAGCTGCGATACGTCAATCAGCGAGTAGGCGGGCTCCAGCGTTTCGTTGGTGGAGGGGTCGAAGCCGTTGACAGTCTTGCCGTTGCCGGGAGTGGTCTGCCCGACGATGATCGAGTGGCCCTGAAGAGTTGCGTTCTGGGTAGGCATGAAAGCTCCTTACGGATGGATGACCGGTTGGTTGATCAGGCGGTGGTGAGAGCAGCAGGTGCTGGACGAATTCCCGCTGCATCGATGAGTGCGCTCAGGTCTGCGAGGTCAGCGTCGGTGAGGTTCTGCAGCGGCGGGCGTACGCCACCTACGTCGCGGCCGACGACCTTGAGTCCACCCTTCACAATGGAGACGCCGTAACCGCGCACCCGGTCACGGATGTCGAGGTAGGGCAGCACGAACCGCTGCAACTTCTCGGTGACGGCTGCATGGTCCTGCTTCCGTACGTCACGGTAGAACTCAAGCGCGAACTCTGGCACGAAGTTGTAAAGCGCCGATGAGTAGGTACTCATTCCCAGCTGCAGCAACGGAAGTGCGAACGTCTCGGCCGTGGGCAGGCCGCCGAGGTAGAACAGCCGGTCGCCGTTCTTGACGTAGACCTTGGTGAGGTGCTCAATGTCGCCGATAGCGTCCTTGAACCCGATGAAGTTCGGGTGGCGCTCAGCAAGACGGGCGACGGTGTCCGCGGAGTAGATGGCGTTGGCGCGGTTGTAGACGATCACGCCGATCGATGTTGCGGAGCATACGGCGCTGACGTGGGCAAGGAGACCGTCCTGGTCGCATTCCGTGAGGTACGGCGGGAGAAGCAGGAGGCCCTCGGCGCCGGCAACTTCCGCGTCCTGTGCGTTCTGCACGGCCTGTGCAGTGGAACCACCCGCGGAGGCGAGCACGGGAACTTTGCCGCCGACTTCCTCGACTGCGACGCGGATGACCTGCGCTGCCTCGCCCGGGGTCAGGCTGAATCCCTCGCCGGTGCCGCCGGCAGCGAAGAGGCCTGCGACGTCGAAGCTTGTCTGCCATGACAGGTGCTGCCGGTAGGCATCCTCATCAAACCCCAACTCGGGCGTGAAGGCGGTCACCGGGAAGGACAGCAGGCCGTCCTTGAGCTTCTGAGCGAGTTCGTGGGGCGCGTACTGGGCCACTATGCATCTTCCTTAGGCAGTTTGCCGCGAACGGCGGGCGATGGTGCTTTTGTTGGGTTACTTCAACAGTAGGAAGTTAGATGATGCATGTCTAAGCCCATTTTTGTATGGATTGATGCCCTCCGGGTATCAGCATTTAGATATCCTTGGTCCTGATGACTTCGAGGAGCCGACCGAGGGCCGGGTTACGAATCTCCCTGCTCCAGATGGCATAAAGCTCGACGGCGTCCGGCTCGATATCCGCCAGTCGCAGGTAGGAGACGCCCTCCACACCCAGCATGCTCGCTGATTCCGGCACGAACGCCACTCCCCTGCAGGCTGCCACCAACGCGACCATAGTGAGGACCTGGCTCACCGTATGCACAACGTTCCCGTGCTCCACCGGGATGTTGCGCACCACCAGATCGTAGAAGTACCTGGCCTTGGTGGGCGAGTGCATGATCAAGGGCGCCCCCTTAAGATCCGTCACCGTCAGCGACCGGTGCAGCCGGTCGAGCTCGTGACCCGACGGAACAGCCAGCAGCAGGTCCTCGGTGAACAACAGGTGCGACTCGAAAATATCCGCATCAAAGGTCGGCCTCGCGAGACCGAGATCCAGGTCCCCGTCAGCAATTGCTGCCACCTGCTCACCGGTGACAAGCTCCTGAAGCTCGACATCGACGTCGGGCAGTTCCGTCGCGATCTCCGTCAGGAGCGGACCAAGCAGGCTGAAGCCGGAAGCAGCGGTGAAACCGACACGGAGCTGGCCGGACTTGCCCGCCGCAATGCGTTGCGCGGTTTTGGGGGCGCGTTCAGCGGCGACAACGAGCTTTCGGGCCTCGGCCAAAAAGGCGCGACCGGCAGCAGTGAGTGACACCTTCCGATTGTCGCGTTCCAACAGTTCGACGCCGACACTGCGCTCCAACTTCTGAATCTGCCGGCTCAGCGGTGGCTGGGTCATATTGAGTCGCTCGGCGGCGCGCCCGAAGTGCAGCTCTTCGGCGACAACCACGAAACTGCGTGCCTGATCGAGAGTGAACATGATGCCTTCCGGGTATCACTTCATGCATATTTTGGCTTGGACAGCATCATAGCTGCTCCGTAAAGTCTTCTCAGGGCCAAGCCGTGAGTGCCATCACATTTTGCTTAGAGCCCACTAGCCGAACAACGCCGTTCCCGAATGAGGAGTACCACTCGTGAAAGCATCACTTACCCGCCGCATCCTGATCGCGACAACCGCAACAACCGGCGTGCTCGCACTGTCAGCCTGTGGCGGAAACGTAGGCGGCGGTAGCGCCGCGCCCACCGAAGAGTTCCCCAGCGGCCCCGTCACCATCACCGTTGGCCAGGATGCGGGCGGTTCAACCGACCGAATCGCCCGTGCAGTCGCCGAGGGCATGGCCGAGGACCTCGGCGTTGCAGTACCCGTAGTCAACAAGGCAGGCGCGAACGGCGCTGTGGCCACCAAGGAAGTTGCCGGCATGGAGGCGGACGGCCATAACCTGGTTCTCCTTAACGCCTCGCTGATCACCATCACGCCGCTCGCGGTTGGTGAGGATGAAACAGTGTCCCTGGATAACCTCGACGTGATCGCCGGCCTGTCACAGGACGACTACGTTCTGGTTGCGAGCCCAGAGTCCGGTTTCGAATCCCTCGCCGACATCAAGGAGAGCAGCGGTGACCTGAACTTCGGTACCACCGGCGTCGGCACCGGCTCCCAGCTGGCGCAGGCAGTTCTGTTTGCTCAGGCCGACATCGACGGCACCGCTGTACCGTTCGATTCGGGTTCGCCGGCCCTGACCGCCGTCATGGGCGATCAGGTCGACGTTGCCACGATCCAGCTCGGTGAAGCCCTCCCGCAGATCGAGGCAGGCGCGGTCACTCCGATCGTCACCTTCGCCGCCGAGCGCAGTGAATTCCTTTCTGAGGTCCCGACCGCCATCGAAGAGGGCTACGAGGTCCCTGTTTCCCAGTACCGCGCGCTCGCCGCACCGAAGGGACTCCCGGAGGATGTGAAGGCTCGACTGGTTGAGGCCGTTGAGACAGCCCAGGGTAGTGAGACCTACCAGGAATTCAACGAGCAGAACATCCTCGCACCGTGGGAAGTTTCCGGTGAAGAGGTTGTCGAGGAGTGGAATACTCTCGCCGAGAAGTACAAGGCACTGGTCGAGGAATACGACATCTCGCTCGCCGGCGAGTAACACCTCGTCACAGGCCGAGCCGAGACCTCAGTTGAAATGAGCACTGCAATGAAGCCTAAACGCACTCCCGGAGCCGCTCCCAACGGCTCGACCGACGCGAAGGGCGTCGATGAAGTCAAAGAAGTAAGACACGCCCATGACTTCGAAGATGCGGGCACACCTGTCCTGTCGCCGGAGGACCTTGCTGCCGAGTGGGAAGCGGATGCTGCTCCGCCGGCGGGCCCGGTCGCGAACCTCGCATCCTCCCTCGTGGCGGCCGGTGTGGGCGTGGCTGGCATGATCATTGCTGTTGGTCTCGGCCTTGGCTCGCCAGGCACGCCCAGTCCAGGGACCTGGCCGTTCGTCATCAGTCTCATCATCACCGTTCTCGCCCTCGCGCAACTGGTCCTTGGCCGGCGCGGGGGCCTGGACGGGGAGAAATTCTCCCCGCTGTCGCGGATGGCCGGCTACGGATTCGCGACGCTGCTCGCCATGGTCTGGCTGATGCCGGTCATCGGCTTCGAAATTCCATCCCTGTTGCTGTGCTTCATCTGGATGAAATTCCTCGGCGGAGAAACCTGGCGGGCGGCATCGATCTACTCGGTGCTCGTCATCGCCGCCTTCTACGCAATCTTCATCCTCGGCCTGGGGACCTCGATCCCCCACCTCTTCTAGCCCTGAAGCACAAAAGGACCCGCCATGGATTACCTGAACCCGGTCATTGACGGCTTCGGCGTCGTTCTAGACCCGCAAAACTTCCTCTACTGCCTGATGGGCGTAGTGATCGGCATGCTCATCGGCGTGCTGCCGGGCCTCGGCCCCGCAGCAACGATCGCCATTCTGCTGCCGCTCACGTACGGCATTGAACCCGTCACGGCGATCATCATGCTCGCCGGCATCTTCTACGGCGCCCAGTACGGCGGAACCATCACCTCCGTCCTCCTGCGCCTTCCCGGCGAAGCCAGCTCCGTGGTTACGGTGTTCGACGGCTACGTGCTCGCAAAGCAGGGCAAGGCCGGAACCGCCCTCGGTATCGCCGCCATCGGCTCCTTTATCGGTGGCACCGTGGCGATCATCGGACTCACTTTCCTGGCTCCGCTGGTTGCCAGCTTCGCGCTCGATTTCGGTCCACCGGAATACACCGCCCTTGCCCTGGTGGGCATCCTGCTGGTCGCGACGATCAGCGGCGGAACCAAGATCAAGGCGCTCATTGCCGCAGCGGTCGGCCTGCTGCTGGCAACCGTCGGCCGCGATGTGTTCACCGGCGCCGAGCGCTTCACTTTCAGCAACCTGAGCCTTGCCGACGGCATCGACTTCGTCCCCATCGCCATGGGTCTCTTCGGCCTCGGCGAAATCCTCTACAACCTCGAAGAGCGCCACCGGGCAGTCAGTGCGCCGGCCAAGGTCGCCAACGTCTGGCCGTCCCGTGCAGATCTCCGCAAGTCCTCCGGGGCGATTGGCCGCGGCTCCGTCCTCGGATTCTTCCTCGGGATCCTCCCCGGCGGCGGCGCAACCATCTCCTCCATGGTGTCCTACGCAGTGGAGAAGAAGCGGGCCAAGGACCCCACACGCTTCGGCAGGGGCGCCGTGGAAGGTGTCGCCGGGCCTGAAACCGCCAACAACGCGGCAGCGACCAGCTCCTTCATTCCGTTGCTCACCCTGGGTATCCCCGCCAATGCCACCATGGCGATCATCTTCGGTGCCTTGCTGATCCATGGCATCACACCGGGACCCCAGCTGATCACGGAAAACCCGGACCTGTTCTGGGGCGTTGTGAACTCGATGTACATCGGCAACATCCTGCTGCTGATCATGTCCATCCCGCTCGTCGGCTTGTTCGTGAGGATTCTGCGCGTTCGCGCCGCCATCCTGGCTCCGATCACCGCGTTGATCACCATCCTGGGCGCTTACACCATCCGCAACTCCATGTTCGATGTGCTGCTCGTGGTGCTCTTCGGCGTCCTGGGATACCTGATGAAGAAGTTCGGCTTCGAGCCGGGGCCGCTGGTGCTGGCGTTCGTGCTCGGCGAGCTGCTCGAGTCCAACCTGCGACGCTCGCTCCTGGTGTTTGGCGGAGATGTGTCCGGGTTCTTCACCCGCCCGATCTCGGGAACACTGCTGCTGGTCTTCGTCATCGTAGCCGTCAGCCCCATGATCCAGTCCGCCCTAACCAAGCGCAGGCAGCGCAACACCGACCGCGTAACCGCAGATTTCTAGGAGAAGTTATGAGCATCATGGTTGGGTACGTACCCACTCCCGTCGGCGAAGCAGCCGTCACCGCCGCGGTTGCGGAGGCGAAGCTGCGCGATCAGGAGTTGCTGATCGTCAACTCTGTCCGCGAAGGATCCCGCGTGGACAAGTCGGTTGCCAGCGACGAGGACCTTCAGCGGTTGAAGAAGTCCGCCGACGACGCCGGCGTCTCCTCCCGCGTACTGCGCCCCTCCCACAGGGATGACCTTGCAGAAGAAATCCTGGAGCTGGCCGTGGAACATGACGTCTCGCTGATCGTCATCGGCTTGCGGCAGCGCTCACAGGTGGGCAAGTTCATCATGGGTTCCCACGCCCAGCGGATTCTCCTGCAGGCAGACCGCCCGGTCCTCGCGGTGAAGCCGGCGGAACGGAGCTAGCTTCCCGCACGGACACGGCATCGAGCCGGCAGAAACGACCAGCTTCTCGCGAAGGTCCAGTCGTTCCTGCTGGCTCGGTGCCGTTTTCAGCTGCTGAGCAGGTTCAACCCGCGAAGCTTCTCCTCTACCTCTGCGTTGGTCGGCTCGACCTGATGGTCGCCGTCGGGATAAACCACAACCGGGATGTTCGTCCGCCCGGAGATACCTCGGGCCTCTTCAGCCGCGTCAGGCACTTCTTCGAGGTTGACGTACTCATAGCTGATGCCGAGCTCGTTGAGCTGCCTCTTGGTTCGGATGCAGTCGCGGCACCAGTCCGCACCATACATTCGGATTGTTTCTGGGTTCGCCGTCATGAGGCCATCCTACGACTGAGGAGTGGTTAGTCAGGCTACCCGTCCAGGCGGGACCGCGAGTTGGCCAGGTGCAGGCGCATTGCGGCGGCCGCGGTCAACGCATCTCCCGCACGAATCGCGTTGCGGACGGCAACATGTTCGACGGCGACGCGCTGCAACCGCTCGGACTGCCCGCCGTCGTCGGCTGGTTCAAGGCGCTGCGGAGGCATCGCAATCATCGCCGGCCCCAGGGCCAGCAGCGCATCCACGAAATAGAAGTTGCCACTGGCCTCCGCCACGGCCCTGTGGAAGGCGAAGTCGCAGGAGACTGCCGTAGCGGGGTGGTTGCCGGCGGCGTCGAATGCCGCGAGCGCGTCATCAAGGGCAGAGATCATCCCGGGGGTTGCGTTCGCTGCGGCGAGCGCAGCGGCCTCGCTCTCAATACCCGCACGGAACGCCAGGAGCGCGCGCCGCTCCTCGATGGTCCGGGGCCGTCGCATGCCTCCGGTTGATTCCTCGTCCGCGGACGGCGGGGTGAGGGCGAAGCTGCCGCTCCCCCGCCGCGTGTACACCAGACCTTCGGCCTGCAGCCGGGACACAGCTTCCCGGACGACCGTGCGGCTGACGCCGAACTCGCTGATGAGAGCGCTCTCGCTGGGCAGCTTCTCACCGGAGGGAATGATGCCTTCGACAATGCGACGGCGGAGGCTATCGACGAGCGAGACGGCCAGCGTTTGTTTCATGCTGTCAATGCTGGCACGTGGTCAGTGCCGGCACGCACGCTCAGCGCGTGCCGAACTCGACACTGTCAGTGGTCCACGCGCGTGCCTGGTCACTGAAGGTCACGCCCAGCCCCGGGCGGTTGGGAACCAGCATCCGCCCGTCACGTGTCTCGAGGCGCTCGTTGAACAGCGGATCCAGCCAGTCGAAGTGCTCCACCCACGGCTCGCGGGGGTAGGCCGCGGCAAGGTGCAGGTGGATTTCCATGGCGAAGTGCGGAGCAAGGTCCAGGCCGGCCTGGTCCGCCAGCGTGGCGAGCCGGAGGAACTGCGTGATGCCCCCGACGCGGGGCGCGTCGGGCTGGATGATGTCGCAGGCCCGGGTTGCGATGAGCCGCTCGTGCTCGGCGACGGAGGCGAGCATCTCGCCGGTGGCGATGGGGGTATCAAGTGCCAGTGCCAGCGCGGCGTGCCCCTCGGCGTCGTACGCGTCCAGGGGTTCTTCGATCCAGACCAGATCGAACTGCTCAAGTTTGCGGCCCATGCGCAGGGCGGTGGCGCGGTCCCACTGCTGGTTCGCATCCACCATCAGCGGTACGTCGGGGCCGATGTGCTCCCGCACGGCCGCCACGCGTCGCAGGTCCTCTGCGGAGTCCGGCAGGCCGACCTTGATCTTGATGCCGCCGATGCCCTCGGCGAGTGACTGGGTTGCCCGCTCCTTGACCTCATCGATCGAGGCGTTGAGGAAACCGCCGGAGGTGTTGTAGGTGCGCACCGAGTCCCGGTAGGCGCCGAGCAGCTTGGCTAGCGGCAGTCCGGCACGCTTCGCCTTGAGGTCATAGAGCGCGATGTCGAGTGCGGCGAGCGCCTGGGTGGCGACGCCGGACCGGCCCACGGACGCACCGGCCCACAGCAACTTGTTATACAGCTTGGCGATGTCGTTGGGGTCTTCGCCGATCATTGCTTGGGCGACTTCCCGTGCGTGGGCGTACTGCGCCGGCCCGCCTGCCCGCTTGGAGTAGGAGAACCCGAGACCGCAGACGCCCTGCTCAGTGAGGATCTCGGCGAACAGGAACACCACTTCCGTCATGGGCTTCTGCCTGCCGGTAAAGACTTTGGCGTCGGAAATGGGCGTGGCCAGCGGCAGCGTGGCGGTGGAAAGTTTGACGTGGCGGATTGCGTCGGGCGTGTAAGTCATCGCGGAACCTTTGGGAGAACGGGACGGATGACTTATCGTACAACTTACCTACTTATCATACAAGCTAGTGCGCTTCGACAATCTCCTCGTTCTGCGCGAACCGGCGATTCCGCAACACCGGCAGGAACTCACGCACTTCCTCGATACGCTTCCGATTCACCTCAACCGTCACAACGCCCTGTTCCTCGTCGTTCAGGAAAACCTGCGGCACCCCCATCGGGTCAAGGATGGCCGAGTGCCCGATGGTGTGCGACGACGATGTCCCCGCCGCGGCGATCCACACCGTGTTCTCAATGGCCCGGGCCCGCAGCAGCGTCTCCCAGTGCTCGACCTTGTGATCCCCCTTGAACCACGCGGCAGGCACCAGCACGACGTCGGCGCCACGGTCCGCGAGTGCCCTTGCTAGCTCCGGGAAGCGGAGGTCGTAGCACGTCATGAGTCCGACGGTCAGGTCACCGACCGGCACCACGGTGAGGCCGCCGTCGCCCGGTTTGATGCGCTCGGACTCCCGGTAGCTGAACGCGTCATACAGGTGCAGCTTGCGGTAGGTATCCACGATGCGGCCAGTGGAGTCAATGAGCACCAGCGTGTTGTACGGGCGCTCCTCGCCGCTTGACTCGTACCCGCCGGCGACGATGGCGATCTTCAGCTCCGCGGCAAGGAACGAGAGCTGCTGGACGAAGATGGTCCAGCCCGCATCCACGGCGTCGGCGAGGGCGCCTTCCACTTTTCCGATGGAGAACATCGACTCCTCGGGGAAGACGATCAGTTCTGACCCTTCCTGCACTGCCTGGCGCGCGAGCTCCCGCATCGTCGCGATATTGGCGGAGACGTCCCCGATCGGCCTGAATTGTCCAACACTGATCTTCATCGCGGGCCCTTTCGGGTAGGAACTGGGGCTCATTCAAGGGTACCGAAGAGTACGGTGGCGCTATGGGTATGAACAAGGTAAAACGCGAGCAACCGGGGCCGGACCAGGAGTCGGTGTGGGACTTCCCGCGCCCGCCCCGCATCGAGAACTATCCCGGCGTCGTCGTCATCGAGTTCGGCGGGCGGGAGATCGCGCGGACTCATAGCGCCCTGCGGGTGCTGGAGACGAGCCACCCACCCGTGTTCTACGTACCGGACACGGATTTCGTGCCGGACACGCTGCACCCGGTCGGCAGTACCAGCTGGTGCGAGTTCAAGGGAGAGGCCACCTATTACGACGTCGTTGCCGGCTCTGCGAGCGCCGAACGGTCCGCGTGGACCTACCTCCAGCCCACGGCCGGGTTTGAGCGGCTCGCCGGAACCGTCGCGGTCTACCCCGGCAGGATGGACCGCTGCCTCGTCGACGGCGAGGAGGTGCGCGCCCAGCCCGGTGACTTCTATGGCGGCTGGATCACATCAAGGGTGGTGGGCCCGTTCAAGGGCGCGCCGGGGACCTGGGGCTGGTAGCGCTCAGAATTGCGGGTGCCACACCTCGGTCGCGTTGCCGTGGACGGCGAGCGCCGTCCGCCACCGGTCAAACACGGAACAGGGGTGCGAAATACCGAGGTCAACGGTGTCGCCCACCCTCAGCGATGCGGCGTCGTCCACCACCGTGTGGTGATCGAACAGCCGAACGACGACGCCGGTTGGCTCAGGCAGCGCGGCACCGTCTCGGTGGTGCGCCACGATGGTGGGCAGGCCGGCGTCGTACGCCAGCTCCCGCTTGCCCGCGCCCAGGACGGCCCGCCCCTCCTCAGGCACGGAGACGACGACGGCACGCACCACTGCGGCGGCACGCAGGCCGGGCAGCGGCGACACGTCCGCATAGGTGCCGTGGTCATGGATGACGTAGCAGCCGGAACGCAGCACGTTGAGTGCGCCCTCGGGAAGGTGGAGCACCGCACGGTCCTGGAACGCGGATCCTCCCACAGTGAAGAGAGGTTGCTGGACCTCGAACTGGCCCTGCAACGCATCGAAGATCTCCCTGGCGGCCCGGCAGTGTCCGTCGATGACGGCGAGGTTCTCAGGCGTGCGGATATTCGGCGCGATCCCTTCATAGGCGCTGACGCCGGCGAGGCGGAGCCCGGGGGCATCCCTGACCGCTGCGGCCAGGGCGGGTGCTTCCGCGGCGTTGCGAATTCCGGTTCGCCCACCGGCCACGCCGACGTCGACCAGTACAAACAGGGGCCGGTCGGCGTCGTGGAAACCCTGTGCCAGGGCGGCAATTGCCTCTTCGGAGTCAACGAGGCTGTGGATCTCGAGGTGGGGATTGAATTCCAGGAGCCTGCGCAGGTCATCTATCAACGCAGGGAACACCACTTCATTGGCGATGAGAATGCGCCGGGCGCCCCAGGTCACAGCGAGTGCGGCCTGCGCCGGCGTCGCGACCGTCACTCCCCAGGACCCGGGAAGCTGGCGCTGGACTATCTCGCGGGTCATCGTTGTTTTGATGTGGGGAGCGAGCACCATCGAGTGTCCGGCCGCCCACTGCTCCTTGAGGGCAATGTTGGCGTCAATCGCGTCAACGTCGAGCAGCAGTTGCGGCAGGCTTGCAAGGTGGATATCCGAAGGGAACTGCGCCATCTTCCGCATCCTACCGTTCAGCGTCTATCCAGCCAGCACTGAGCCGATGTACATGGGGCGCTGCTAGAGTCGCAGGTCGGTAATCAACAGTAGGAGTGTTTGTGAAGAAGAAGTGGCTCATGAGCCTGGCCCTGGCGAGTGCGCTCGCTTTCGCGACAGGCTGCGGAGGGGACACCGAGGCTGAACCCGCCCCGAGCGAGAGCGCCGCAAGCACCCCGGCGGAAGCCCCCACGCCGGACCTTGAGGGAGTTCCCGACGTCGTGGCAAGCGTCAACGGCGACGAGGTGACCAAGGAAGAGTTCACCACCGCATACGAGGGCACCTTCCAGCAGATGGCAATGCAGGCGCAGGTGACCGGACAGGAAGTCGACCAGGAGCAACTGAAAACGCAGACGCTCGACAACCTCATCGGCACCAAGCTCCTCATCCAGGAAGCCGACGATCGTGGGATAGAAGCCAGCGAGGAAGCCATCAAGGCGACAACGGACGAACTGGTCGCGACGAACCAGTTCACCTCCCCCGAAGAACTCTTCACAGCGCTTGAGGAAAAGGGCATCACCAAGGAAGAGGCCACCGAGCAGATTCGGCAGCAGGTCCGCCTCGACGCGCTGCTCGCCGAGGAGACCGGTGACACCGCGCCGACCGAGGAGGAACTGAAGGCAGCCTACGAGGAGGCAAAGGCCTCCGGCGCAGCCGCACAGGGCTCCGAGATCCCGCCGTTCGAAGAGGTAAAGCCGCAGCTTGAGCAGCAGGTTACGCAGCAGAAGCAATCCGACGCGGCACTCGCGCTGGTCGAGAAACTTAGGGAAAGCGCCGACGTCGACAGCAATCTCTAGACCGCAGGCAGCAAAACGGCCAGGTTCTCCAGGAACCTAGCCGTTTTGCTGTGTTGACCCGGCTATCCGCCGATGAGGTCGTTGATCACGATCGTCTGGTCGCGGTCCGGGCCTACGCCGATGGCGGAGAAGCGAGTGCCGGACATCTTCTCGAGCGCCCGCACGTAGGTCTGGGCGTTCTCCGGCAGGTCCTCGATGGTCCGGGCTCCGGTGATGTCCTCGGTCCAGCCGTCGAAGTATTCAAAGATGGGCTTCGCGTGGTGGAAGTCGGTCTGCGTCATGGGCATTTCGTCGTGGCGGACGCCGTCGACGTCGTACGCCACGCACACCGGAATGCTCTCAATACCGGTCAGGACGTCGAGCTTCGTCACAAAGTAGTCGGTGAATCCGTTGACGCGGGAAGCGTGGCGCGCCAGCACGGCGTCGTACCAGCCACAGCGCCGCGGGCGTCCGGTGTTCACGCCGAACTCTCCGCCGATCTTCTGGAGGTGGATTCCCATGTCGTCGAACAGCTCGGTGGGGAACGGTCCGGCGCCGACGCGGGTGGTGTACGCCTTGATGATGCCCACCGCCCGGTTGATGCGGGTGGGGCCGATGCCGGAGCCGACTGAGGCGCCGCCGGCGGTCGGGTTTGACGACGTCACGAACGGGTAGGTGCCGTGGTCAACGTCGAGGAACGTCGCCTGCCCGCCCTCCATGAGGACCACCTTGCCTGCGTCGAGCGCTTCATTGAGCACGTAGGTCGAGTCGATGACCAGCGGGTGCAGACGCTCGGCGAAGGAAGTGAAGTACTGGACGATTTCCTCGACCTCGACGTCGCGCCGGTTGTAGACCTTGACCAGCAGTTCGTTCTTCTGCTTCAGCGAGCCCTCCACCTTCTGGCGAAGGATCGACTCGTCAAACACGTCCTGCACACGGATGCCCAGGCGGGCGACCTTGTCCATGTACGCCGGACCAATACCGCGGCCGGTGGTTCCGATGGCCCGCTTTCCGAGGAAGCGTTCGGTGACCTTGTCCAGGACCTGGTGGTACGGGGCCACGAGGTGCGCGTTCGCGGAGACGCGCAGCTTCGACGTGTCAGCGCCGCGTGCTTCAAGTCCGTCGATCTCCTGGAACAGCGCCTCCAGATTGATGACGCAACCGTTGCCGATGATCGGCACGGCGTTGGGGCTGAGGATGCCGGCGGGAAGGAGCTTGAGCTCGTACTTCTCACCGCCGACGACGACGGTGTGCCCGGCGTTGTTGCCGCCGTTCGGCTTCACGACGTAGTCCACGCGCCCGCCGAGCAGGTCAGTGGCCTTGCCTTTGCCTTCATCGCCCCACTGGGCTCCGACAATCACAATTGCTGGCATGGGATCCTCCCCCATTGTTTGGCGACAGAAGTGCGCGCCGGGTGCCGCGCGAATTGTGCCGCCGTGCATGAGAACGCCCCAAGGCTTCCGCAAGCGTTCTCCGCTTCGAAGTCCGGGGCTCTTACCACGCAAGTTTAGCGGACAACGCGTACGCAGACTCCTACCGTTACCCGATCTCCACACCCCGGCGTCCAGTGGTCGCGTGGGGAATCGATCTACTCGCTGCTGCGGGTTACGGGAATCTTCCGGGAGTGGCCTTCGTCCCGCTCAGACACCGGGATCCGGACTTCTAGAATCCCGTCGGTGTAGGAGGCCTGGATATCTTCTTCCTGCACCGCCCCCGGCAGAGTCACTGTCCGGGAGAAGGTTCCGTACCGAAACTCGGACCGGTATCCGCGCTTGTCCTTGTGCTCGGTTTTCTCCTGGTGGCTGACCTCGATGGTCAACTGGTCTGCGGTAAGCGTGATGTCGACATCCTTGTCAGGGTCAATGCCCGGCACCTCCGCCTTCACGACATGGAATTGCCGTCCCGATACTCTTCCAGCCGAAGCCAGGACCCCGCGGCGCCGGGATGTTAAACCTCTCGAAGGTGGGCGGGACCGGCGGGACTGGGGTGATAACGGGTTTCGCCGGCAAGGAGCGCAAGGTACGTTCTGTGCATGGACCAGACCGCCCCTCGAGCCCGTATCGGCATCTCCGGGTGGCGGTATGCTCCCTGGCGGAAGTCCTTCTACCCGGCCGGCCTCCCGCAGCGGCTCGAGCTAGAGTACGCCGCGTCCCAGCTCGACACCATCGAGATCAACGGGACCTTCTATTCACTCCAGCACCGGGACAGCTTCGTTCGCTGGCGTGACACCGTGCCCCACGATTTTCGATTTTCCGTCAAGGGCCCGCGGTACATCACGCACATGCTCGGGCTGCGAAACGCCGAGACTGCGCTGGCCAACTTCTTTGCCTCAGGCGTCCTTGCTCTCGGGCCGAAGCTCGGCCCGGTTCTCTGGCAACTGCCCGCCACCCGCCGGTTCGATGCGGATCTCCTGGACACTTTCCTTTCGCAACTGCCT
Source organism: Arthrobacter sp. TJ-270 (assembly GCF_058269075.1). Taxonomy (NCBI): domain Bacteria; kingdom Bacillati; phylum Actinomycetota; class Actinomycetes; order Micrococcales; family Micrococcaceae; genus Arthrobacter; species Arthrobacter sp. TJ-270. The sequence continues at coordinate 326,558 of NZ_JBZCNB010000003.1, read as the reverse complement.
CGCACGACGACGGCAGCCGCCTCCCTCTCCCGCGGGCACGACGAGCGCCTCAAGGACCGCGACTGGGTCACGACGGATGCCGACCGGCCGATCGAGCATGTGCTCGAACCACGTCACGAGAGTTTCGGCAGCGAGGAATGCTACGAGATCCTGCGACGCCACGCCGTAGCACTGGTGGTGGCCGATTCGGCAGAGAAGTGGCCGCAGTTCCGCGAGGTGACCGGCGCCGTCGTCTATGTCCGGCTGCATGGCAGCACCGAGCTTTACACCAGCGGTTATACGGATGCCGAGCTGGATGAGTGGGCGGCGCTGTGCGCGGGCTGGCTGTCGGGGCAGACGTGCCCGGACGAACGCGGCCGCGACGTCTACGTGTACTTCGACAATGACGTGAAGGTCCACGCACCGTTCAATGCGATCGGCCTCGCCGAGCGCTTGAGCCGGCCAGCACCTGTGACCGGGTAATGGGTGCATCCTATTTGGTGCTCGGCTTGCCTCGATCGCAGCGCAGTGTTCTGGCACGAAACGTGCACAGCTGGGCGGGATTCAGCCGAGCTGTTTTAAGGGTTGGTTAAGAGGCGAGTACGGGTGCGTCTTGTTGCAGTTGCGACTAAGCCTTCGAGCGGCCCGTGATGGTGGGTTCGTCGCCACAGAGAAGCGAAGATCGCAGCGACAACGATTTGGAGGATGAGGGAAGCATCGGGTTGTTCTTCCAGAAAGCCGGTTGCGAGGACAAGCAGGTGGGCCGAGTAGAGGGTCAACGTCATACTGCCCATGGCGGCCAACGGCATCAGTGGCTCGGTGGTGAAGCGGGCGAGGAGCAGCACCGCCCCCAACGCGGCGATGGACGTGCCCGTGGTGTTTAGCATTTCCAGGACCGTGGTGGAGTAGGGGGCCACCATGGCATGCCACCACAGTGAAGTAGTCGGCAGGTATTCCTCAGGCCCCCAGATCAGCATCTCGTCAATCATCTCCGCGCTCAGGCTTGGTGACGACTCCAGTAGGCGGTCGATCCCTCCGAGTGGACCCAAGAGGAGGCCTGAAAGCAGCCAACTGGTGACGGTCAAAACAAGCCCTGCCAACGTCACGCGGATCTGTACTAGGCGAGACCTGAGATCGAGTCTGCCGATGGCTAGTCCGGCGCAGATATAGGTCATGTAAGGCAGCGCTGGATACTCGCCGGTGAAGAGCAGCTGACTGACCAGCACACCGGGTTCCGTGAAGAGCATTGTGAAACTGGGATCGAAACCAGGTTCGGGCATAAAGTCCCGCAGTGCCTGCACAGTGAGAGGGCCCGCCACTGCAATCCCTGCGGCAAGAAAGGCCAGTGATTTGGCGGAGAGTCGAAGCACGGGAATCGCCAGCATGAACATCACCCCGTAGTAGGCCAAGATGATGGAGGGCGGCGTATCAACGTAAGCGATAGTGAGCCCCAGGGCCGTGATGAGACCGGCACGGACCGCCACAGAGCCTCGGGTTGCCTTGAGTGCCGCGCCCTTCACTGGGCGCTGGCTCCCGGAAGTGAAAGCGAGTGACACTCCGGCCAGCAGGGCAAACAAGGCAGCAGAATGGCCGGCGAACACTGTCCATAGGACGGTCGGGGCATCGTCGTCATTGGTGCCAGGGAGAATGTGGATAATCATCAAGCCGATGAGGGCGACACCGCGTGCTGCATCGACTCCAAGCATTCGCGACCTTCTCACAGGGTCAGAGAACCGCATGTAATTCTCCTCTAGTCGTACTTGCACAAGCAGTAGGGAGGTCCGCCTCGAAGAAACAGGAATCCCGTAACGGCTTCTAGTCCAGCAGGCGGCTCTATGCCTGAGTTATAGGAGTCCTGTGAATTTGCCTTTAAAGATCGCCAACGTATTGACCCCGGCTTTGTCCCAATCCTTACTTGTTGGCATCGGCAGCGTTGGACCCTTGCTATGGAGGAGGGAGAGTGCATTCATGACCTCGAACACATCGGATTCAATAATGACGCATTTACCCCTACTGCGGCGTTCCGATGGGTCCCGCGTGCGTGCTCTGGTGATCGATGATGAGCCCGCCCTTTCTGAGGTGGTCAGTGCGGTGCTCAGGTTGTCGGGGTGGGACGTCATGGTAGCGGCCGACGGCCCCTCTGCTGTTCGACTAGCGCACCAGTTCCGCCCGGACGTTCTGGTGCTGGACGTGATGCTTCCCGGGCTGGACGGTGTTGAGGTTCTCCGCAAGGTCCGGGCCTCAAATCCATCCATTGCCGCACTTTTCCTGACCGCAAAAGGTCGTGTGGAAGACCGGATTACCGGTCTTACTGCCGGAGGTGATGATTACGTCACTAAACCCTTCAGCCTGGAGGAAGTCGTCCTGCGCTTGCACAGGCTAGTCCAGCGCGCAGGAATTACAGCCATAGACAGGGCCGAGCTGGTGGTTGGTGACCTGACTATGAATCTGAATACACGCGAAATCAGCCGGGCCGACCAAAGTATCCAGTTGACAGCGACGCAGTTCAACCTACTTCGTTTCCTGATGGAAAATTCCCGGCGGGTCTTGAGTAGAAGCCAGATTTTGGAACATGTTTGGAATCACGATTTCGACGGCCAGTTGAACGTCGTCGAACTGAACATTTCCTACCTGCGGAAAAAGATCGACGTGGGCCGTGAACCCATGATTCATACTGTGCGCGGCGCAGGGTATGTCCTCAAGCCAGCAAAGGAAGATCATGGAGAAGCTACCAGCTGAACCCGTAGGGGCTGCACGGATTCAAAATTCCTCCTTCGGCTGGCCGGTTTCCTCATGGAAACTGCGAACCAAACTGTTGCTGATAACTCTGGTCCTGCTCACCGTCATCTGCGGTTCGCTGGGAATTCTGAGCTACGCCGCTATGAATGTGATCCTTACCCAACAGCTCGACAGCCAACTGCATAGAGCCTCGAACCGGACGATTAGGTTTGGAGATCCCATACCCCCACGACGGTCACAGATGGATCGAAGCTCTGTGGACGTTCCCGCTCAGGGGGCAGGCACACTTAGCGCATACCGATCGGACGGTGAGGTCTTTTATTCCGGGTTGTACTCCATCGGAGGGGAACACCAGGATTTATCGACAGCCGACATCGAGGTGGTCAACAGTCTGCCCGAAAGTCGCGAGCCTGTTGACCGCTCACTGTCTATTGGTCACTACCGTTTGATCGCTGTAGATGACACGGAAGGTCATATCCTCGTCACGGGTATACCCACTGCTGACAGGGACGCCACCTTGAACTCACTGGCCAGCGCAATGGCCACGATCTCCATAGCCGGACTCATTTTCACCGGGATCTCAGCGGCAATCGTTATCCGCCGAACCCTCCGTCCCTTGGATCACTTATCGAAGGTAGCAACAAATGTCGCCGAATTACCCCTGGATGTGGGAGAAGTTGTCCTGGCTGCACGTGCTTCCCCAGGTTCTCCTCAAACTGAAGTGGGCAACGTGGGACACGCCTTCAATAGAATGCTCGACAACGTTGCAAGCGCCCTAACCGCACGACAACGCAGCGAGACTCAAGTCCGTCAATTCGTCGCAGATGCCAGCCATGAGCTGCGCACACCTTTGGCTGCGATCCGCGGCCACTCTGAGTTCATCCGTATGACAGAACACCTCGGACCAAAAGGCGACGCTTCACTGCGCAGGGTTGAATCAGAAACACTAAGAATGACCACACTGGTCGAAGACCTGCTCCTGCTCGCCTGGCTCGATGAAGGACACTCCGGTGCGGAGGAAGATGTCGATGTAACAGAACTCATCATCGAATCAGTCAGTGATGTGCGGATCACCGCTCCGGAGCAACACTGGAGCGTCCGCCTCCCCGACGAGCCCGTGGTCGTGCGCGGGAATGCGAACCATCTGCGCCAAGTCCTCATAAACCTTCTCACAAACGCTCATAAGCACACCGATCCTGGGACCACCGTCGTTACAAGCCTGACTGTGGAAAGTAGCGAAATCATCCTCACGGTGACGGATGATGGCCCGGGCATCGCCTCCGATTTCGTCGATCACGTCTTCTCCCGCTTCACCCGTGCCGACAAAGCACGAACCGGCGGACACGGGACGTCAGGGTTGGGACTGTCGATCGCCCATGCAATTGTCTGCGCTCACCACGGGGCAATCCATGTCGATAGTCAACCCGGTCGCACCACTTTCACCGTCCGTCTTCCAAGGAACACCCAACCGGACCCGGACTCTGTGAACCCAAAAAGAGAACCCAATGCTTGGTCAGGGACCAGTTAACAGGCAGAACGTGACAGCCATTCACGCACGCCCTCGGCGCGTCAAAATGGTTGTGACGGCACCGGCAGGGAACCGAAGCGTCGTCTCCTACCTCTTGGCTCGTCTGGGCATGCTCCGTGCGAGGTAGGCTGCCGCGCCACCGGCCACGATGACCGACACGACCACTGCTACAAGCATGGCGTAGAGCCCGAGCAGCGCGGACATCGGATCTGCAGGACGTTGAAGGAAGGCCAATCCGCCGGCCATTCCGATCACCCAGAAGAGGACACAGGAAAGAAGGGCCACCGCCGCTGTAACGACGGCGGGTTGGCGTCGGTATGACTTCCACTCGCTCATGAATCCATGGTGCGACCGTCAGCCGTGGCCCGGCATGATTGACCGACCCCGTGTCGGTCACATTCAGTGGGGGCAGTTTTTCACCCTGAGCACCATTGACTGCGGCCTGCTCGCAGATCGAACTGGGCCGGCTACTGCTCCGTGCTGCACTCCCTGGCCCTGACCGGCTCCACCGGGGACTACGGCCGGAGACTGAGCGCCGTCGTCATCGGCTTCGGGGCGACTGCACGCTGCAGGACCCCAACGCGCCGTTGACCTCCCTGCGCACCGAGGACCTGGACGCCCGGTAGTTACGTCACCTCCTTGCCCCGTCGCCTTGGGTGACCGCGAAGCCGAGTAGACCGGCAGATCTCCTTGGAAGAAGCTGCGTCATTTTTGCGTGCTAGCTGGGTCTAATTGGCGTCTTCTCCGAGGGGTCACCTCCCATAATCGAGGAGCCGCTATTTCTGATCAGTGCAACGCGTATGGGCAACCGCTCATCGATAAAGGCAAACCCGGTGTGAGCCGGGGACGCAAAGCCACGGGGCCCCAGGGGCCAGCCGGGCTACCAACAGCAGGGGGCCCTCGCTCGAATGTCTTACGCAAGCCGTGCTTCCAGGAGCAAAGCATCTGATACTCGCCGCCCGGCTCGTCCTATGCGATGGCTCAAACCCCTCGCCCTGCTGACTGTTTCGAGCTTACTCATGCTCCCTGCGATAGGAGTGCCAGCGCAGGCGACCGAAAGCACGTCCACGGCCGCTGACCCGGGCCCAGCCGGCAGCTTCGCCTGGCAAGGATTCAATTGGGAGAAACGATTCTGGGGTGGTGCGCCCCAGTACAACGGAGCTTTCGACCCAGGAAATGTGAGTGATCCAGACATCAACGGACACGTCACCCTGACTCTCTCTAACCCGACGGGGACAGCGCCGGTGGGCGCGGAGTTCCAATCGACGCGTGAAGGTTTCGGGTACGGAACCTACAGCACAACTGTGGAGAAGAACCTGGCGTCGCTGCAAAAGGAAGTGGTGTGGGGGTGCTTGTTCACCTACGATCCGGCTGCTGCCCCGGGATACAACGAAATCGACCTGTGCGAGGCATCAGCATGGGGAGGCGGGGCAGCCTACGGCGAATCATGGCCCGTGAGCCAAGGTCACGGTTACTGGTTCGACGCAACCAAACCGCCGGGTCAGGGCAACAACACGATTACCTTCGGGGTGACCAACGATTCCGTCCTGACACACCGGATGATCTGGGAACCCGGGAAACTGACTTTCGAAACCTTCGCCGGAGAGGGTTTCACGGGACGCGTGCTGAAACGCACAGTGCTCGAAGGTGCAACGGTTCCGGTTCCGGCCAAAGAAGCCATCCACTTCAACCTATGGGTGACAGGAGGCGGAGGAGGCAAACCATCCGCAGTGAAGCCCGAGAAAGTTGTGATCCGGGACTTCTCATTCACTCCAGCTCCCGCTGCGGTCCCCTTCAACGGCAACAGCAGTCCGGACGTCCTGGCTCGTGACACCCTAGGCAGGCTGTGGCTGTACGTTGGCAACGGAACCGGCGGATGGCTCGGGCGTACCCAGGTGGGCTCCGGCTGGCTGGGCTTCACAAGCATCCTCACACCCGGCGACTTCAACGGCGACGGAAACCCGGACGTGCTTGGCCGCGACAAGTACGGAGCGTTTTGGCTCTACCCGGGCAACCGTGCAGGCGGCTTGGATTCGCGTGTGAAGGTGGGCTCCGGTTGGCATGGGTTCACGAGCCTGACTGCGCCTGGAGACTTCAACGGCGACGGGAATGTTGACGTGATGGCGCGTGACATGTACGGCGCTCTGCACCTGTATCCCGGCAACGGCAGCGGGGGCTGGAAGCCCCGGGTAAAAATCGGATCCGGTTGGCAGGGCTTCAACGCCATCGTCGGCCCCGGCGACTTCAACGGCGATGGCAACGCCGACGTGCTGGCCCGCGATTCGAAGGGCGGTTTGTACCTGTACGCCGGCAACGGCGCCGGCGGCTGGAAGTCCGGCACCCGGATCGGCTCCGGCTGGCAGGGCTTCTCCAGCCTCGTCGCGCCGGGCGACTTCAATGGTGACGGAACCGTCGACGTCCTCGCCCGCGACCAGTACGGTGCGCTGTGGCTCTATGGCGGCGACGGCTCCGGAGGGTGGAAGCCGCGCGTCCAAGTCGGCTCAGGCTGGAACACCATGAACAGCATTTCCTGACACACCGCCGCGCGCTGCCGGCCTACTCCATTGGGAGGACTCCGTGCTCCTACTGCCCGGTACGAGTATCACGCGAGTAATACGGGTGCCGAGCACCTCCATGCTCCACGTAGTACCCCCGTAGCACCGGGTGAAAACCTTGCTGACTGCACGTAATCACTGCGTAAATTACTCATATATTCGCGTGAAAATTACGCGTGTGAAGCGGAAATATCCCGAATAGTCTCCTTAACAATCACTAATTGTCGAGGAGACACTATGCATGCTGCGCCAGCACGGGAGCGTCGCGACGCTCTGGCGCGGGAGCGTCGTCGTGCGGCTATATCGCGGACCAATTCACGAGTAGTTGCACTTATTCCCGCTCATAATGAGGAAACACTTATCCTCCAGGCGGTGCGAGGCCTCGTAGGGCAATCCTCACCCCCTGACGAGATAGTGGTTATCGCGGATAACTGCACGGACGGGACCGTTGAACTCGTGCGCAGCTCAGGGCTTCCGGCTGTTTCGGTATATGAAACTCAGGGGAACACGGCGAAGAAAGCAGGAGCGCTCAATCAGTTCCTGGCCGGACTGCTGCCAACGCTGCATGACGACGACACCATACTGGTGCAGGATGCTGACTCGATCCTCGATGCCAACTTCGTGGTCAACGCCGAACGGCACATCAAGGCCGACCCCTCCTTGGGTGCTGTCGGAGGGACCTTTCGTGCCGTACCGCCGAGCTCAGGCGCACCCATTGCTGAACGATTCATCGTCCATCTGCAGGACAATGAATACGCCCGTTACGCCCGGGATGTACGCCGGCTCAAAGGCAAATGCCTGGTGGTCACCGGAACGGCTGCAGTATTCCGGGTCAGTACCCTTCGGAAAATTGCGCGGGCGCGATTGGATGGGAAGCTTCCCGCCGGCGACGGCCTAGGCGGCGTCTATGACACGACGGTTCTGACGGAAGACAACGAACTGAGCTTCGCCGTCATGACGGTCGGGATGAGACTTCTCGCGCCGGCGGATTGTCTCCTCGTAACCGATGCCATGACCTCCTGGCGAGAACTCTGGATGCAGCGGCTGCGGTGGAAGCGCGGAGCCGTCGAGAACTGCTTCCAGTACGGCTTCACTCGCGTGACCGCCGGCTACTGGGGACGCCAGCTTCTCAGCCTGGCCGGAATCCTCGTGACACTTGCATATATCGCCTCATTGATCTCGAGCCTTGTACTTTTCGGCGGCCTAAGCATCCATCCGTTCTGGCTCGGCATAACCGGCATATTCGTGTTGGAAAGATTCATAACCTTAAAGGACAAGACTTGGACTAACCGAATCCTAAGCACAACCATGTATGAACTCCCTTACGACTTTTTCCTACAAGTTATTCACGCCCGGGCGTATTTCGATGTAATGCGCCGATCCGAAAGGAAATGGTAATTCATGTATAACAACCCAACCTCACCCCTGGCAGCAGGCGTCGGTTCAGGTGCTCTGGCCTACACCGGAGCCGGAGATTTCTTCTGGGCAGGGCTGGCAGGATTTGCGCTGCTCGCGACGGGTATGGCCATAGCCCGGATGGTGCCCCGCTCAGAAGTGGCAACCCAATCCTCCGGCGATGCCTCGGATCACACGGCCTAAAGGGACTTGGCGGGCGGGAGCGGTCATATACCGGGCCCGTCCGCCCGCCGTCGTCTTTGTAAGAACGAACAGGTGCGCGTCCAACCTCAAACAGCCGCTCACGGAGAAGTCCAATGCCAACGAAAGACCCGCCGCTACTACTTGACCTCACTGCGCTGAGGGCAATGGAAAGCGACTTCCACGATGCAACACCGGTGCGTAACTTCGTTCAGGACTTCATCAGTATCTGGGATGCCCGGTACGCGCGCTTGCTTGACGCGTCTGCGGACGAGGATCGCCGGGCGGCAATCAACGTCCTTATGGGCATCAAGGTTTCCTCGGTGATGCTCGGAGCCGACCAACTGAAATCAGTGGCAGAAGACATAGAGTTGCGCGTTCGCAAAGGTTCCGCGCGTGTGTCAGACAGCCTGTTGATCGCACTGCACGACTGCGGTGAAAGGACCGTACGGGAGCTTACCGACGTGTATCTACAGCCAGCTGCGACCCGTCATGATCGGGTCCTTTAGTTCTCGAGCGCATCGAGAAGATCACTGCGGCTGTTCACCCCCAACTTCACATAAATCTGGTACAGATGTCCCTCAACAGTCCGTACCGAGACCTGCATTCGACCGGCCATCTCCTTGTTGCTCATCCCAGCCTTTGCGAGCCTTGCGACCTCTTCCTCGCGTGGAGTCAGAAGGTTGAGCCGCCGCTCTATATAGGTGTCTTCCTCGTAAGTTGTGCTATTGACGATCACTCGCTGGACTTGCCGCATGAGCACCCGATCACCAGAGGAAACGGCCATGGCACGAGCCGCCTCGGTGATTTCGGCCGCAAGCAGCTGATGACCCATCGACTCGGCCATATGGACGGCTTTCAGCAGCAGCTCTGGGTCTTTTGCGGTCAGGCCGTTGGCGAAAAGGGAGCAAACATCGGAGAAGGGACCCTGGGTGCGGCGCGCCGTATCCAGGAGAGCCGCGGCTGCCGATCGATCGCCCAAACGCACAAGCGCAGCGCGGGCTGGTAGCTCCAATCCGAAGTGGCCCGCCTTGAACTCCTCTTCCGCCAACTCCCGCAGATTGTCTAGCGCCTCGGCTGTAGAACCCAGCAACGCAAGCGTCAATGCCCGGAAATAGTGCAGACCGAAAAGTGGCTGGCGCACCGGCGTTGCCCGGCCCACGTCCTGAAGCGGCAACATCAACGAGCTCGCCTTGGCCAAGTTCCCTTGCAAGGCATGGCAGTAAGCCGTCGCAGCAGCGCTGACACACCGTAAACCTACGGGATCCCAGACTTGCAGCTGGGCAAAAGCAGGGACAAGGAGTTCCAGAGCTTCGCCTGCCTGACCGTGATGGGCGAGCTCCAACCCTTCCATCAGCTCCCCCGCTGTCCCGTCCCCGGACAACGAGTATCGGTTCTGCGCGACCTGGCTGGAGCCGTCACCGTGTCGGCCGGTGATGAGAAAGATCAGTTGCAGACGAAAGGCCAAACGGGCACGTATTTGTTCGGGCATCGGCAGCGACTGCGCGGAGGATGCAATCCGCTCAGCAAGACCGAGGGCGTCGTGTTGACGGTCAGTTACCGCGTGCGCCAACGCCAATAGTCCCTGAAGTTGAATTTCCACTTCAGGGCAATGAACGTTCAGCTGTCCCTGCTGTCCCTCCAGCAGGGACCGGACTACGTCATGCCGGCCCTCCCCTGCGGCTCGCTCGACCTCTGCCAGGAGGACCTCTCCCTCCCCAAGGGCAGGTTTGGGCGTGCTGAACGCGGGACGCATCGAAGGGTGTCCCTGGCCGGTCAGGATGGAACGCGCGATCTCCAACTGGACCCGGACCGCCCCGTCTTCCGGGATTACGAGCCGCTTCAGTTCAGCCCCGGAGAACTGCCTGGACGCCGCTGCAACGAATGTTCGCATCAACCGGGCGGCGGACGTCTCATCGTCAGTTCGAAGGTGGGCATTTGCCGTCTCGAGGAGCAGCGGCAAATGCGTACTGTTGTCACCACTTATGCCGGCAACGATTTTGAGTGCGGTCTCGGGGTCATCGTGGTCATTAGCAACAGAGGCAGCGTACAGCCCCACGTCCGCGTCCAACGGCAGCCCGCATTCGAGGGTCCACTCCGCATACCTCACGGGATGAATTGGAGGAGCTCCGGGGCTGGAATGGGTTTCCTTGATCCTTGCCAAGTGGCCGACTCTCCGGAAGGGGCCAACGCGTCCTCGAACCACCGCAGCAACCAGACGATCCGCGCGCACGAGGTGGTGCGTGTCCTGGGCGAATATGATTGCTCCGATAGCGTGCAGATGGTCCAAGTCCTCAACCCGACCGAGATCGGAGGCCATCGCGAGCGGCATGTGACCTGCCAGCGACAGCATCTCAAGTAGAGAAATTTGTTGGTCAGTCAGTGGGCCCAGGTGTGCCAGAACCGCATCTGCTGTCGGCTGTGACACTCTAAGAGATCCGCGGCCGAGGACGTATATATTGCCCTGACGCATGATCTTCCCTGAACTGATGAAGTCATGTATCAGCAGCTGCATAAGCCGGGCGTTTCCAGCGCTGTACTCCCACAATGCGTGGACGGCACTGCGAGACAGCCTGCCCCTGACTGCCCGAGCTAATAGTCGTCGTGCTTCGAAAAGCGACAGTTTATCCAGGTCGATCCGGAGCAGGGCCCCCTCCAACCAAAGGGTCATCAGACTGGACGGGGAGCGTGTCAGGTCCCTGCAGGCAATCAGCAGCTTCACCGACCGATCAAGCGCCAGTTGGGCCACTACGTCCGCCGAGTCCACATCGAGACTGTCTGCATTGTCGACGACTACGACGGTCTGTCCGCCATTCGCTTTTTCGTTGAAGTGGCGCGCCAAGGACTCAGCAACCATCTGAGGGTCCTGCTCCGCGCTGATACCGAGCTCGTTCAGGAGAAAGCCCAGAGCACTAAGAGGCTTGTTCGCAGACAGTGCCGTCCCCCGCAGATGAACGACGTGGGCGCCCACAGCTTCGTCCTCGAGTACCTCCTGCAGAAGACTGGACTTGCCCACGCCCGGCTTGCCCACCACGACTGATCCAAAGAGATAGTTTGAAGACAGGGATCGGAGAACTTCTGAGACTACTTGTTGCCGGTCGGCGATAGGTACGGTGGAGTTAGCCAGCCATGTTGCACTCACGCCAACACCTCATTCCAACCAGCGCACAGTAGGGAGAGAGACGGATCTCCGTACGCGAGTAAACGGGAGGCGGGTTTTGCTGGCCTCGTAGCAAACCCACGCCCATCAGTGATACGAGCGGCGCCACGAACATGCTTACGCCACCCTGAAAGGTATGTTCGGATCCGCGCACTGGTTGGATGGGTTCGGCTGGGTGGTGATCCTTGTTCGTCATTGGGTGAGGGCGACAGCAATGAGCGCGCGGACTTCCGCGTCGTTTTCGATGATGACTGCTTGGTGTGCTTTCTTCATCCGGTCCCCGCCCGTCTGTGCCGTGACCAACGGCTCGTATCCAGCAGTATAGTGACGCACCATTGAACTCGCGGTGTCAACCCCTAAATTGGACCTGCACGCGCCCAACGACGACGGCGCCGCACCCCTGGGAGAGTACGGCGCCGCGGCATGCTGCAGCTTAGCCGGCGTCAGACGGAAGCAGCCTGTCGCTCTTCCACCAGCTTCCGGATGGCCGGGAACAGCGGATGGTCCTGGTCCAGCCCGGTGATGCGCTCTGTTGCCTCATCGGCGTCCGAGGATGCGAGGAGCCGCCCCAGTTCCACCGCCTCGGCGTCCTCAGAATCGTCGAACCGTAACGCCACCGCAATCGCCTTCAACAGCGCATCCGGCGTGGTTCCGCGCTCAGCGAGCTCAGCGGCCGGTCCGATGAACCGTTCGTTCCGGCTGAGCTTGCGCAGGGGCGCGCGGCCCACCCGGTTGACGGTGTCCGGCAGATGCGGGTTGGTGAAACGCCCGAGGATTTTTTGGACGTACGCTTCCTGCTCTTCGGCGTCGAAGCCGTGTTTGTCCACCAGGAGCTGTTTGGTTTCCCCGAGAACTGCACGGACGTTACCGGCGACTTCCTGATCGGCCATCGCCTCCGAGATCTTCTCGAGTCCAGCCTTGTATCCGAAGTAGGCCGCGGACGCATGACCGGTATTCACGGTGAACAGCTTCCGTTCAATGTACGGACCCAACCGGTCCACGAACATCGCTCCCGGAATAGCCGGCGGGTTATCCCCGAACGGAGTACGGTCGATAACCCATTCGTAGAAGGTCTCCACCGTCACGTCGAGGCCCTGGCCGGGCTCCTGGTTCGGGACGATGCGGTCCACCGCAGTGTTCGCAAAGACCGCTCGATCGGCAAGGCTGCCTTTCGACTCGTCCCAGGAAGCTTCGATCGATTCGCGCAGGATGTCGGTCGCATCGATCGCGTTCTCGCACGCCATGACCTGCAGCGGCGCGGAATCACCAGCCCGCGCCGCTATCCCCTTGGCGATCACTGGAGCCACGAACTTCAGGATGTGCGGCCCTACCGCTGTGGTGACGATGTCCGCGGTGGCGATCTCCTCAACCAGCCGGTTCTCCTCGGTGTTCGAGTTCACCGCCCGGAAGTTGTCGACCGTATGCTCCGCCGGTTGCTCGCCCACCTCGTGGACGCGGTAACTCTCCGCGCCTGCCAACTCGCTGATCAGGGCGTCCGCGACGTCCGCGAACACCACCTCGTAGCCCGCCTGGTGGAGGAGCAGCCCAACAAAGCCGCGCCCAATGTTCCCTGCTCCGAAGTGAACTGCTTTCACTATGCGTTGACCTTTCGGAAGATTTCGAGGATTTCTTCGGACGACGTTGCAGCCTCCAACTGAGCTACCTGCGCCTTGTCGGTGAACACCTTCGCGATGGAGGACAGGATGTGCAGGTGCTCGTTGTTCACGCCGGCGACGCCGACCACGAACTTGACTTCCTTGCCATTCCAGTCGAGACCGTCGGGGTAACGGACGACGGACACAGCGGACTTGCGGATGTGGTCCTTGGCCGCGTTGGTGCCGTGCGGTATCGCGAGGAAGCTTCCCATGTAGGTGGAGACTGACTCCTCGCGCTCATGCATCGCCTGAATATAGCCCTCATCGACCGCCCCTCGGGCCAGCAGCAACTGTCCTGCCTCGTCGATGGCTGCGTCACGGTTTGTGGCCGTACCGCTGAGCACAACGCTCTCGGCTACCAGCACGTCCGACGGCGACTCGCTCACCGCTTCTGCGGCGTGAGCTCCCGCGGCGTGGGCACCACCGGTCCGGGCAACTGCGTCGGCGTTGGACGCGTCCGCGCCTCCCGGCGTCCCGGCGGCAGGCGGTGCGTCGCCAGAACCCTCCGAGTTACCGGTGCGGCTTTCCTTGACCAGTTCCACGATCTCGTCATACTTCGGGCTGTTCATGAAGTTGTCCACCGAGACGTGCACGGCGCTGGCGGTTGCGGGCTGGGCCCGCTCCGTCAGGTCCTGGTGTGTGATGACAACGTCGTAGTCATCACGAAGGTTTGCGATGGAGGCGTTGGTCACCTTGACGTCAGGGTAACCGGCGGCCTTGATCTTGTTTCGCAGAACAGATGCGCCCATCGCGCTGGAGCCCATACCCGCGTCGCAGGCGAAGACGATGTTCTGGATGGGCCCGGACATGACAGCTACGGCGCCGGCGCCGGTGAGTGCGGAGGAAACCGAGCTCTTCTTGCCCTTCATGGATTCCATCCGGGTGGTGGCAGCGGCGAGGTCATCCGCGTCGTCGATGTCTTTCCGCTTTGCGGTCTTCAGGATTATCGATGCCACCAGGAAGGACACCGCTGCCGCAAGGATCACCGAAAGAATCACACCGAAGTAGCTGTCTCGGGCGGTCTGTACGAGCACGGCGAAGATCGAACCCGGCGCCGCCGGTGCTACGAGGCCTGAATTGGTGATGGCAAGCGTTGCAACGCCCGTCATGCCGCCGGCGATCGCTGCCAGGATCAGCAGCGGGCGCATCAGCACGTAGGGGAAGTAGATCTCGTGGATACCACCGAGGAAGTGAATGATCACGGCTCCGGGTGCGGATGCCTTGGCAGCACCGCGACCGAAGAACATGTACGCCAGGAGGATGCCCAGACCGGGTCCGGGGTTGGCTTCGAGGAGGAAGAGGATCGACTTGCCGTCCTCGAGCGACTGCTGGACACCCAGCGGCGTAAGTACGCCGTGGTTGATGGCATTATTCAGGAAGAGGACCTTGGCAGGCTCAATGAAGATGCTGGTGAGCGGCAGAAGCCCGTTGTTCACCAGGAACTGTACAACGTTGCCGGCCGCCGTGCTGAATGCCTCAACCAGCGGGGAGATACCGTAGAAACCGATCAGTGCGAGCAATCCACCCCAGATGCCGGCGGAGAAATTGTTGACCAGCATTTCGAAGCCCGGCTTGATTTTGCCGTCCCAGATGCTGTCGATCTTTTTCATAGTCCAGCCACCGAGCGGACCCATGATCATGGCACCGATGAACATGGGAATACCGGCACCCACAATCACGCCCATGGTGCCGATCGCGCCAACGACGCCGCCCCGGACGTCGTAGACCATCCGCCCGCCGGTGTAGGCAATGAGAAGCGGCAACAGGTAGGTGATCATGGGGCCGACAAGCCCGGTGTTCGGGTTGCCTTCCGCATCCGTGCCGAAGCCGCCGAGTTCAGGTACCGGCAGCCAACCCGCTTCGATGAACAGCGCGGTAATGAGGCCCCACGCAATAAATGCACCGATGTTGGGCATGATCATGCCGGACAGGAACGTCCCGAACTTCTGGACGCCGACCCTCATACCGCCTCGGGGCTTTGCAACTGTCTCTGTTGCCATGTGATTTCCTAACCGTGAGTCCCGCTTCAGCGCAGGATGGTCCGATAGATGTGGAGGACTAACTGGTGGATATGCGATGGAGCCATTCAAGGAAGAGCTTTAGTTCGGAACTGGACAGCTGATCGGAATGCGAAGCCTGCAGTGCAGCATTTAGCGCAATCGCGGCCACCACGACCGACGATTTTCCGGACGACTCGGCTTCATTCTGGTCCGCCTGGTCCGAGGACACCGCGAAAATCATGGCGTCCCGGGTCATGGTGGAGAGGTCGAGGTTCCGGTCAGCGACAGCTTCTGCGATCAGCATGAGCGTCACTCCCACGTTGGCCGCCAGGATGCTCCTGGCCGCCTCCCGCGGCTGAACGCTTAGCTGGCCGGCAGCAGCCGCCTTGTTCAGCATCTCTTCCATGAGCGCCTCGGCATCAGCGACGATGGCGGGGCGGCTTTCCGGACGGAGGTTACCGAACATCACCAGGTAGAGCTCCGGCTGGTTGAGTCCGAATTGCACGTGGTTGTCCCACATCCGCCGGATGTCCTCCAGCGGCTGACCGGACGGAGCGAAATCCCGCTCGCCCGCCACGTACTCTTCGAACCCAGCTGAAATCACCGCATCAAACAGGCCTTCCTTGTCACCGAAGTGGTGGTACAGGGTGGGCGCGCTTACCGCCGCCAGCTGGGTGATCTGGCGAGTGGAGATGGGAGCTCCAGCGGAGTTGGCCAGCAGTTCTGCGGCTGCACGCAGCAGTCTCATCTTCGCCGGTGGCTGGCCTTCGAAACTCATGGCCGCTAGCCTAGCACCTATAGCAACGCTATATGAACTGCGTCACAGACTAATTTCGCTAGAGTAAATTCTTACGCGGTGACGGACATCGGCAGGAAATGAGGACCTTCAGTGCAGAACTTCCAAGGAGTAGGCGTAAGCCCAGGCCGAGTGATCGGACCGATCCGTCAGATGCCCAAACCCGTCAGTGAACCTCCGACCGGCGAGCAGCTGCCCGCCGGCGTAGAGGCCGAGGAGGCAACCGCCGAGCTGAAACAGGCCGCCACGGCGGTCCACGACAAACTGAAGGCACGCGCAGAGCGCGCCTCCGGCGACGGCAAAGCGGTTCTTGAGGCCACGGCGCTGATGGCCAAGGACACCATGCTCCTGAAGGGTGCCGCGAAACTGATCGCGAGGGGTACGTCCAACCAACGTGCCGTCTGGGAGTCCGCTGCCTCGGTCTCCGAGATGCTCCACAACCTCGGCGGATACATGGCTGAACGCGCTACGGACGTGCTTGACGTCCGCGCCCGCATTGTTGCTGAGCTCCGCGGACAGGCAGCACCCGGAATCCCGGCCTCCAACACGCCGTTCATCCTCGTCGCGGAGGACCTCGCCCCGGCGGACACCGCAACGCTTGACCCGGCCACCGTGCTTGCCCTCGTGACCTCTGGCGGCGGCCCCCAGTCGCACACTGCCATCATCGCCCGTTCCCTCGGTCTCCCTGCCGTGGTGGCTGCGGCCGGCATCGACGAACTACCCGACGGCGCCGAGGTGTACGTCGACGGTGCAGCCGGAACTGTCGTCGTAGAACCGGGCGACACGGAACGCGCTGCCGCGGTTGCGTGGAGCGAGACAGCCTCGCTCCTGGCCGACTTCGAGGGCCAGGGCACGACGGCGGACGGCCACTTGGTCCCTCTCCTCGCCAACGTAGGCGGAGCGAAGGACGCGGTAGCGGCCGCCGGGCTCGGAGCCGAAGGAGTCGGCCTCTTCCGGACCGAGTTCTGCTTCCTCGAGCGTGACAGCGAGCCGACGGTGGAGGAGCAGGCCGCTGCCTACCAGGGAGTGTTCGACGCCTTCCCCGGCAAGAAGGTGGTCCTCCGGACGCTCGACGCCGGAGCGGACAAGCCGCTTCCCTTCCTGACCGACGCAACCGAGCCCAACCCTGCCCTCGGCGTCCGGGGCTACCGCACAGACCTCACGTCTCCCGGTGTTCTCGGTCGCCAACTTGAGGCCATCGCCCGTGCCGCACAGCAGTCGGAGGCGGACGTCTGGGTAATGGCGCCGATGATCTCGACGGCGGACGAGGCCGCGAAGTTCGCCTCCATGTGTGCCGAGGCCGGGCTGAAGACGCCGGGGGTCATGGTGGAAGTGCCCTCCGCCGCCCTGACCGCCGATGCGATCCTGCAGGAGGTGTCCTTCGCGAGCCTTGGGACCAATGACCTCACGCAGTACGCCATGGCCGCCGACCGCCAACTGGGGCCGCTGGCCGCCCTCAACACTCCTTGGCAACCGGCGGTGCTACGCCTCGTGCGCCTCTCCGTGGAAGGCGCCGGCACGGAAGGCAACGGCAAGCCGGTGGGCGTGTGCGGTGAGGCCGCAGCGGATCCTGCCCTCGCCGTCGTACTTGTGGGCCTGGGTGTCACCACGCTGTCCATGACAGCGCGGTCTCTGGCTGCCGTCGCGGCCGTTCTCAAGACCGTGA
This sequence comes from Arthrobacter sp. TJ-270, assembly GCF_058269075.1. NCBI lineage: Bacteria > Bacillati > Actinomycetota > Actinomycetes > Micrococcales > Micrococcaceae > Arthrobacter > Arthrobacter sp. TJ-270. The sequence continues at coordinate 308,884 of NZ_JBZCNB010000003.1, read as the reverse complement.
CATTGGAGCAGGCGCAGGAACTGGCGCGGCTCGCGCTCACCGCGCGCACCGCCGAGGACGCACGTAATCTGGTCCGCGAGAAGCTTCCCGTACTGGACGAGCTGGGGCTCTGACGCTGTCGAGCGCCTTGACGCCGGCTGTCGCCGGGGCGTAGGACTCAGATGTCAGTTATTGCGAGCGTGAGGAGAGACCATGAGCGAAAGCACGTCGGACGAGCCGCAGGAAATCAACGAGGACCTGCCGGGCAAGCCGCCCGTTGACCCGGACGTCCAGTCCGATCCCGCCGCTGACGCCAGCAACCAGGGCGACTGGACCGGCGAGGGCGGGGCGACGCCGTCGGGCGCCGCAACGGACAGTGCGGATGACGACCGCCCCGTCAACGAGGAAGACGAACAACGCGAGGGTTAACGGCGCCGGTGCGCTCGACGCTCCAGTGGCGCGGACGGGCGCACCGTACATAATGGAAACCATGAGCGCCGAGACCGAACAATTCGTAGGACATATCGCGAGCCTGGGCACCACATCAGGGGTGCGCATCGTGATAGGCATGTGGGCCAGCTCCCCCCTGGGCGCATTCACCGACGTCATGGTGCAGAGCGCGGAAGGTACGCGAACGCTGCTGGCGCCGACGCAATCCGTTGCGGACTACGTTGCCGGAGCCTATTCCTTCGATATTGTGCGCACGGTTCCCCTGACCGTCAGCCTGGGTGAAGACTCGCTCGCTCTTGACGCCGGACCCCTGAAGGTCCGGGCGGACCTGGGCGAGATGACCACGGTCGGGCGTGTGCTCGGCCTCGTTCCCCGGTCAATCGGAACACATCCGCGCTGGCTCACCGCGATCAACCCGATCGCCAGGGTGCTCATGCCCGGTGTGCGCACCGCAGGCACCACGAAGGACGGCCGCCGGCAGTACTACGGCGTCACCGGTTCCCGGCTGATTACGTCCGCAACGGCGTCGTGGGCGGGCGATCCGCTCGGCGTGCTGACCAATGTGCGTCCGCGGGTACGTTTCGGGTTCAGTTCCGTACCGAAGAAGCCGCAGGTTGTAGACGTGACGACGACGGTGCTTCCGCTGACCGAATCGCCCTCCCGCGACACGGCGGGCGACCTCCTCTAGATCATCGCTAAAGAACCATCGAGAAACAGTACAGCGCCTGAGGGCCGCTCTCCCGCGGGAGAGCGGCCCTCAGTCATTACTGCCGAATGGTCAGGTTCCGGCGAGCTTTTCGCTTGCCTCGGGATCCGATTCACGCAGCAATTTGGCGATGCGTTCCGCTTCCTCGATCTCTCCGATGGAGGCAGCAGCACGGCCGAGCGCGTTCAACGCCCGCAGGAACCCACGGTTGGGTTCGTGTGAGTACGGCACCGGACCGGCACCACGCCACCCATTGCGCCGAAGGGAGTCCAGTCCACGATGGTAGCCGGTGCGCGCGTAGGCGTAGGACTCGATGGTCCGGCCTTCGCGGTACGCCTCGTCGGCGAGAATTGCCCACACCAACGACGACGTCGGGTGCTTGGCCGCCAGATCGACAGCCTCCTCCCCGGCCGCCAACCGCGACACCACATCGGGTTCCTCGGGCAGAAGAGTGGGCTCGGGGCCGAGGAGGTTCCTACGGAACTCGTCGGACATCAGAGTTTCTTGCCGGCTGAACCGAGGGACTTGGCAGCCTCGACAACGCGGGCAGCCAGGCCGGCTTCTGCGGAAGCGCCCCACACGCGGGGGTCGTAGGTCTTCTTGTTGCCTACCTCGCCGTCGACCTTGAGGACGCCGTCGTAGTTCTTGAACATGTGGTCCGCTACCGGGCGGGTGAACGCGTACTGCGTGTCGGTGTCGATATTCATCTTGATCACGCCGTAGGAAACGGCGTCCGCGATCTCCTGGTCAGAGGAGCCGGAACCACCGTGGAACACGAGGTCAAACGGGTTATCCTTGCCGATCTTCTGGCCCACCTGCTCCTGGATTTCCTTGAGGATCTCGGGGCGCAGCTTCACGCCACCGGGCTTGTAGACGCCGTGCACGTTTCCGAACGTGAGCGCAGTGATGTAGCGGCCGTTCTCTCCGGCGCCGAGAGCGTCGATGGTTGCCATCGCGTCCTCGACCGTGGTGTAAAGCTTGTCGTTGATGGCGTTTTCGACGCCGTCTTCCTCACCGCCGACGGTGCCGATCTCAACTTCGAGGATGATCTTCGCCGCCGCGGCGCGGGGCAGGATCTCCTTGGCGATCCGCAGGTTCTCCTCGAGGGTTTCCGCGGAGCCGTCCCACATGTGCGACTGAAACAGGGGGTCCTCGCCGCGCTTGACGGCTTCCTCGGATGCAGCCAGCAACGGCAGCACGAAGTCGTCGAGCTTGTCCTTCGGGCAGTGATCGGTGTGCAGGGCGATGTTCACGTCATAGCTCTTCGCGACCTCCTTCGCGAACGCTGCGAACCCGAGGGAACCGGCAACCATGTCCTTGACGGAGGCTCCGGACCAGTAGGCCGCACCGCCGGTGGAAACCTGCACGATGCCATCGGATCCTGCCTCGGCGAAACCACGGATAGCCGCGTTCAGGGTCTGGGAAGACGTAACGTTCACCGCGGGGTAGGCGAAGCCGCCTGCCTTCGCGCGGTCAATCATCTCGGCGTAAATGTCCGGTGTGGCGATGGGCATGGCAACTCCTCGTATGGTTTTGGGCGACTTGAGGCTCATGGGACATGCACCTCACTTCCGTCCCATCCTAACGAGGGCGGTAAATGCGTGGAAACCTTACGACACCAAGGAGGAATCCGGTTCGAGCGCGCTCCTCAGCCGCCCGAGCCCGTCCCTGATACGGGCCTTCACCGTTCCAAGCGGGGCTTCAAGCGCCTCAGCGACCTGAGCATAGGTAAGCCCCTTGTAATAAGCCATCTCAATTGCCTGCCGCTGCTTCTCGGTCAGTGCGGCGAGCGCCGTCCTCACCGCGAGCGATTCGTCCCACGCAATGACCGACTCGGTGACCTCATCGAACGGGGTGAGGACTTCCGTGGAGGACCAGCGGTCCAGCCTGTCGCGATGTGCCTGTTCGGAGCGGATCCTGTCAACCGCGCGCCGGTGCGCGAGAGTCATGAGCCAGGCAAAAGGCGAGCCAAGATCGGAAGAGAATTCACCGGCCTTATTCCAGACCTGGAGGAAAACCTCCTGGGTCACCTCCTCGGAAATGGTCGGGTCGACGACGATCCTGCGGACCAGGCCGAATACCCGCGCGCTGGTGAGACGGTAAAGAGAAGCAAAGGACTGCTCATCGCCGAGTCCCACCCGGGTCAACAGGTAGGCGAGGTCCGGCTCGGTTGACCGCCGGACAGACGGCGCTTCCCCGGGGAATGTCATTGCGAGACCAATAACCGCACCTCGTCGGGACCGATGAGCGACATCCTGGGCACCTCCGTACAGTTACTAGGCATCCTAGTAATTCGATAGTCTTCTCACTAGAGAACCTATATACAAGCTGACCATCCCGCAAGGCCGACTAGCAAAATGCTACGATGTTGCGCATGAGCACCGTTCCGCAAGTCGCCCCCAGCCCCTCGGGGTACTGGTATGAGCGAGCAGAGGGAATGGACGTTCTCAATGCGCTTCGGGACTATCGGGCCGCCGAGACAGCCATGCGTCGTCGTACCCGTTCCTCAATGGGAATGAATGAGAACGACCTCCTGGCGCTGCGTTACCTCTTTGAGGCGCAGCGGGACGGACGCGAAGTCAGCCCCAAGGAGCTCGCCACGAAGCTCGGTATCTCATCAGCGTCGACCACCACGCTGATCGACCGGCTTGCTCGGATGGGTCATGTCAGGCGCAAGCCGCACCCCAGGGACCGCCGTGCGCTGGTGTTGGAGGCGACCGCCGAATCAGACTGCGAAGTTCGCGAAACTATGGGCGACATGCACAAACGGATGATGAACGTAGCCCGGACCCTCACGCCCGCGGACGCCGCCGTCGTCGTTGATTTCCTGAACCGTATGCGGGAGGCCGTGGACACGATCGACAGCCGTCGCCGCGCCTAGCTTCGAGGAATGACCGGTTGCCCGAAGACGTGGCGCCGCACCCAGCCGTGCATGGCTATGGCAGCTGCCGCTGACGCGTTGATCGACCGGGTGGAGCCGAATTGGGCAATGGACAGCGTGGCATCGGCTGCAGCATGGACTTCGTCCGTAAGACCTGGGCCCTCCTGGCCGAACACCAGGACGCAATTGCGCGGAAGCTCGTAGGTTTCGAGCGGAACGGAGTCTGGAAAGTTGTCGATACCGATGACCCTGAGGCCGGCCGACTGCGCCCACTCGACGAATTCCTCCACCGTGGGATGGTGCCGTACGTGCTGGTAGCGGTCCGTGACCATGGCCCCGCGACGGTTCCACCGGCGTCGTCCGATGATGTGGACCTCACGCGCGAGAAACGCATTGGCGGTGCGTACCACTGAGCCAATGTTCAGGTCGTGCTGCCAATTCTCTATGGCAACGTGGAAGTCGTGTCGCTTCGAATCGAGGTCCGCGACGATGGCGTCGTGGTTCCAGTAGCGGTACTCATCGACAACGTTGCGGGTATCACCGTGCGCCAGCAGTTCCGGATCCCACTGGGGTCCGGACGGCCAGACGCCCTCCCAGGGCCCCACGCCCACGGCTGCCGGGGTGTTCTCGACGGTTTCATCCACCCCCCAAGACTAAGGTGAAAGACTGAAGGTCGGATTTATGTCCCTTTCAACACGGAAGAAGCGAATGCGCGAAAACGAACACATCGAATGCTGGCTGACCGATATGGATGGCGTCCTCGTCCATGAAAACCAGGCCATCCCAGGAGCTGCAGAGCTGATTGAACGCTGGGTAGCCACGTCCCGCCGGTTCCTCGTCCTCACGAATAACTCGATCTACACACCGCGGGACCTCGCTGCGCGGCTCAAGGCGTCCGGGCTGGAGGTCCCGGAGGAGAACCTGTGGACGTCGGCGCTTGCCACCGCCCAGTTCCTGCAGGATCAGCTGCCCGGCGGTCGCGCCTACGTGATCGGTGAGGCCGGACTAACGACGGCGCTGCATGAGGCAGGCTTTGTCCTCACCGACCAGAACCCGGACTATGTGGTTCTCGGCGAGACCCGCACCTACTCCTTCGAAGCGATCACGAAAGCCATCCGCCTCATCCTCGACGGCGCCCGGTTCATCGCCACCAACCCGGACACCACCGGCCCCTCCAAGGAGGGCCCGCTTCCCGCCACCGGCGCAATAGCGGCACTCATCACGGCAGCCACCAACCGCGAACCCTATATCGTCGGCAAGCCCAACCCCATGATGTTCCGCTCGGCCATGAACCAGATTGACGCACATTCGGAGACCACGGCCATGGTGGGTGACCGCATGGACACCGACATCATCGCGGGCATGGAAGCGGGGCTGCACACGGTCCTCGTCCTTACCGGCATTACGCAGCGCGCAGACATAGATGCTTACCCGTTCCGTCCGGCTCAGATTGTGGACTCCGTACAGGACCTCATCGAGCAGGTGTGACCGCCGCGGATTTCAGTAGAAGCTCTTGGTTGCTCCACCCGTCGGTATCGGGAGGAAATCCTGCTGCAGTTCCTGGACCACGGCCTGATAGATCAACGGATTCCATTGCGGGCTGGCGTGTGCCGGCAGTGCACCTTCGGTGATCAGGTCGGCTGAGACCATGTTGTCGGGAAATGCCGCCGCCCAGCCGGGCCGCGCCGTGGCATAATCCACCGTGCGGTCGTTCGGGTTGCCGACGAAAGCCAGTTTCGTGTTGCCCAGGTTGAACCGGGCAACGTTGTAGTGGAAGATATACGAGGCCTGCGACTGGATCAGCACACTGGACGGAGCCAGCGGCGAAAGCTGCTCGAGGGTCTGATCGACAATCTGGGACCAGGTGCGCTCGTTCTTGTGCACAATGCGCTCGGCCAGCTCATACCCCCCGCGAAGCACAGTCGGGACGCGGTAACCGGCCTCGTACAGGTAGACCACGCCGTCGAACATGGCCTGGTCGATGACGTCGAACCGGACATGCGGACTGGAATCCAGCACGATGAAGCGGACCTCGACGCCCACCTCCCGCAGCCGTGATGCAACCTCGACAGCCACCATCCCACCGAAACTGTGCCCGTAGAAGTACAGTGTCTTGATCTGCTGAGTGCGGATGTACCGCCGGAGGGAACCCACAATGGTGGAGACGTCGAGGCCGAGGTTGGAGTAGCCCATCACGGCCAGCCGTGCCCGCCGGCTCAGAACCGGGCGGAGCGAGTTCATGATCCACACGCCCTCCTCCCAGCTGGTCTTGTATCCCGGGAAGAGGATCCAGAGAGCGTTTGGGAAAGTGGCGTCCGCATATTCGTCCGCCACGGGAATGATAGTCAGTTCCTCCCGGGCTTCCTGGATCTGCCGCGTGACGAACAGGTCCGTAGCCAGCGCCAGGCTAAGGGCGGATCCCGTGAGGAAACGACGACGCGACATGCCCTTCAGGGCATGCGCGTATTCCAGTAGCCGCTCGGGATCGTTGGTCATTACTCCAGACCGAGTTCATCCTTGCTGTAAGCGAAGAGGTAGGGGACGCCGGCGTCTGCCTCGATCCGTTCCTTTGAGCCGGTATCGCGGTCCACGATGACGGCGACTGCCTTTACATTGCCGCCGGCCCTGCGCACGCCCTCCACCGCAGTTAGCGCGGACCCACCGGTAGTCGAGGTGTCTTCGAGAACGACGACGTCGCGGCCGGCGACATCGGGACCCTCAACTTGGCGTCCCATTCCGTACGTTTTCTGGGCCTTGCGGACAACAAAGGCGTCGATAGCGCGTCCATCCCGTGAGGCGACGTGCATGAGCGCAGTTCCGACGGGGTCGGCCCCCATTGTCAGCCCACCGGCGCACTGGAAGGTGATACCGGCGTCGTCGAGCAGGTCCAGCATGACCTCACCCACCAGAGCTGAGGCTTCGTGATGCAGGGTGACGCGGCGGAGATCGATGTAGTAATCAGCTTCCTTGCCGCTCGAGAGCGTTACCTTCCCCCTCACCACCGCCAGGTCCAGAATGAGATCGCGGAGTCGGTCACGGGCGGTGGGGAGATCGGTCATGGGATCCAGTTTAGTAGGCCCCGTCCTGTAGCCCGATACGTACGACGTCGGGCTGGGTGTCAAGCCTTCGGGCGGCGAGTCAGGTGGTGAATGTACTGGCTGCCTCGATGGCTTCAGGCGAAAGAACATGCGAGATTGCCATCGCCGCCGCGCCCAAGACACCGGCCCGCTGCCCTGCCACCGACGGCACAATCCGAAGGTGTTCAGTGGCAAGAGGAAGCGAACGGCGGTAGACCACCTCACGGATTCCAGCCAGCAAGTGCTCCCCCGCCTGGGCCAGGGAGCCGCCAATGACCACGACGGAGGGGTTGATGAGGTTCACGCAGGTGGCTAGAACGTCGCCGATGTCCCTACCAGCCTGCCTGATCACCCCAATGGCAGAAGCGTCTCCTGACCTCACCAGTTCGATCACGTCACGGCTGCTCGCGAGGTCCCTTCCGGTCAGTTCGTTCAGTGCGGAGGCGAGGGCCGGCCCGCCGGCGAGCGCCTCAAGGCAGCCCGTGTTGCCGCATCGGCACAGAAGTTCCCCTCCCCGAGGAACACGCACATGCCCGAGGTCGCCGGCGGTCCCTTGCGCACCGCGCTGCAACTGTCCTCCCGAGATGATCCCCGCCCCAATTCCGGTGGCGACCTTGATGAACATCAGGTCGGTCACCTCCGGCCAGCTCCCCGTCTGCTCACCCAAAGCCATGATGTTCACGTCGTTGTCCACGAGAACAGGGACATCGAAGCTGCGCTGCACAAAGTGGGGAACATCGAAACGGTCCCAACCGGGCATGATGGGCGGGTTGATGGGCATGCCCGTCTCATGCTCAACCGGGCCCGGAAGTCCGATTCCGATTGCTGCCAACTCAGATAGCCCCCGCTTCCCTCTGTCGAGGAGCAATCCGACAGCATCGATCAACCAACCGAGTACTCTTTCCGGTCCATCAGAGATGGTAATTTCTGCGCGCTCACTGACGATTTCTTTTCCGGACAGATCTGTCAGAACGACTATGGCATGCGTAGCTCCAATGTCGGCTCCGACCACAACGCGGGCGCCGGGATTCAGAGCAAACAACGACGGCGGCCGTCCGCCGGTCGACGCTGCGCCTCCGTAGGGAGCTATCAATCCGGTGCGCATGAGCCAGTCCACCCGAGATGCCACTGTAGAGCGGGCCAACCCGGTCAACAGTGCAAGCTCAGCGCGAGTGCGTGGCTGACCGTCCCGCAACAGTTGGAATACTTCGCTAGCCCCGGGCGCGGGCAGCGATGAGGACCGCTGAGTCGGGAATTCTGCGGTTGACTTGGGCACGCTTTTAGTAAAACACGCCACACTTCATGTCGTCACGCAGGTCGCTATCGGGCGTTCGTCGCCTGACTTTTGCCTGACTCTCGACAGAAGTATGCGACCTGTGTCACAGTGAAAACGTGGATGATGAAGTCAACGATCCAGTCCTGAGAGTCGAAGGGCTCACGAAGGCCTTCTATGGCGTTCAGGTCCTCAAGAATGCACACCTGGAACTGCATGCAGGTGAAGTGCACGGGCTTGTCGGTGAGAACGGTGCCGGGAAATCAACGTTGATGAAGCTCCTGGCAGGCGTCTACCAGCGGGATGCCGGGACTGTGGAGATTGCCGGCAAGTCCGTCGATTTCCATCACCCGACCCAGGCCCATGAGGCCGGGTTGTCAACCGTGTTCCAGGAGTTCAATCTGCTACCTGACCGCACCGTTGCGGAGAATATCTACCTTGGCCGGGAACCTCGCAAGGGGCCACTCGTGGACCGCAAGGCGATGCACGCCAACACTGCTGAACTACTGGGTCAGTTAGGCATCACGAGCATCGAGCCCTCCACCGAGGTGCGATCCCTGTCCGTCGCACAGCAGCAGATCGTCGAGATCGCGAAGGCTGTAAGTTATGACGCCCGCATCATCTCGATGGATGAGCCAACAGCCGCACTGGCGGGGCCAGAGGTCGCGTTGCTGTACGCGATCATCCGCCGTTTGAAGGATCGCGGCACTGCAATCCTCTACGTTTCACACCGGCTCAAGGAGATTTTCGATCTATGCGACACCATCACCGTGCTGAAAGACGGCGAGGTCGTCGGAACTCAGCCCGCGTCGAGCATGGACGACGCCGCTCTCGTGCGCATGATGGTTGGCCGCCCCATCTCGGCGTTCTTCCCGGACAAACTGGCCGGAACTGAACGCGGCAACGCGCTACTGACGATCGACGAGGGCGGAAATTTCCAGCTCGATTCGATTAACCTCACTCTTCACGCGGGTGAGATTGTCGGAGTCGCCGGCCTGCAGGGTTCGGGACGCACCGAACTGGTCGAGGCGATATTCGGGAGCCAACCTTTCACCCGTGGCCGGATGGAACTTGCCGGTGAACCCTACGAAGCACACAGTCCACGCCACGCGATCCGCCATCGTATTGCCCTCATTACCGAGGACCGGAAGTCGCAGGGGCTGAGCCTCAACCAGTCCATCCTGGACAACGCGCTTGGCGTCATCCGGTCCGTCTTCCCGGGGAAAACAGCAGCTGCCCGGGCGGGCGTACCCGGCGTATTCTCTTCGCTCGAGGTGGTCGCTCGCGACCTCGACCAGGAAGTTCAGTATCTCTCCGGCGGGAACCAGCAGAAGGTAGTGCTTGCCAAGTGGCTTGCGATCAACCCGCAAGTTGTCCTGTTGGACGAACCCACGCGCGGGATCGACGTCGGGGCGAAAGTCGCCGTCTATAACTTGATGCGCTCCCTCGCGGCGGAAGGAAGGGCCATTCTGATGGTCTCGAGTGAACTACCCGAAGTACTCGGCATGTCGGACCGAATCGTGGTCATGCGCGATGGCCGGATCGCAGGCGAGGTGTCCCCTGACAGCAGTGAAGAACAGGTCCTGCACCTCGCAACCGGTGCGCGAACGGAGGCCTTGTCATGAAGCGTCTGTCCTCAACCCACGTCGTTTACGCCGTAGTTCTGCTGACCATCATTGTGGGCGCAATCCTCGTCGGCGCTGCGGGACGCAACTTCTTCAGCACCGGCAATATATCCGCCGTCTTGACCGGCACCAGCGTGCTGGGTTTCATCGCCATCGGGCAAACCCTCGTGATCCTGGTGGGCAGTCTGGACCTCTCAGTTCCGTACGTTGTGAGCATGAGCAGCCTCATCGGAGCAGGGATTATGGCCAATCAGGCGTCCAACATCCTCCCCGCTGTTCTGCTCGCGCTACTCACCGCGGCGGTAATAGGACTGCTGAACGGGATCATCGTGTCCGGGCTCAAGATTCACGGTTTCATCGCCACGCTGGGCGTGGGCCTCATCGTTAGTGGCTACCTCGCTACCAACTACAAGGGCAGTTCAGGTCAGACGCCCCTGGAGTTCCGGCTCATCGGTGCCACTGGAATCGGTCCCGTTCCGATCTCAACACTGATTATGCTGGCATGCGCCGCCATAGTACTGCTCATGCTCACGAGAACGAGGCTGGGTCATCATATCTATGCAGTCGGCGGCGACATTTCGGTGGCGCGAATGTCCGGGATTCAGACCCACACTCCCATCATCGCAGCGCACGTCATCTGCTCAGTGATGGCGGGGCTCGCCGGCCTGCTGCTCGCTGCGCGCCTCGGCGTCGGCAGCCCGACAATCGGTACGCAGGGCGGGTACGCTCTGCTCTCCATCGCTGCGGTCGTACTCGGCGGCACGCTGCTCTCGGGCGGGAAGGGGTCACTGGTAGGCACTCTTGGCGGTGTTCTCATCTTCGCGATGATCGACAACATCATGAGCGTCATGCAGATCAACCCGTTCCTCAAAGACGTTGTGCGCGGGATCGTGATCGTGGTGGCGGTCGCCGTCTACGCGCGGCGCAAGACCACCAGCCGCACTGACAGATTTCCCACGACGCCGCGATTCAGGGGGAAGGATGCCATCAGGCAGGAGGTCGCCGCATGAGTACCGCTACCACGGCCCGTAACCAGCCTCTGAAGCAGAACCGGTCGTCTTCCGCGGAACGGTTCCTTCGCGCGCTGCGGACTCCGAGCGGAGCAGTCTTCGTACTCCTCCTCGTCCTCCTCATCGCCGTCATCGCGGCCAACCCCTCCTTCGGCGAGCCAGGGTCGCTGATCCGCTTCATCGGAAGGACGGCGCCCATAGCTATCGCAGCAATGGGTCAGTACTTCGTCATCGTAAGCGGCGAATTTGACCTATCGATGGGGTCAGTGGTGACCGCGCAGGTCATCATCGCAGGGAACCTTATCGGCCAGGATGACAGCCGAGCAATTCCCGTACTTGTTCTCATGCTGGTATTCGGTGCCTTCGTCGGCCTGGTCAACGGCCTGATCACCACTTTGCTGAAAGTGCCGAGCTTCATTGTCACGCTCGGAATGATGCTTGCCCTGCTCGGGCTGGTGCTCTACTGGACAGGGGGCGCTGCCACAGGCAACCCTGCGGACAGTTTTCGGCAGATTGGTCGAGGCGGCATCGAGGGTATCCCCGTAGTGGAGGTGCTGCCCTACCCCGTGATCATCCTAGTGGTTCTGGCTGTCGGCGCGTTCTGGATGATGCGCCGCCCGTACGGCCGTACGCTCATCGCAGTAGGTGACAATGCGCAGGCCGCCGCTCTGACTGGCGCACGGGTCTGGTGGGTCCGGACGAGGGCATTCATGCTTTCATCGCTCGCCGCGACGGTGGCCGGAGTCATCCTCGTCGGCTATGCCGGCGTGCACCCTTCAGTAGGGCGAGGCTATGAGTTCACCGCTATCACCGCCGTCGTGCTTGGCGGGGTCGTCCTCGGGGGCGGACGAGGCTGGGTCCTTTCCGCAGCGGCCGGCGCCTTCGCGCTCGAGATGTTGTTCACACTGCTGAATTTCGTCGGAGTCCAATCCACCTGGCGCGATACCGTCCAGGGCGCCATCATCATTCTCGCCGTTGCTGCGGGAACCCTAACCTGGCAGCGCCGTCGGCGCCGTCGGAGCAGTACCGCTCATGAACCGCAACATGCAGTAGCAGAAACAGTTGCACCATTGCCCGCTGTGGGCACCGATGAGGGAGGAAAATGATGCGCCGACGCATCCCAACACAGGTCACCGTGCTCGCAGCCGCAACGCTGCTCGCCCTGACCGCCTGTACCACTGATTCATCAATAGAAAACCCACCCTCCGCCGACGCCGGCGGAGATCCGGCAGCCACTCCAGCTGAAGAAAGCAGCGATGAATGGTTTGTCCAGGAGGAATACGACGAGCAGTTCGAGCAACGATCGACCACCTTCGAGGGTGACCCTGAAGCACCGTGGCTACAGTACATCGACGGTGAAATGACCGATACCTCGCAGTTCGCTGCCGAGGGCGGCCAGAAGGTCTGCTTCGCCAACGCCTCGATTTCCAACCCGTGGCGCCAGACCGGCTGGATCACCATGAACGAGCAGCTCAAGGTTCTGCAGGAGTCAGGGGTCATTTCCGAGATGGAGACCCGCGATGCGCAGGACGATGACAATACACAAATCGCCGACATCGATTACTTCATCGCCGAGGGCAACTGTGATGCGTTTGTCATCTCGCCGAACTCCACGGCGGCGCTTACCCCGGCGGTGGAACGGGCATGCGAAACCGGCAAGCCCGTAGTGGTCTTCGACCGGGGGGTCCAAACCGACTGTGCGACAACGTTCATTCACCCAATCGGCGGTTTCGCCTGGGGAATTGACTCCGCGAACTTCCTTGTCGATAACCTCGAAGAGGGCAACAAGGTCGTAGCCTTGAGGATTCTCCCCGGCGTGGACGTGCTTGAGCAGCGCTGGGCGGCAGCGGAGAAGATCTTCGAGGAGAACGGCATCGAAGCGGTGGATTACTTCACCGGTGCCGATCCGACCGAGATCAAGAAGATTATCTCCGACGAGCTGGCCACCGGGGATGTCCATGGCGTCTGGATGGATGCAGGTGACGGCGCGGTCGCAGCCATCGAGGCTTTCGAGGACGCCGGCGTGGACTACCCGGTGATGACCGGTGAGGACGAGATGAGTTTCCTGCGCAAGTGGGAAGATACCGGTCTGACCGGACTTGCGCCCGTCTACTCGAACTTCCAGTGGCGCACGCCGCTCCTGGCGCTCGAGAAGATCTTCGCCGGAGAGGAGATCCCAGCCGAATGGGTCCTGCCGCAGGAACCGATTACCGAAGACCAGCGCGCCGATTTCCTGGCTGATAACGAGGGCATGCCAGACGGTCACTACGCGAAGTTCGGTGGAGAGGACCTCCCCGGCTACCCCGACGTCTGGCAGGAACGCATCATCCCGTAACCCATCCATGAGTTGTCGCCTGGTTGCCCGCTCGACGCCGTTGAGTGAGCAACCAGGCGACAAGAACGTCAGGACAGAGAAACATGCACCGGCCTATCGGCGTCAACACCTGGGTGTGGGAATCGCCCCTGACCGACGCAACCATAGCCGAGCTCCTTCCGCGAATCGCAGGACAGGGCTTTGACGCGGTCGAGTTGCCGCTCGAGAACATCGGAGACTTCTCCGCACAGTCGGTCTCCAGCTCCCTCTCGGGCCTGAAGCCCTACATTGTCGGAGCAATGGCTCCCGGACGTGACCTGGTGCTTGCCGATCCCGCCACGATTACGGAGACGCAGCGGTACTTGAGCGCCTGCATACAGTTGGCTCACGAGGTCGGTGCCCCCGCCGTCTGTGGTCCGTTCTATTCGTCCACCGGCCGGCTGTGGCGCATGAGCAAGGATGAACGCAGCGAAGCCTATGCCGAACTACGCCGCAATCTTGCTCCACTGGCCGGCGAAGCGGCGAGCGTGGGCGTCGTGCTCGGCATCGAACCGCTCAACCGCTACGAAACATCGCTCCTCAACACCACTGCCCAGGCGCTGGAGGCGCTCGACCCTCTGCTCGGCCACGGAGTCGGGCTAGCGCTCGATACCTACCACCTGGGAATTGAAGAGCGGTCATCTGCCGACGCGATCAGGGCAGCCGGTGAACATCTGGTGCACCTGCAGGTCTGTGGGAATGATCGCGGCACCCCCGGCGGCGACCAGACTGACTGGGACGGCATCTTCGACGCCCTGGATACCATCGGTTATACCGGCGCGCTCAACATCGAAAGTTTCACAGCACTCAACGCGAGCATCGCCACGGCGGCCTCAATCTGGCGACCGCTGGCTGCCACGCAAGACAGACTGGCCGAGGACGGCCTCGCATTCCTGCGCATCATGCAGGACAGCACTACTAAGGAGAGACAGATATGACGACGGCGGCGCCAGCTCCCACTGCGGGAGACCTTCGCCCTGCCAGCCCGCTCGGAGTGGCTGTGCTTGGTTATTCGTTCATGGGGAAGGCACACTCCAACGCGTGGCGGAACGTCAACGCGTTCCATCCATCACCGCAGGTGGCTCAGAGAGTGCTGGTCGGCCGGGATGCCGCGCAGGTAGACGAAGCCGCACGGCAGTACGGCTGGGAGGAAAGCCTCACCGACTGGAGGCAGGTCCTCGACCGGGATGACATTCATATCGTCGACATCTGCACACCGGGCCACCTACACGCGGAGATAGCCCTTGCAGCACTCGAGGCCGGCAAGCATGTAATCGTCGAGAAGCCCCTGGCCAATACCCTTGCGGAAGCCGAGCTCATGGTCACGGCGGCCCAGCGCGCACGAGCCCGCGGGGTCCACTCGATGGTCGCCTTCAACTACCGCCGTGTTCCCGCACTCGCCCTCGCAAGGAAACTCATCAGCGAAGGCCGCCTCGGCGAGGTCAGGCAACTGCGTGTGAGCTACCTGCAGGACTGGTTAGCCGACGATGAGGCACCCATGACATGGCGACTACGACAGGAAACGGCTGGATCGGGCGCACTCGGCGACTTGGCCTCGCACGCCACCGACCAGGTGCGGTTCCTATGCGGTTCACCTATTGAGTCAGTCAGCGGATCAGTGAATACCTTTGTGAAGACACGCACGGGTCCAAACGGTCCGGAAGAGGTAACCGTCGACGACGCTGCCTGGGCAACCCTACGTCTCGCTTCCGGTGCGGTTGCCAGCCTGGAGGTGTCCCGTTTTGCCACCGGGCGAAAGAACTCGTTCGAGGTTGAGGTCTATGGGTCTCGAGGAAGCCTCTCCTTCAATCTCGAACGGTTGAATGAGTTGCAGTTCTTCGACGCAACAACGGATGTCGACTCCCAGGGCTTCAGGACCATCATGGTCACCGAACCCACGCACCCTTACCTGGAGGCGTGGTGGCCAGCCGGGCACATCGTTGGCTGGGACTCCACCTTCATCAATCAGGCGGCTGAATTCACCAATTCGATACGGACAGGTACCGCCCCCACGCCTTCCTTCGAGGACGGGCTCGAAGTACAGAAGGTGCTGGCCGCGATCGAAACGAGCGCTGCGCAGTCCAGCGCCGCCGTCGCACTCTGACCCACCTAGCTCTACTGCCAAAACCCCCACCGAAGGAGCAATGCGTGCAACTCTCCGTACAGCTGTACACCGTCCGAGACGCCCTCGAGTCAGACTTGGATACCACCATCGACAGACTTGCGTCGATGGGCTTCGAACGGGTCGAGCCCTATAACTTCGCGGCCAATACCGATGCGTTGGGTGCGGCACTCTCGCGTAACGGGATGAGCGCACCCTCGGGCCATGCACCGCTGCTCGACGGCGACCGGGACCTCATCTTCGAGGCCGCCCGCACGTTGGGCATCGGTACTGTCATCGACCCTCTTGTCGATCCCGTCCGCTGGACTACCGAGGAGGCGATCGTACAGACCGCCCAGGCACTCAATGAGGTTGCCGCCCTCGGAGCTGAGTACGGCATTACGGTCGGTTACCACAATCACTGGTGGGAAGTCGGAACCGACTTCGGCGGCCGCACCGGGCTTGAGGTGCTCGCTGAATCCCTGGACCCCGCCGTCGTGCTTGAAGTGGACACCTACTGGGTGGCTGTGGGTGGCCATGATCCCGCGGAGCTGCTCGGGAAGCTGGGCGACCGGGTCCGCTTCATCCACATCAAGGACGGGGCCGTCGACCAGGACAACAAGTCGCAGGTGGCCGTGGGCGCCGGGGGGATGAATATTCCCTCGGTGCTCGCGGCGGCCGCCTCCGTGGAGGTAGGCGTCATCGAACTGGACGACAGTGCCGGAGACCTGTTCCAGGCGCTGGAGGACAGCCTTCGGTATCTGCAGGCTGACGCGAAGCAGACGAACGCATGAGCGGGACTGTGGGGGTCGGCATCATTGGTGCCGGTGTTATCAGCAAGGAGTACCTGACCAACCTGACGGCGTTCCCTGATGTGCAGGTTCATATCGTCGCGGACCTCTTCGGGGAGGCGGCCCAGTCGCGTGCCGAGGACTTCGGTGTCCCGGCATGGGGGACGGTCGAGGATGCGCTGCAGCACCCCGAGGTAGAGA
Source organism: Arthrobacter sp. TJ-270 (assembly GCF_058269075.1). NCBI lineage: Bacteria > Bacillati > Actinomycetota > Actinomycetes > Micrococcales > Micrococcaceae > Arthrobacter > Arthrobacter sp. TJ-270. Next base: position 292,437 of record NZ_JBZCNB010000003.1, on the reverse strand, counting down.
TTATCGTCAACCTCACCACTCCCGCTGCGCATGTGCCGGTCGCGCTGGACGCGGTGGCGGCCGGGAAGCATGTGTGGAGTGAGAAGCCCTTCTCCCTCGACCGGGAGTCAGGCCTGTCTCTTCTGAAGGCGGCGTCCGACGCTGGCCTGAGGTCGGGATGCGCCCCGGACACGTTCCTCGGTGCCGGCCTGCAGACCGGCCTCCGCATGATCCAGCGCGGCGATATCGGAGTCCCGCTCACTGCGCTGACTCTCATGCAGTCCCCCGGTCCGGAAGCCTGGCACCCCAACCCGGCGTTCCTGTTTCAGGAGGGCGCCGGTCCGTTATTCGAAATGGGGCCCTACTACCTGACGGCCCTTGTCCAGGCTTTCGGCACGGTGAAAACCGTGGCAGCGCTCGGCTCGCGCTCTCGGGAGACCCGCGTGATCGGTTCCGGCCCGCGCGCCGGCGAGGAGTTCGCCGTTACCGTTCCCACGCACGTGAGCGCGCTGGTCCAGTTCGAGAGCGGCGCCTCCTCCACAAGCAACTTCAGTTTCGATTCCCCGCTCCCCCGGCACGGTTTCGTGGAGATCACCGGATCGGAAGCCACTATTGCCTTCCCGGACCCGAACATGTTCGACGGCGCCATCCGCCTCCACCGCCACGGCGCCGATGACTGGGAAACCCTCCCGGCCGTCGGTTCCACCTTCGGCCGCGGCACCGGAGTGCTCGACATGGCCCGCTCGATCCGCGCCGGTGTTCCGCACCGTGCACAGGGTGAAACGGCCTTCCACGTCCTCGACACCATGGCTTCGATTGCCGAATCGGTGGAAAACCGCACGTTCATTGACGTCGCTAGTTCCGCTGTGGCGGCCGAGCCCCTGCCCGAGGACTGGGACCCCACCACCCGGACGCTTTCCTGACCAATCACGCAAGGAGAAGATTATGGCACGCAACTTCACCCTGTTCACCGGCCAGTGGGCGGACCTGCCGTTCGAGAAGGTAGCCGAACTCGCCGGCCAGTGGGGGTACGACGGACTGGAGATCGCAGTCTCCGGTGATCATCTCGACGCCTGGCGCTGGGACGATGACGACTACATCCAGGAGCGGCTCGACATCCTGGAGCGCAACAACCTCAAGGTGTGGACCATCTCGAACCACCTCAAGGGCCAGGCTGTCTGCGACAACCCGATCGATTTCCGCCACGAAGCCATCGTCGGCCCCAAGGTCTGGGGCGACGGCGACCCCGAGGGCGTCCGGCAACGCGCCGCCGAGGAAATGAAGCTCACCGCACGGCTCGCCAAGAAGCTCGGGGTGAAGACCGTCGTCGGCTTCACCGGCTCGTCCATCTGGCAGTACGTCGCCATGTTCCCTCCAGTCAGCCAGGACGTGATCGACGCCGGCTACCAGGACTTCGCCGACCGCTGGAACCCCATCCTCGACGTATTCGATGAGTGCGGCGTGCGCTTCGCCCACGAGGTACACCCCTCCGAGATCGCCTACGACTACTGGTCCACTCGCCGCACGCTCGACGCCGTCGGAAACCGGCCCGCTTTCGGGCTCAACTGGGATCCGAGCCACTTCATGTGGCAGCAGATCGACCCGGTAGCCTTCATCTCCGACTTCGCGGACCGGATCTACCACGTGGACTGCAAGGACACGAAGATGCGGATGGGCGGAGGCCGTAACGGCATTCTGTCCTCGCACCTGCCCTGGGGAGATCCCCGCCGCGGCTGGGATTTTGTCTCGACCGGACGCGGCGACGTCCCATGGGAGGACAGCTTCCGGGCCCTCACCGCAATCGGCTATGACGGGCCCATCTCGGTTGAGTGGGAGGACGCCGGCATGGACCGTCTCGACGGTGCCCCCGAGGCGCTCGCTTTCCTCAAGAAGTTCGACTTCGCGCCGTCGTCGTTGTCCTTCGACGCTGCGTTCAAGCAGTAACCCACTGAAGTTTTTGTAGCCGATCTGCTGCTCTGATCTTGTTTTAACGGCAGATCCGCGACAAAAACTTAGTAACCTGTCCCCATGCGTGAACTCCAGGCGAAGATCATCGACGAAATGGGCGTAAGCCCCACCATCGACCCTGTAAAGGAGATCCGCCAGCGCGTGGACTTCCTGAAGGACTACGTCCAGGCCTCCGGGACCAAGGGCTTCGTGCTCGGGATCAGCGGCGGCCTGGACTCCACCCTCGCGGGAAAGCTGGCGCAGCAGGCGGCGGAGGAATTGCGGGCCGAGGGAACCGAAGCCTTCTTCGTGGCCGCCCGTCTGCCATATAAGGTCCAGCATGACGAGGATGACGCGCAGTCTGCCCTGGCCTTCATTTCTCCGGACCGGTCCGTCGTCTACAACGTTGCTCCCGCCGTCGACGGTTTTCAGCGCGAGTTTTCCAGTGCTGCCGGCAAAGAGATGTCCGATTTCAACAAGGGCAACGTGAAGGCCCGTGTACGCATGGTGGCCCAGTACGCACTGGCTGGCGAGGACAACCTGCTGGTCATCGGCACGGACCATGGAGCGGAATCCGTCACGGGCTTCTTCACGAAATACGGCGACGGCGGTGCGGACATCCTCCCGCTGTTTGGTCTGAACAAGAGGCAGAACCGCCAGCTCCTCAAGGAACTCGGCGCGGAGGAACGCCTCTACAACAAGATTCCCACCGCGGACCTGCTCGACGAGAACCCGGGGCAGACCGACGAGCACGAACTGGGCCTCACCTACGACCAGATCGACGACTACCTTGAGGGCCGTGATGTCCCCGAGGAAGCAGCCCGGCTCATCGAGCGCCGCTACCTGATGACCCGGCACAAGCGCACGGTCCCGGTCACCATCCACGATTCCTGGTGGCGCGGCACACCAGAATCCTGACCGCGGGGCGGGCGCCCTGACGCCTGATGGAGGACCGGTACCAAGCAAAACCCGCCGATTGGGTAACGTAGCCCCTGTGAAGATTGCGACCTGGAACGTCAATTCCCTCCGAGCCCGTGCCGACCGTGTGGAGGCCTGGCTCGACCGCTCCGACGTGGACGTTCTTGCCATCCAGGAAACCAAGTGCAAGGACGAGAACTTCCCCTGGGACATGTTCGAGAAGAGCGGCTACGAGGTGGCGCACTTCGGCACGAGCCAGTGGAACGGCGTCGCCATCGCTTCCCGTGTGGGTTTGACCGACGTCGAGCGCACCTTCCCGGGACAGCCCCTGTTCGGGAAGGACACCGACCCTGTGCAGGAGGCCCGCGCAATCGGCGCCACGTGCGGCGGCGTACGGGTGTGGAGCCTGTACGTCCCGAATGGCCGGGCGCTCGGAGATCCGCACATGGCGTACAAGATCGAATGGCTCGAACTGCTGCGCAAGCACGCCGTCGGGCTGCTGGAGGCGGACCCGTCAGCCCAGGTGGCGCTGACCGGTGACTGGAACATTGCGCCGCAGGATGAAGACGTCTGGGACATCGACCTCTTCCTCAACAACGGCTACACGCACGTCAGTCCGCCGGAGCGCGCCGCGTTCCATGCTTTCGAGGACTCCGGCTTCACCGACGTCGTCCGTCCGCACACCCCCGGCCCCGGCGTGTACACCTACTGGGACTACAAGCAGCTCAGCTTCCCCAAACGCATGGGAATGCGCATCGACTTCGTGCTGGCCTCCCCTGCCCTCGCCGAACGTGTCGGCGGAGCTTCGATCGACCGTGAGGAACGCAAGGGCAAGGGCGCATCCGACCATGCACCCGTCATCGTGGAGCTGACCTGACCCATGGTTCACATGCCGGGCACCGGCCGCAGCTTCCCCTACGTTTCCTTCCTGCGGGTTTATGAACCACTCGACGCGTTCAGCGACGCCCAGCAGCTCGCAATCCTGGAACAGCGGACCCGCGAGCGCCGGCTCACCGAGGCGATGGATCGTTTCGATGCGATGCGGCGCGTCACGCGTGCCGTCTCGGACCCTTTCCCGCACCATGCGCAGGACCTCGTGCGTGTGCTTCACTTCCCCCGCGGCAACGGCACCACCGCGCCCTTTTACTGCCCCAACCAGTTGGCCGTGCGCACCTTCCTCGCCGCCGAGTCCCTCGAGCAGACAATTCGCGGTCCGCTGATGGACGTGCTGCTCCCGGACATTGCCCGCGAGGCGCACCAGGCGCGGCTCGATCCGGAGACGCTCGCCGAGTCCACGGCGAAGCTGCACACCCGGTCCGCTACCTGGGGCGTCCCGTTCGCCTGGTTTGTGCTCATCCACGAGGACGACCTCACCGAGGTAGTGGACGACGACGGCGAAGTCCACACCGTCCGCGTGTCCGTCACCATCAGCGAGTGCATCGACCGTGCACGGCGCGCGGTCGCCAGCCTCGCGATCGCCGCCCCGGAACTGGACCTCCTTGAAGAGCTGACCGAGATCACCGAGTGGCTGGAGTCCTTCCGCCGTGATGCCGTCGTCGAACTGGACTACGGACCGGTGGCGGACCTGGTGTTCCCGGATGAGTCACCCATGGATGTCCGGATGGGCATCGAGTGCCTCGCGGAAGTGGACATGACCGGCGCGGCCGCAGCCTACCGGCGCCTCGCGTCGCGCTGGGTTCCCATCCGCCAGCTCGCCCGCGCCTCCTAGTTGACGCCGTCGACGGCGTAGGACACTTTCGTGATGCCCTTCTTTGACTTGACCCTGGTGATGTTGAGCTTTCCGACCTCCGCCACATCGCGCACATGGGTCCCGCCGCACGGCACCCCGAAGGTCTGGTTGTAGAGCACAATCCTTGCGGGCTTGTTGGTGGGGATGTTCTCCGGCACGTGCCTGCAGTATTCGCCCATGTCAGCGACCGGCATGAACCGGATCTCGTTGCTGCTGCCCTCATCGATGACCCGCCCGACCTCGCGTTCGATGCGCTGGCGGGTCTCCTCAATGTCTTCGGGGACGTCGCCGTTGTACTCGACGAAGGACATGTGCGGGTAGTGTGCGCCCTTGCCGGGCACCCATGGCAGGCCGAGCCGCTCGACGGCGAGGTCAACAATGTGCCCGGCTGAATGAAGCCTGGTATTCACCGCCCGTCGCTCCGCGTCCACCTCCAGTACGACGCCGGCACCCTCCGACGCAGAGCCCCCGCCCAGGTGGTGGACCACCCCGTGCTCGTCCAGACGCACCTCCTCCACGGTGAAGATAGCGTCGCCAGCGGAGATAGTCCCGGTGTCCCAGTCCTGTCCTCCGCCGCGGGGATAAAAGCAGGTTTGGTCGAGTTCGACATCGAGCCGGCCGTCGTCGAGCGTGGTAACCGCCGTAACGGTGGCGGAAGCGGTCAGCACATCAAAGTCATCGAGGTAGAGGAGGTCGGTAGCCATGCGTACAAGCGTAGCGACCGGGGCCCTCAGCTAGCAGGGCGCCGGGCCCGTCGAGGCGCGCCGGATGAGTTCGTGCTGCTGCGTGGGCGGATTCTGCACGGGCGGCACACCTTCCAGCTCGCTCAGGAGGAGTTCTGCTGCGAAGGCGCCCTGTTCTTCGGGCATTTGCCGCACTGTGGTCAGGCCCATGGGTTCGGCAAACTCGTGGTCGTCAATACCCGCGATCGAGAGCTCTTCGGGTACCCGGATGCCGAGCTCGGAAGCCGCAATCAGCGCACCGAAGGCCATCTCGTCGGAGGAGCAGAACAGCGCGGTGGGCCGTTCCCGCGCAGTCGAGAGCATCCGCTTCACCGCGATCTTCGCCTCGTTGAAGCGGAAATCACCGAACACGGACCATTCGTCGCGGACCGTCAACCCGTGGGCGGCCATCGTCGCGTGATAGGACTCTTCACGGATACGGGGTACCTCAAAGTACAGTCCGAAAGAACCGCCTCCGCGCACATGTCCGATCCGGGTGTGCCCTAGTGAAATCAGGTGCTCGACGGCGTCCCGAACGGCTGCGTCATCATCGATGCCGACATGACGCACGCCCTTAACCGAACCGCCCACCACAATGGTGGGCGATTCCAGCTCCCGAAGGGCGCGATGCTCGTCTTCAGTGAGTTCCATGCACATCACCAGGAGAGCATCGATCCGCTTTCGCAGGATCGAACGGTGGAACACACGTTCCCTGTTTACTCCCGTTCCACCCAGACTGAAGACGATGAGGTCATACCCGGCGGCACGGAGTTGACGGTCCACTCCCTCCAGGACGGCCGAGAAATACCAGGTTTCGATCATGGGCAGCAGCACGCCCATCGCCATTGTTCGTCCGGATGCCAATCCGGACGCGGCCGACGACGGCACGTAGCCGAGCTCCCGCGCCGCGCTTAGTACGCGGGCGCGGGTGCTCTCCGACACTCCAGTCAGTCCGCGCAGAGCGCGGGACACGGTCGCGGTTGACACCCCGGTGGCAACCGCAACATCCTCGATGCCGGTCACGTTGCATCAGCCCTTGAGGCCACCAGCAAGCAGCCCGCGGACAAAGTAGCGTTGCAGCCCGAAGAAAACGATCAACGGAACGATCATCGAAACGAACGCGCCCGCCGTCAGTCGGTGCCACTCTCCGCCGCGCGTTCCGGTCAGCTCGGCAAGCCGTTGCGTGATGGGCGCGACGTCGCCGGTGCCGCCGGAGAACACCAACGCCACCAACAAGTCATTCCAGACCCACAGGAACTGGAAGATCGCATAGGAAGCGAGTGCTGGAACCGACAGCGGAATGATGATGCGCCAAAAAATGGTCGCGTGCCCGGCACCGTCCACCCTCGCTGCTTCGATGACCTCGCCGGGGATCTCGGCGATGAAGTTGTGCAGGAGGAAGATGGCCAATGGCAGCGCGAAGATCGTGTGCGCCAGCCACAGTTGCGCGTAGGAACCCGAAGGCAGCAACTGGAACTCGCCGATCTGCAGGTTGACGAACAACGTCAGCAGCGGAATCAGCGCCATCTGCAGGGGAATGATCTGCAGTGCGAAGACGAAGACGAACAGAGTGTCCTTGCCGCGGAAACTGCTCCACGCGAAGATGTAGGCCGCCATCGAGGCGACCACCAACGGAATGAGGGTCGCGGGAATGACAATGGCGAGGGAGTTGACGAAGTACTGTCCGAGATTGGGCGACTGGCTGCTTCCTGAGACAAGCACATCCGCATAGTTATCGAGCGTGAGCTCGAAGTTGCCCAGGATGTTCCACCAACCGTTCCGGTTGATGTTTGCCTCCGGCCTGAAGGAGGAAATGAACAGTCCGGCAGTGGGCACGGTCCAGATGATCGCGATGATCACCGCAGCGATCGTGGCGCCACGGGAGGTCAAACGCTGTTTCACCCGCCGGGTAATGGGCGGGGCAGCCCGCTGATCGTCGTCCACCGTCATCGGCACGGCTGGTGTCGAGGTCATCGGATCTCCTTCTGCTTCTTGAGTACCCGAGCGTTGTAGATGACCACGGGCAGCACCATCAGGAACAGGACCAGTGCCAGGGCTGCTCCCCGGCCGGGCTCATTGGCCCGGAACGCCTGGGTATACATCTCGTTGGCGATCACCGACGTGTCATAGTTACCAGCCGTCATGGTGCGCACGATGTCGAACACCTTCAGCGTGATAATGGTAATGGTGGTTACCACTACCACCAGTGCGCCGCGGATGGACGGGATGGTGATGTTCCGGAACTGCTGCCATGCGCCCGCGCCGTCGAGCCGCGATGCCTCAATAACATCCGCCGGAATTCCCTTGATTGCCGCGGAAAGAATAACCATGGCAAACCCCACCTGAATCCACACCATTACTGCGATGAGGAAAAAGGTATTCCCCGGGGCGTCGAGCAGGAACTGTCGCGGCTCGCCTCCGAACCAGACGAGAATCTGATTCACCAGGCCGATCTGCTCTTGCTCTGGGCCGCGGTAGGCGTACATGAAATTCCAGATGATGCCCGCGCCGACCATGGAAATGGCCATCGGCATGAACACGAGGGCTTTCAGAACGCGCTCGCCGTGTGCCTTGTCGATGAACACCGCGTACACCAGCCCGATGATCGTCGAGAGCGTGGGAACGAGAATCACCCACAGCACGGTGTTCCTGAGCGTTACGAGCGCTGATGGGTTGGTGAACATCCAGATGAAGTTATCCAGACCGTTGATAGCCCCGTTACGGTCGGTGAACGCGAGGAAAGTGGTCTGCACTGCGGGCCAGACCATGCCCACGATGAGCAGTATCGCGGCCGGAGCCATGAAGCCAATGATCGTCGCTTTGTCGCGGAAAGATTTGGGTGCCCGGTCAACCAGCAGCATGATGATCCCGATGATGGCGGCAAAAATAGCCAAGGCGATCACCACCTGCAGGAATTTCTCGCCGAGATCCTCCATAACGCAGTCTCCTTTGTGGGAATACTCCCCTAAGAGCGAAGAAAGTCAGTAGGAACCCGGCGCACCGCGTAAGCGGTGCGCCGGGTTGGCGAAGGAACTACTGGGGCCAGCTGCTTTCGATGGTGTCAACCACTTCCTGCGTCGGCGTGCCGTTGATCCACTCGACGATGCCACTCCAGAAGGAGTTGGAGCCTACGGCACCGGGCATCAGGTCAGATGCATCAAAGCGGAAGACCGTATCTTCGCTCTGCAGCAGTTCGATGGACTGCTTATCCAGAGGACTCTGGGCAAGCGAGGCATCGAGTGCCTGGTTGGCGCTGATCGCGCCGCCCTCGGAAACGCGGTTGTTGGCGAACTCAGCAGAAGCCATGAAGGCCTGGAAGGCCTCGACCGCAGCCTCGTCCGAGTACGCAGCAACGATCTCGCCACCGCCCGTGATGGCATTGCTACCGGGTTCCTCGCCCGGCGTCATGAAGGCCCAGACGTCACCGTCTTCGGCAATTTCAGTACCTTCAGGCCAGTTCGATGCCTGGAAGGACGCCTGATGGTGCATGGCGCATGCTCCGTCGAGGACCGGCTGTCCGGCATCGGCAAACGGCGTGGTCAGAATCGAACGCACGTCGCCGAATCCACCGTTGACGTAATCGTCGTTCTTGAGAATTTCACCCACAGAATCAAATGCCTCGACGATCTGGGGATCGTTGAACGGGATTTCGTGGTTGACCCACTGGTCATAGACCTCGGGGCCTGCCTGGCGCAGCACATAGTCTTCGATCCAGTCGGTGCCCGGCCAACCCGTGGCCTCACCGGACTCGAATCCTGCGCACCAGGGCTTCATGGTTCCGTCGGCTGCGATCTCCTCGGTGAGGGTCATCATCTCGTCGAGGGTCTCAGGGATCTCCCACCCGTTCTCCTCGAAGATCGCCGGGGAGTACCAGACGTAGCCTTTCACATTGGCCAACATGGGAGCCCCATAGAACTCGCCGTCGACCGTTCCATAGCCCTTCCAGTCCTCGGACCAGTTCTCGTCGACAAGTGCTTCAACTGAGTCAGGGGCGGGCAGGACGTTGCCGCCGGCCACCTCAGCTGCGAGCAGACCCGGCTGCGGGAAGATCGCGATGTCCGGCGGGTTGCCGGCCTGTGAGCGGACGCCGATCTGGGTTTCGAATTCCTTCGAGCCTTCGTAGACAATTTCGGCGCCGGTGCACTGTTCGAAATCTGCCCAGGAGTTCTCAAGTCGCTCTGCCTCGATGTCCACGATGGTCGAGTAGACGTTCACCTCTTCGCCGTCGAAGGTTCCGTACTCCTCGTAGGCGGCGCAGTCCGCGGCCGGTTCCTCGCCGCCTCCTCCGTCGCCGTCGCCACCTGACCCACAGGCAGAGAGTGTGAGCGTAAGTACGCTGAGTGCCGCAATCGGCAGTACCGCTTTGCTTCCGCGAATAATCGCCATTAAATGACTCCTTTGTCCGGCAGCCGGGCACTGAGTGGGCGCCGCTGCCTAGCCTCTTGATAACATCAAAGTAAGCGCTTACGTTGTGATCTGCAACACCGAGTGGACCGTACTGCCCGGTCGATATCCAATCGTGACCCGCACCTGAAGGGGAGCCCCATGACCGTCTCCGATCTCTCAACCCCTACTCACCCGGCCCGGAACCAGCGTGGTGCCGCGTGGTGGGAAGACGCCGTCATCTATCAGATCTACCCCCGTTCATTTGCGGACGGGAACGGTGACGGCATGGGAGACCTTCACGGAATCACCGGCAAACTCCCCTACCTGCAGAACCTGGGAGTGAATGCCGTCTGGCTCTCACCCTTTTACGTCTCACCGCAGGCCGATGCCGGATACGACGTCGCGGATTACCGGGATGTCGACCCCCGGTTCGGCACCCTCCCCGACTTCGGCTCGATGCTCGCCGAAGCCCACCGGCGCGGCCTCAAGGTGATCGTCGATCTCGTCCCGAACCACACCTCCGATGAGCACGAGTGGTTCCAGGCCGCCCTGCGCTCCCCGAAGGGCTCCCGCGAACGCGACCGGTACATGTTCCGGGACGGACGCGGCGCGAACGGCGAACTGCCGCCGAACAACTGGCAATCCATTTTCGGCGGCAACGCCTGGACACGGATCGACGACGGTCAGTGGTACCTGCATCTCTTCGACACCAAGCAGCCGGACCTGAACTGGGAAAACCCCGAAGTTCATGAGGAAATGATCTCCATCCTGCGCTTCTGGCTGGACCGCGGCGTCGACGGCTTTCGCATCGACGTGGCGCACGGCCTGGTCAAGGCCGAGGGGCTTCCAGACTGGGCCGGCCGCGAAAGCATGGTCGGCGATGTGCACAACCCGGACGCGGCGGAGGAGGCAGCGGCAACCGAACCTACGCCCCCATACTTCGACCAGCCGGGCGTCCACGCCATCTACCGGGACTGGAACCGGGTCCTCGCCGAGTACCCCGGTGACCGCATGCTCGTGGCCGAAGCGTGGGTGGAGCCGACAGAACGGCTCTTCCACTATGTACGGCCCGACGAGATGCAACAGGCCTTCAACTTTGACTTCCTGCGCGCCGGCTGGGATGCCAAGCGCCTGAGTGTGAGCATCACCGAGTCCCTCGCGCAGGCTGGGAACGTCGGCGCACCCAGCACGTGGGTGCTGTCGAATCACGACACCGTCCGGCACACCACGCGCTTCGGCCTGCAGGATCCAACGCAGCTCCCCAAGGGCGTAGGAGCGCCGGATGAGCAGCCGGATGAGGCGCTTGGCCTGCGGCGCGGACGCGCGGGCATACTCACCATGCTTGCCCTGCCCGGCTCCGCGTACCTGTACCAGGGTGACGAGCTGGGGCTGCCCGAGCACACGGTGCTCGATGACGCCGTCCGCCAGGATCCAGCGTTCTTCAGGACCGAGGGTGTAGAGCGCGGCCGCGACGGTTGCCGCGTTCCGATTCCGTGGAAGGCAGATGCGCCGGGCTTCGGCTTCAGCACCACGGACGACGACGGCGCCGCCCCCTGGCTGCCGCAGCCCGCCAGCTTCGCCGGCTATGCGGCGGACGTGCAGATTGGCTGCCCGGGATCGGTTCACGAGCTCGTGAAGTCCGCGCTGGCGGAGCGCTCGGCGCGCCGCCTGGGGCGAGGATCACTCGAGTGGGCTCCGGAACACCGCCCCGAGGACGGCATCGTCGCCTTCACCAACGGGTCAGTGCTGCTGGTCGCGAACATGGGTGAGGAGCCCATTGAACTGCCTGCCGGCGTCGTCGTTGCCGCGAGCGCGGAGGATGCGGTGACCGACGGGGCGCTGCAGCCGGACGGCGCTGTGTGGATCGAGCGGTAAGGCACCAGGCCCGGGAGGGCACCGTGAGGTTGCGGCTAAGCGCTAGCGCACTCTCTCGGCGCGGGTGAAGCGCGTGCGGGCGCCGGAGCTGATACTGATCAGCACCGGGGTCTGCACGCCGAGGACATCGTCCAGCGCCGAAACGAGCGCCGAGACCTCTTCCGCCACAACATAGGGCGCTACCCCCTGCCGTGGAAAGACCCGCACCTTCAGCGCAGGCCGGCCGCGGAACTCATAGGTCGACACCGCTGAGTTCACCAGGTCCACCCGCTCGTCCAGCGCCGCCTTGAGCGCCTGCTCAGCTACGGCGGCGTTGATGGTGACGCTGCCGGGTACGGGATCGTCGTCGTCGTCATAGGCGAGCGTTCCCGAGCGGCCCTTCCCCTGGTTGGCCACCCACGCGATCATGAGGATAACCAGCAGGACCATGAGCAGGGCCACGACAATCCATAGCCAGCTGTCGCGCTGCCCTGGAAGCGTGGTGGATTCAAGCACGTTGCTGATTGCCTCAACGGCCTGTGCTGCCGTCGACTGCCACCAGCGGTCAACTCCGGGCGCACCGAGTGACAGCGCCAGGGCGCCCACCAGCATCAGGATCGCTCCGAACACCGCCAGCAGGATGCGGTTGATGATTCGCGGGGTCTGGTTCACTGCCCAATCACCCCTGACTGCGCCACGACCACACGGACCTCGGGTACGGGGTCGACGGCGCTGCGGCGGAGTTCGTCCTCCACCGCCGCCTGCACTGACCGGTCGTTGACCGGGATTCCCGACGTTGGGCGCACCTGCACCTCGACAATCCGCCGCCCGATCGTCACCAGTACCTGCTCCGGCGCCACACCCGCGGCGACACGTGCGCGGCGCGCCAGGGAGGAGGCCAGCACCTCCGAATCAACGACGACGGCGGCACGATCGTTCGGTATGCTCAGCCGGGCTTTCCTGCCGGGCAGGATGGCGGTCAGGAAGAAAAAGAGACCCACCAGGAAGATCAGCGCTCCGGCCGCGGCAAGCACGCTGGTGGATATGCCCGAGGGGAGGGATCCGACCCAGCCCGCAGCCTCCTCAGGCCCCAACAGCCACGGCTCCTGTCCGAGCGCCTTCAGTGCAGCCTCGAGCATCACATACAGGGACAGCAGAATGACGAGTACGGCGACGATAGTTGACGGTATTGCTCGGGACGTGTGTGTTTCCCGCCGGATGATGTCCGAGGTCAGGCGGGTGGTTTCGTCGTTCATCTGGCCCTCCCGCCGTCGGAAACGAGAGCGCCTGTGACGCGGATGTCCACGCGGCTCAAGCGCGATCCGCTCAGCTGCATGACGCGGTGCAGAATCTCCCCTTTGGCACGGTGCACCCGCTCCTCAACGGATCCGCCGAACACTTCAACGGCTGACGGATCCGCTGCCACCCTGTGCAGGGGAGGCACTGCGATGGGCAGGGAAAGGATCAGGGCAAGCAATCCCGCGTCGTCGAACCAGCTTGCCCGAATCTCCCGGACAGGCACGTGAAGCACATCGGAGGCAACGCCGCAGGCCGTGCTGGTCAGTGCCTGCGTGCTGATTCGATTGTGACCGGGGAGCCGCACCCGCGCGGCGGATGCGGGGGTCACGAGGACGAACGGCGTCCGGCCAGGGCGTCGCGCACGCTGCGAAGGTCGAGCTTGCCCTCTGCGACCCGGCCAACGAACGCGCCGATGGCCATGAAAAGGGCCACCAGAAGGAAACCCCAGAATTCGAAGATGAGGGCAGCGAAAGCCAGGATGGTACCCACGAGGATCCCGACGACAGTGAGGTTCATGGTGTCTCCTAGCTCGCCGCCGGGCGCGGCTTTTCGGGGGTCTTCGGATCATTCAGGCCGGGCACGTGCACATCATTGACCTCGACGTTGACTTCGATCACCTGCAGGCCCACGAGCTCACCGACCGCAGCGAAGACTGCTGCCCGGACCTGGTCCGCCACCGCCGTGAGCGGGTAGCCGTATTCGGCGACAAGGTTCACGTCCACAGCAGCCTGGATCTCGCCAACCTCCACGTGCACGCCCTGTGCCAGATCACTGGCACCGACGACGTCGCGTAGCGCTCCCAGCGCCCGTCCGGTTCCACTGCCCAGCGCATACACTCCCGGCACCTTACGGGCGGCAATAGCGGCGACCTTGGCAACGGCCGTTTCCGAGATGGTTGTCCTGCCGGTTGCCGAGGCAGCGATCGGCGTTAATCCCGCGGGCCGGGTTTCCTGCTCGTTTTCCATGCTGGGACCCTTTCTCTTTCGCCCAGCCTAACCCTTCCGCTGAACCTTTGACACGCACCGGAAACGGTCAGGGGGCGGGCTCGGTGCAGTGATCCGTAAGCCACTCCTGCACCGGCTTCAGCGCTTCCCGGAAGGCGGATTCATCGAACTGGCCGGCCCCGTCCTCACCGCCCTCCGCCGCATCCGCCACCCGAACGAAATGCGGCTTGAGCTCATCGGGCACCTTCCCGTGCAGATGGTCCAGCTGATGCTCAAGCTTCGCCATGCTTTCGGGGTCTTCATCCCCCATGAAACTGAGCGGTGCGAGCAGCACAGAGGAAACCCCAGCGGCCACGACAAGGCAGTCTTCCATTGCGGCTCCGGCGCTCTCCTCCTCGGCCAGCCTCGGGTGCGGTGCCGCCGACCCGGAAGGTGACGGCTGCGTCGCCCTGGACGGTTCGGGCGGCATGCTCAGGCTGCTTGTCGCTTCCGGCGCAGTCCCGGCACAGCCGGACAACACCAGAGCGGCAGCGCTCCAGGTGGCCGCGGCGAACAAGGGTTTCACGCCTGACGATCCTTCCAGTTGCGGGGGCTTGCCGATGGAACTCTCATTCCTGTCGGCTACGCTCCTCGATATTAACGGTCAACCGGGCAAGTCCTCTCCCAGAACCCTGTCCGCCCACACACGCATCGCCGTGGGTTACCGTGACGCGGTTTCGAACCCCGTCCGCGTCATGGTGCCCCACACCTGCTTCTTGCCGCGAAGTGCTGCCCACCACCCCTGAATGCGCCAGACTGCGGTGAGCTGGCGGTACCCGATGTTCTCCAGCACCGAAACCAGCAGCGCGGTCCCCAGGTCACGCCAGCGGTTGTAGCGGTGGAAGGAAGCTTCCTCCACCAGCAGCGCCATCAGGGACACGAAGATGGCATAGAGGTACGCCACCGCAATGAACGCGAGCGCGTAGGGCACATGGACCACGCCGAGCAGCAGGCCCAACGGGACGATGATGATCCCGAAGAGTTCGATTGCCGGGGCAATAAGCTCAAAGATCCAGTAGTACGGCAAAGCGATCATGCCTACAGTTCCGTAGCGCGGGTTGAAGGTCATGCCGCGGTATTTCACGAGGACCTCCCACAGACCGCGGTGCCACCGCCGTCGTTGTCGTGCGAGCACAGCGGCAGTGGAGGGCACCTCAGTCCAGCACACCGGCTCGGCGATGAAGATGACCCGGTACTTTCGTTTAGACTCGCGCATCATCCGGTGCAGCCGCATGACCAGCTCGAAGTCCTCGCCGATGCAATCCGGATCCAGCCCGCCTGCCTGGATCACCAGGTCACGCCGGAACATGCCGAACGCACCCGAAATCAGGATCAGCGAATTCAGCTGCGACCAGCCGGCGCGCCCGAGGAGGAACGAGCGCATGTACTCAACGATCTGGATGCGGGCGAAGTAATTCTTCGGCATATTCACGCCGACCACTCGGCCCGCCACCACCTCGCACCCGTTGGCGACGCGCACCACACCGCCGGTCGCGATCACCCGTTCGGGGTCATCCGTGAAGGGCTTCGACACCACCAGGAGAGAGTCAGGATCCAGCAGGCTGTCGGCGTCGACCATGACCACCAGGTCTTTCGACGCCACGTTCAGGCCCATGTTCAGCGAGTCCGACCGGCCGGAGTTTTCCTTGTCGATCACGACGATGGGCAGCGCAGTATCGCGTGCACGGTAGATGCTGCGGATGGTTCCGCGGACGGGCACCCTGGTCGAAACCTCCCGCCGGTCTTCAACGAGGTCGTACACATCGATCAGCGTTTGCAGCGTCTCATCCGAGCTGCCGTCGTTGATGACAACGACCTCGTGATCCGGATAACGCAGGTCCAGCACTGCGCGAACCGACGCGGCGATTACGGCTCCTTCGTTGTAGGCGGGCATGAGGACGGAGATGCCCGGGCTCAGCGGAGACGCGGCCGTTATACGGGACCCCGCGAAGGACTGCCGCCGAAGGTGCGCGCTGAAGTTCACGCTGGCAAGAATGATGAGCAGCAGAAGGGAGGTGTTGATGACAATGAAGTATGCGAGCACGGGGTACGCCGTCAGCTCGAAGAGCCATTGGATTCCCGATCTCAACGGATCCAGTACGTTGTCCATGCGCTCCCTCAGGCGTCCACGAGGATGCGGCGAACATCCGCATCAGCGCGCTCGATGACCCGGCGGCGCGTGTCCCGCGCCTCGGTGCCGGGCATCCCCTTGAGCGCTTCGCCGGCTGCCTGCCGGACCGACGACGGTGCCTCGCCTGAGCAGGAGATTTCCGCCAGCGCGCTGATGGCGGGCTGATAGCTCAGCCTGCCCAGGGACCGCGCGCAGGCGGCAATGACGACGTCGGACGCGTTCTCCCGCTTACTTTCCGACACCATGCACCGGAACAGTGCTTCCGCCGCTTCGGACATGAGCAACAGTCCGACGACGGCGGCAGACCCGTAGCGAATCCCGGCATCGCGATCCTTCAGTCCCTCGATGTACACATCGGGATCCTGCTCAGGCAGGTTGAGCAACGCTGTGACCGCGACGGAGTGGGGAATTCCGCTGCTCGGGGAGAGCGCGTCAAGCAGGTTGCCTCCTGCTTCCGGTCGGCCGGTGACACCGAGGGCACGGGCGGCCACGAGGCGCACTTCGAGGCTCCTGTCCCGCAGTGCCACAGTGAGGGGCCTGACAACTTCCCTGCCCCCGAAGATACCAAGCAGTTCCGCCGCAGCCGCCCGCTGGATGGCGCTTCGGGAGTTGATGCGCTCCAGGGAACGCCGCAGGAGGCCCCGACAGGCGAGGACGCGGATCATCGCCTCGCGCACATCTCCGCGGACCTCGGGAATCATGCGCAGGAGCGTTTCCTCTACGTGGGCGCCAACGGTGCCGGAAGTGGACACGAGGTCGTTCACGAGCGCATCCAGCGCGGCATCCTCAGCAACTGCAAGCTCCATGATGCGGCTGCGGATGGTCGCATCATGCACTGTCCGGCGACGCTCACGCGCCTGGCGCGAAGCCTTGACGATGACTACGGCGGCGAGCGCAAGAACGCAGGCAACAATCAGTACGACGACGGCGATCGCCAGCACCTCCCAGGAGACCAGCACAGGAATTAGCGGGCGAGAATGCCGGCAACCCGGGCTGCGAGCTCCCGGGGGCTGAACGGCTTGACGACGTAGTCGGTGATTCCGACTGCGAAGCCGTTCTCGATGTCACGTTCCTGGTTCTTCGCCGTCAGAAGGATTACGGGAACAGAGATGGGGGGCTCAGCTGCGCGCATCATCCGGACCATGTCCACTCCGGACATTCCGGGCATCATGACGTCCGAAATTACGAGACTGTAGTCGTTGGCCGTTGCCAGTTCCAGGCCGGCGACGCCGTCACCGGCGGTCTCCACGTCATAACCGCTGGACTGCAGCTTGGTCGCAACGAGATCGCGGATGTCCGCATCATCGTCGACAACCAGAATCCTATGTGGCATATTGCAGCCCCTCCCCGCGTTGCGTGCACCATTGCTCGTTCCCGAGACCTACCCTAATGGACGGGCCTCGGCACTGGATCAATTCGACACTGAAGCGCGGGGTGACGGCCGGGAGCAAAAGGAAGTTGGGCAAAGCAAAAGCCCCCGGTTTCCCAGGGGCTTTCAGTGGTGGCTCCGACCGGCGTCGATCCGGTGACCTTTCGAGTAAGAGTACCGCTCTGTCACCGGTTCTTGCGGAGTACCAGCATCTTCGACTGCCCCTAGTCAGGCTTGCTTTCTACTGCAATCCGCTTTCGTCCGTTGTCACCGAATATGCGGGATAGATGCGGGGTTCGGGACAGTCTCGGACGCTTGGCGGTCGATGCCGTGGTGCCCTCGCTGTCCGACCGCAAGGGCTCGGCCTGGACGGCGTCCAAGCGCCCTGCCTATGCCATGGGTACTCCTTATTGTTCGTGGGAATGGATTGCTTCCACATTTTGTCTGGGGTGTTCCGTGCCAACCATGTCCTGGCCGTCATGTGAGCGGCCGTGATGGACTCTGGCTGCTGGGCTTCATCGATGGGCTGGGATAGGCACTTGTCATCATCGCAGTTTCATACATTCTGCACTGCGCAAGCGATTCGCTGTCGGTTGCCCGAAGACTCAAATGCGTCCCACCAAGCCGCGCCGTTCGAGTAGGAGCCGAGTAATTGCGAGGGCTGGAGCACGCCACAAACCAGCCAAAACGAGTAGTGCTCTACTCGTGTGGTGAAACCACTTTGAGGCCTACATTGATGCCACATGCGTACAGGATGGGCGGCTCGCCTCGGTGAGGCACCAAGATTGAGAAGGAAATGACAAACATGAGCCCACTGAACGAAGACAATCAGCTACCACCGGCCGATCTTGCGCTTCCCATGATTCGCATATCCTCGGCCCAGCCGTCGGTTAGCCTCATTATCCCGACGCTCAATGAAGCCAAGAACCTCGCCCAGGTCTTGCCTTCGCTTCCTTCCATAGTCGACGAGTTGATCATCGTGGACAGTGAGTCTGTTGACGGGACTCTGGACGTCGTCCGCCAGCTGCGTCCTGACGCCATCATTGTCATGGAGCCCCGCCGCGGCAAGGGCCACGCTTTGCGCTCCGGGTTCAAGGCGGCGCACGGTGACATCATCGTCATGATGGATGCGGACGGGTCCATGGCTGCCCAAGACATCGCCGTCTTCGTGCAGACCCTCCAGGCCGGTGCCGACGTGGTCAAGGGATCGCGCTTTCTGCAAGGTGGTGGCAGCAGCGATCTAACGCTGTTGCGCTCGGCCGGCAACGTGGTCCTGACCCAGGCAGTTCGCATTGCATTCGGTGGTCGTTATTCCGATCTCTGCTATGGCTACATGGCCTTCTGGCGCTACGTGCTTCCGGCTTTCGAAGGCGAGGTGAGCGGTTTCGAAGTGGAAACTTTCCTCAATATCCGTGCATTGGCTGCTGGCCTGCGGGTCGTGGAAGTCGCGTCGTTCGAAAGTCCCCGACTTCACGGCGAAAGCAATTTGCGCACGTTCCGTGACGGCGCCCGCGTTCTTCGGACCATCGTCCATGAACGGCGGGGCCTGTCCCGAGCCCGGGCTGGCTTGGGCGTCCCCCGACCCACGAGCGGCTTCGGTGCCGTTGCTTCAGTGTCGCACTCCTCGAACGCCGGCCTCGGGCTTGCCGCGATGCCAGCCGCCGTCCGCGAGATGCCTAACAGCGCCGGTGTCATTTTGCAGGAGAACCCGGCCCAGTGACCGCCACAACGTGCGTAGTTATCTGCGCCTACACCGAAGGGCGCTGGAATGACCTCGTCGCGGCCGTCGCTTCTGTGCGTGGCCAATCTACACCGCCGGAACAGGTCGTAGTCGTGATTGACCATAACGAGGAGTTGCTGGACCGTGCCGGGCGGGAGCTGGTCGGAGTTGAGGTGGTTGCGAACAGCGGTCCGAAGGGGCTGTCAGGGGCCCGCAATACTGGTGTTGACGTGGCCACCGCCGAAGTGGTCGCTTTCCTTGACGACGACGCGACCGCTGGCCGGGATTGGTTGGTCCGCTTAACCGCGCACTACGCCGACTCCCGGGTTTTGGGGGTTGGCGGATCGGCCCGGCCCGCCTGGGATTTCGTGGAACCAGCGTGGTGGCCGGACGAGTTCGGTTGGGTCGTCGGCTGCAGCTACACAGGGCAGCCTGACCGGCTCGCACCGGTTCGCAACATGATGGGCTGCAACATGTCCATGCGCCGCAGCGTCTTCGATTCCGTGGGCGGGTTTGACGCCGAGCTGGGACGCACGGCAAACACGGCCGCGGGCTGTGAGGAGACCGAGTGGTGCATCAGAGCTTCCAAGGGCCACCCAGGCGGCCTGTTCCTTTACGAACCCGCCGCCGTCGTCTATCACCGAATCCCGGTGGGGCGGGCCCGCTGGTCCTATTTCCGTACCCGATGCCTCGCCGAAGGAATCTCCAAGGCGCGCGTATCACGGACTGTAGGTGTGTCCACTGGGCTTGCCGCGGAGCGAACCTACGTCAGACGGACGTTACCGGCGGCCGTGCTGCATAATCTCGTCGCCGCACTTCGAGGCGACCGGTGGGCGGCGGCTAGAGCCGGTGCCATCATGATAGGGCTTTCCTTAACCGCCGGTGGTTACGCGAAGGCACGTCTGTTTAGACCTGCCCTGCTGGCCACAGATCAAGCGGAAGTGCCGGCCGTCTTGCCGATGATCGTTGACTTGGAAGACTTGTCCGCTTCCCTCGCCGTACTTGATGGCGGCGTACATCACAAGCAGGCATGGTGCTTGGTCACATGTGGGGGGACTCCCGTCACCAAGGTACGCATTGAAGCCGACGACGAAAAACAGCTGACTGCAAACTTGGTTGCGCAGAGGTTGGAAGCGGCTTCGCTCGTGCCAGTTGCTGGCCTGGTGGCAGCGGTTCCCGGCCTATCCGACTTGTGCGCTCTTGGGGACCGTGGGACGGTGGTTATTGCCACCCGTAACCGGCCCGAACAACTTCTCGAGTGCATCGACTCCATCCTGGGCGGCAGTGTAGCGCCACAAAAGGTCGTCGTTGTAGACAATGCACCTTCAGATGAGCGGACGGCCGAGTCGATGGCAAGGCGCATTGAAGGCGATGAACGCCTTTCCTACGTGCGCGATGACCGGCCGGGGCTGGCCAACGCGCACAATGCGGCCCTGCCACACATAACCACTGAATTCGTGGCCTTCACCGACGACGACGTCCTGGTGGAGCACCGGTGGCTTGAACGCCTGCTCTTGGCTTTCGACGGGGGTGAAGGGATCGTCTGCGTCACGGGCATGATCGCGCCACGCGAGCTCGAAACCTTGCCACAACTGTGGGTTGAGGGCAAGGCGACTTACGACAAGGGGCTGCAGAAGCGCGAATTCAATATCTCGATGAACAACGATGAGCATCCGCTTCTCCCCTACGCCTCCGGTTCGTGCGGTTCAGGGGCGAACATGGCGTTCCGCACTGCGTACTTACGCGAGGAAGGCTTCGACCCGGCGCTGGGTACGGGAACGATCTCGATGGGTGGTGACGATCTAGCCGCCTTCTACGATGTTCTGAAGTCCGGACACCGCCTGGTACACGAGCCGGCTGCCATCGTGTTGCATCCACACCATCGTGACTATTCTGCGCTCCGCCGCCAAACGTACGGTTATGGCGCAGGGCTGGGCGCCCACTTAACCCGTTGCCTCATGCGCGATCCGAAGATGCTCCTGGTGCTATTTGCCCGGCGCACGGCCCTACGTACCCGTGCCGCGGCAATCTTGAACCCGCCGGCAATGGCCGGCCTGCCGCCGTATCCGCAGGATTTGCGGCGGCAACATCTCCGGGGATTGCTTTCGGGGCCCGGGCGCTACGTGCGGAGCCAACACCACGCCAAGCGAATCATTCAACCAGGGGGCGTTTCATGATGCCCGTCATACCAATTCTGCTCTACCACTCCATTGATGACCGACCCGCGGCGGGTTTCAAGCCATGGACCATCGGTCGCGCGCAGTTCGCAGACCATCTGGACCTGCTGGGCGGACTAGGCTATCACGCTTTATCGGTGGCTGATCTGATGAACTTCAGGTTGGCCGGCAAGCCAGCGCCTGAGGGGACCGTGGTGCTCACGTTCGACGACGGCCTGGCCGATTTTTCGACAAATGCATGGCCTCAGTTAAAGTCCCGCGGCCTCTCAGCAACCCTGTACGTCACAGCAGGTCTGGTGGGTGGTCGGAGTGACTGGCTTGCCCCACTCGGAGCCGGTTCCCTGCCAATGCTGGATTCGGAAGGAATCAGGGAGCTCGCGGACGACGGCGTGGAGATCGGCGCCCACAGCATGACGCATCCGCAGCTGGATTGCGTTCGCGCCGCAATCGCTCGCCGGGAAATCGTTGACAGCAAGCACAAGCTGGAATCGATTCTGGACCGGCGAGTCGACGCCTTCGCCTACCCGCACGGCTACCATACCCGGGCGATCAAGAAGATGGTGTCCGACGCAGGCTATACTTCTGCAGCCGCGGTCCGAAACGCGCTGAGCCACGACCAGGACGACCGATTTTCGCTAGCCCGTGTGACGGTGACGTCGGACTACACGCTCGACATGATCGAACGCGTGCTGCGTGGGCAGGGCGTTGAACGGGCCCGTCCCGGGGAGCGCTGGCGGACTACGGCCTGGCGACAGGTCCGCCGCTTCCGTGCAGGGACGGCGAGGTTCATGTCATGAGCGCATACACGGTGGTCACGCCAGCGCCGCGGGACACATGGCGACGACTCCTCTCCAACGATCGGGACGCGTTGCCCGACCATGCGCCGGAATGGGTGGACGCACTGGTGGCGGGCGGTTCCTACCAGGATGCCAGCCGCCTGTACTCCTTTGCAGATGGTCGCGAAGTGGTGCTGCCGCTCGTGAGGCGGCGCGGTCCCGTCGGCCTCGGCGGCTGGCTCGAGTCGTATCCGGCCGGCTGGGGCATCGGCGGACTCGTGGGATCGGACAGGAGCGCCGACATAGTGAGTGAAGTGCTGGGAGACCTGCACCGCCTCGGAATGCAGCGGGTGGCTATTCGACTGGACCCGCGCCGTTGGCAGATGTGGGACGGCACCCTCGACGACGACATCCTGACGATCCCGCGCCGTGCCCACGTGATCGATTTGGCTGGCGGGGAGGATGCCGCATGGGCCAATTTGTCCAAGTCCGCCCGACGCGGCGTCCGCGCCGCCGAGCGTGCAGGAATCCGTATCAAGACTGGCCACTCGGGGGCCCACTTGGAGGACTACTACCGACTGTTCCTCCTTTCCGTAGACAGGTGGGCGGAACAGCAACACGAACCTCGAGCACTGGCCCACGCGAGAGCGCGCCTCCGCGATCCCATGAACAAGCTGCAGACTATGGGCCGGCATCTAGGAACGCGCTTCGTGGTAACGCTGGCCTATCAGGGGGATGTGCCCCTGGCAGGATCGATCACCCTCTTCGGCCAAACCGCCCATGACACCCGGGCCGTGATGGACCGCGTTCAGGCGGGCTCCAACGGTGCGGGAGAGCTGGTGCTATGGACCACCATCAAGATGGCCTGCGACTTGGCATGCACCGCTTATCACTTGGGTGAGAGTGGTCGATCGACGAAGCTGGCGCAGTTCAAGGAGAAGTTTGGCGCCCGCCCCCACGACTATGCGGAACTACGGCTCGACCGCTTGCCGTGGAGCCGTGCAGATGCCGCTGCACGCGCGGTTGTCAAACGCATGGTGGGATTTCGTGATGTTTGACCGGTTTCCGTCTGCCCGACGGCGGTTCTTCGGCATGAGTGTCCTCCTTGCCGGCGGACCAGAGCTGGCTCCGACGGCCGATTTCGCTATCGGCCACGACCGGATCGAAAGTCATGACTAGTGCCAGGTTCAGCCTCGCCGGTTCACTGCGAGCCCGTCTGCAGGACCCCCTGCGTCGGGGAGCGGACGCCTTAATCATCGGCACCGGAATCACTTCGGTCCTCGGTTTGGTCTTCTGGGTCCTTGCCGCGCGGTCGTTGCCAACGACGACCGTGGGCATCGGCGCCGCTCTTATTTCAACGGTGACCTTGCTAGCCACGTTCTCGACGTTGGGGATGGAAAACGGTTTGCTGCGTTTCCTTCCTGCTGCTGGGGCAGCCACGGGGCGGCTCATCCTGACCTGCTATGCATTCTGCGCCGGGGCCGCGATGCTTGCCGCCGGGATATTCCTGATGGGACAGCCGTTGTGGGCCGAAAAGATGGACTTCCTGCGCGAGAGCCCCCTGAGCATGATCATATTTGCCGTCGGTACCGCAGCCTGGGTGGTCTACGTTCTGCAGGACCAGGTTTTGGTCGGGTTGCGCCACCCCGGCTGGGTACCATTGACAAACGGGGCAAGCTCCCTGCTCAAGATCCTCGCCCTACCACTACTGGCCAGTGCCGCGGCGTGGGCGATTTTCGCTGCAACCATCATCCCGGCTGTACTCGCCGTCATCGTCGTCGGCGCGTTGGTACTGCGATTCGCCCGGAATATCGCCGCCGCCGATCCGAGATCAGCCACGGAAGCGAAAATCTCGATGTCGGCCCTGATGCGGTTCGCCGGACCGGACCACGTGGCGAACCTGATGGGGCTGGCAACGATTGACGTCCTGACACTCATCGTGCTGCAGGTCGACGGTGCCGAGGCCAGCGCCCACTGGTACATTGCGAGCACCATCGGATACACGCTTTACCTGATCACCAGCAACGTTGGCAGCGCCTTGATCGCCGAATCAGCCCACGATCCGGAACATTCCGTGGCCCATGCTCGGCGTGCCCTGCTGCACTGCACCCAGCTGGTGGTCCCTGCGGCAGTTATCGGCGTTGTGGCGGCCCCCCTTGCGCTGCGCCTCTTCGGGACCGATTACGCGGAGAACGCCACGGCGATGCTGCAGTTGATCCTGATATCGGCCATCCCCCAACTGATCGTAGGAATCAGCGTGAGCACGGCGCGCGTACGCGGGGACATGAAGACGGTCCTCGGAGTATATGCATTCACCGGGCTCGCCACGTTGGGGGGAAGCTGGATTGGCCTTGAACTGTGGGGCCTCACCGGTATTGGCATCGCCATCCTGTTCAGCCAGAGCCTTGTGGCCGCATACCTGCTCCTGTCAGAACGCACCGGGTTATGGGAAAGACCACAGGGGTGGCGCGGCATGCTCAAGTCAGTGAGAGGAACTCCCTTAGCGCGACGAACACGGCGTAACCGGAAACTGGCGCAACTCTTGGTGGAGCCGGCCCTCGCGGCGTGCGGGTTGCCTGCTGACCGGACGTCCGCGTTGTTGACCTCGGATTCCGACACGCTGGTCGTCGCCGTGAAGGGCGACGACCAGCTGCTGATCTTGAAAATCGCCACGTCGACGCTGGCCTCCCAGAGCTTGAAACAACATGCTGATACCGTGCGGCGACTTCTCGTGGGACTTGAGTCCGACGCAGGGGCCCTGCTTCCGCGTATAACTCGCCGGGCGCAGGTGCACGGGAATGAGGTCGTCCTCGAGTCGGCCCTGCCCGGCGCGACGGACACGGCCACACTCTGTTCTGATGCCGTGAGTGCGGCCGCGTATGCGGCCATCGGCCGGGTCCACGAGGCGACGGGCGCGTCGCGCGTTGTGGACGAGGATCTCTTGGACCTGTGGATCGATCAGCCGGTGGACGTCATACGTCGCTCGTACCGGCGCCCCAGTACCGCGCGTAATCTAGAGCGGATTGCGCGGGAACTCCGACGGGGACTAGGCGGGCGCCAGATGCAAACGGCTTTGGTGCACGGCAACTATTGGGGGGGGAAACGTGCTCACAACAATCACGCCTGAGGGCCCGAGGATCAGCGGCATCATTGACTGGGAAAACGCGACCCCCTGGGGGATTCCGGATACTGACCTGGTGCACTGGTGGCTTACGAACCAACCCGGAGAACTCGGTGCCATCGTTGTGGAGGCCCTGGCCAATCCCGAGGCTGTTCGTTCAGGATTGTCTGGCCTCGGCGCGACGCGGGCCAACGCAGACGTAAAGACTGAACACATCATTCTGCTGACGTGGCTTTGGCACGTTTCGGCAGGATTGACCCGGGCATCGCCCAATAGGATGGGACTTATGTGGGTCGCGCGCAATGTTTCCCCCGTGGTCCACCTGTTCGACGGAAAAGAGTCCCAGTCACCGAAGGGGACGCCGCAATGAAGGCGCCAGTCGAACACACTACAACGGCGCAGACACCCGCGGTGGATTCCCCATTGCCTCTGGCCGCGCCGGCGCGTACGTCCGCATCCATGCCGCCGCCGAGCGGTCGAATTCGTTTCGTCACGTTGCGGCGCAATCTGGTGTTCCTCGTAGTCCCTTTCGCGGCCGTTCTTCTGTGGATCTTTGGATTCCTGGATGCGGACCCCCGGAATATGGGCGCACTGGGCTTGCTGTCCCTGTTCAACGTGGCCATCGTTAGCGCCCTCGTGCTACTCATCGGCGGTTTCCTCTACAGTCTTTACCGGGCCCGTCCGGGATGGGTGCTGGGCACCTACCTCGTCACCTACATTGCCCTGATACATGCCACGCCGCCGCTGCTATACGGGACTCTTCGCTATTCCTGGGCATACAAGCACGTTGGCATCGTTGATTACATTCTTCGCACCGGCTCCGTGGATACCAGCATCGACGTCGGGCAGATCTATCACAATTGGCCGGGCTTCTTCGCGGGCAGTGCCCTGCTTACCTCATTGACCGAACAACCAAACGCCCTCCAGATCGCTGGCTGGGCGCCCTTGGCATTCAACCTAATGAACCTGCTGGTCCTGCGCTACGTTTTCCGCGGCATGACCCGTAACCGGTCCCTGGTCTGGCTCGGGCTGTTGTTCTTCTTCCTGATCAACTGGGTCGGACAGGAGTACTTCTCCCCGCAAGCGCTGGCCTTCGTGCTGTATCTCGGACTGATCGGTCTACTAATCCGGCACTCAACCCATCGCACTCACATCGCGCCCTTCGCCATAATCGTCGCGACGCTCGCTGTCAGCCACCAAATCACGCCCTTGATGATGCTCTTCGCCGTCAGCGCCTTGGTCGCAACTCGCCGCGCCCGGGGCTGGTACCTCCCGCTTGTCGCGTTTGCCCTCGTGGCGGCATGGGCTCTGACAGGTGCACGCGACTACACGATGACGAACCTGCAGGAGCTGGTCACGGAATTCGGTAACCCAGTGGGCAACGCCGGTCAAACCCTCGACAAAGCGGCGACATTGAGCGGCGCAGAGTTGCTGGTGGTATGGGGCGGGCGTTTCACCGTGATCGTGGCCTCAGCCGTCGCGCTCCTGGGACTTGGACGTCGAATGCACGGGCGAGATCTGCGGGTGACCGCAACAGTGCTCATGATCCTGCCCACCCTGCTGGTCTTAACGACCGGCTTTGGCGGTGAGGTCCTCTTCCGCGCCTTTTTATTCGCGGCGCCGTTCATCGCCTTCCTCGCGGCTGACGCCTGCCTACCCCGAAGTTCTCCTGGTTTCCCCCCGCTCAGTCTGCTCGCTGCCTCCATCACTGCTGTCCTGGTCGTACCGGGATTTCTCCTGGGTTACTACGGTAAGGAACGCCAGAACTACTTCACTCCCGCAGAAGTACAAGCGGCAACTTGGGTGGGTGCCCACGCACAACCGGGGTCATTGCTCGTAGAGGGCAGCACCAATTACCCGACACGCTTTCTCGATTACGAGAAGTTCACCCATGTCCCCATCAGTCTCGAACCAGGTGATTCAATCGTGCAACTGCTGGCCGACCCTGCGGGAATATTGACGGAGTGGCTCAATGACCCGCAATACACCGATGCCTACGTGCTCATCAGCCGGGGACAAACCCCCGCGGTGGACACCTTGTCGATGCCGGAGGGAAGCCTTGAGCGGATCGAGTTCGCGTTGCGCCACAGCAACAGTTTCCGCATCGCCTTTGAAACGCCCGACGCCGTGGTGTTCACTCTGTCAGAATCAGGAGCACAATGATGCGTGGACGAAACGCGTGGACCTTGGCAGCCGCGGTCGCTGTTTTTGCATTGCTTTGCATTCTTGCTGTTGCCGTGACAGAAATACGGCTGATTCTCATGGCCGCCTTCTGCCTACTGGTGCCAGGCTACGGCTGGGCCCATCGAATGCAGCTCAAGGATCGCGGTGACACACTGGCGATGACCGTCGTTCTCAGTTTGTGCGCTTCAGTATTGGTGGGAACCGCGCTGGCTGTTAGCGGCTTGTGGTCGCCTCTCGCAGGACTTATTATTCTCGTTCTCATCACATTAGGAGGATTCGCGCCCATACCCGGCGTTACGCCCTTTCGAAAGGAATTTAAATCCGTCTCGTTCAGCGTCCCGGCCAACGGAAGTACCTCGGACAGCGGAAATACCCCCGCGGATGAATTCCATCGTTTGTAGTCGGAGCTCCCCGCACCGGCAGAATAGCGTCATCGCCAGCGAGGAGGCTCGCTCTCTTACAGGTCCAGCTGTGTCTCGTATGCCGGGAAGACATGGAGCGTGGCACACTTTCACGTTCATTAAGCCTCGATCCACCGACCCGTTGTGAGGGTCCACGTGCCGGCGACCTCGTCGAAGATGGCGTCGGTGTATTCGATGCTCTTCCGCGCGTCGGCGGGGATGGAGGCGATGGCCCGATTCACGGCCGGATCCATGCGCAAGGTCACCGAGACATTGGCCCCGCCGGCCAAGGCGGCCGAGACAGGGGCGTATCCGTAGGAGGCCGAATCGAAGCGGCAGAGCACCGGCGTACCGTCGAGGACGCGGCCCAGGGCGGCTGGGGCGCCGGTGACCAGGTGCCCGGCTCCGCGGACTGAATTCGCCGCGCCCTTGCGCAAGCGTTGGGCCAGGATGACCGGGGCGGTGTCGGCGGTGGATGCGATGGCCAGGACGCCCGGAGTTTTGCTCAAATCGGACCAACGCTAGAAGCACTGAACTGGTGTTCCCATCGTGCCCATGCCACGGTGGAGGAAGTCCGTTGCTCGGGGCACGCCCAAAGCCATTTGGTGTTGGCAGGACATGGCGGGATGCGTTCGCCGGAGCTAGCATCGGATGATGAGAACGAAGAGGGAATTCCGTTGGGGAATCGTGGCCGGACTCATCATCGTTGGCTCGTTGTTGGCAGGATGCTCCTCCCCTGACATCGGCACAACGCCAGGAGACGTCCGGGTACGGCCAGCAGATGACCCAAGAGTTGGAAGCCATCCTGGTGCGAATTCGAAGCAAGGGATCCTGCTGGACGATGGTTTCGATGGGAATACGCTCGGAGCCTCTACTTGGAATACGTGTCATTGGTGGCAGGATCGCGGTTGCACGATCGTCACAAACAATGAGCTCGAATGGTACCTTCCTCAGCAGGTGCAGGTTTCCGATGGGGCTCTACACATGACTGCCGAGCGCAGCGAGATTTCGGCCTCCAACGGCAGGGATTATGCCTTCGCCTCCGGCATGGTGACAACTGGACCACCAGCCCATGACATGCCGTCCAAACTTCAATTCACTTACGGGAAAGTCGAGGTCAGGTTTCAGGTGCCTTCGGGGCGTGGCCTATGGCCGGCAATCTGGCTCCTTCCTGCAAGCGAGGACTCGCGGCCAGAAATAGACATGTTAGAAGTAACCGGTGAGGATACGGGCCGCCTGATCATGCACTTGCATCCAAAAGACAGGTCAGCGCCATCCATTGGGAAGGATTATTTCCTCCCGGAAGGGCGATCTCTGGCTGACGGTTGGCACACCATCTCCCTGGACTGGTCCCCCAACAAATTGACCTATCTACTCGACGGAAAGCAAGTATGGCAAGTATTAGGCAAGCAGGTGCCGGATGAGCCGATGTACTTGGTGATGAACTTGGCCGTCGGGGGAGATTATCCGGGAAATCCGGATAAGAACACCACGTTCCCGGCGGTCTTCAAGATTGACCGTGTCAGAATTCTAGGCAATAGCTGACTATGGAATGAGGTTGACTGCCCGTTACATTTATTCAGTCTCCGAAGGCTGGGGATATGGTCGTTGGAACCGGTATGGCTTTCTTGCCCTGTCATTGATGATCCGGGGGAGTTGTCGCCGGTTTCGGAGGCGCTTGTTGACCGCTGATAGGTACAAGGCCGGGCAGGGATGGTTTAGGTCTCTTGGGAGCGCCAGCGTGGACGAAGGATTCGATGATTACTGCGGGCTGGATGTCGCCAAGTCCGAACACCACGCCACGGCGCTGGGCAACGGCTGTTCGGCAAGCCGCTGCCACAGGATGAAGCCAAGCTGAGGGGATTGTTCAGCGGGCTTCAGCAGCACGGAAAAGTGCTGCTGGTGGTGGACCAGCCGAACACGAAGCCGGTGCTGAGAGCCTGGGTGGATCGGGCGCTCTCCGGAGGCAGCATAGAACTGACGGGCGCTGACCACCAGCATGCCCACGACCCCCGTACCGACACTTGTGACGCACATCAGGACGCCGCTATCGTTCGGCGCAGTAGCGGCCCGTTGACCGCCGACGAACGCAACGCGCACGTAGACGCCCTCTGGGAGGCGATGCTCGAGCCGCCCGAAGGTGCAGAGTACCGTCGCTCTCGACATCCGAGAGTCAGCCTCGCGGAATCACGCGCCGCAAAGAAGTTGGGCCTTCCACCTCTCGAAGTTCAACAACGAGCCATCCAGCTCTGGGGGCGCTCACTCGAGGCGGAGGCACTCACCAGGGCAGGCGATGACAGCACGCCCCAGGCCCGCGGCCGTGTCACTCGCGTGCTTGTTGACGAGATCCGCGCCGCAATAGAGGGGAGGACCAGTGCCTAGGCCGAGAATGGGAATCGGTACCTACGGCACCATCAACACGACGGAGGTGCAGCCCGGCAAGTGGCGGGCCCGTACGCGTTACCGGTACGGCGATGGCAAGGCTCGGCAGGTCGAGCGGTTCGGCAGCAGCCGGGCCAAAGCGGAGTTTGCCTTGAGGCAGGCGCTCGTGACGATCGAGGCCACCCGGGGTGGCGAACTCAAGCCGACGACGACGCTCCGCGTGCTCGGGCAGATGTTCCTCGAGCACAAGCGTGATCTGCAGCGCTCGGAAGAGACCCTCGAGACATACGGGTACGCCGTGTCAGCACACATAAGTCCGCGCATCGGTGACCTCAGCGTCTCCGAGGCCAAACCGGACCGGCTCCACAAGTTCATCAACGCCGTGACGAAGGAATCAGGCCACGGCGCCGCGAAGAACTGCCGTTCGGTCCTGAGCGGCATGATGACGCTTGCCGTAAGCAATGGCGCGATCCCTAGAAACCCCGTTCACGATATCGAGCGCATCGCCACGCCCAAGGGGAGGAAGGGTGCGTCTGCCATCACTCCTGGCGACCTCCCCGAACTGATGAGCAAGCTCAGGTCCGCACCGAGTTTGATCGAGCAGGACACCGTCGAGCTACTCGACTTCATGGTTGCCTCAGGCTAGCGGGTCGGTGAGGTATGCGCTCTTGACGTCTCCTCGATCGATTTCTCAGCGGGCACCGCCGAGGTGGAGGCAACCAACGTCAGGGTGAACGGAGTGGGCATCGTCAGGCAACCGGTTCCGAAGACGGCTGCCTCTCACCGCTTAACGCCCCTGCCCGGTCCGACAATGAGTATGCTGCGCCGCCGTCACGAGCGACTCAAGGAGCACACGACCCTGCTGTTCCCCACGGTCCAGTTGAGTCTTCGTGACCCCTCCAATACTCAACGTGAACTTCGCGACATCCGCCTCTCGCTTGGCTATCCAAAGCTGATGACCCACACCTTCCGCAAGACGGCGGCTACGATCCTCGACCGGGCGGGCATGTCAGCAGCCGAGATCGCGGCGTACCTCGGGCACGCGAATCCATCGATGACTCAGGACGTCTACATGAACACGCTCGAAGGTGAGACCCGGGCCGGCACCATCATGCAGGAGCAGCTCGCTGGCCTCATTTGAAAGTGCGGGGTTTACGGGCCCTTCGCAGATGAGCATGGTTAGGGCTGTTTGAGGACGGCGCCGCAGTTGGGTTTGTTTGCGGTGCGGCGTGGTGCGGGAGGAAGAAGGCCAGGGCCTCTTTGAATTGGTAGCGAACAAGCAAACCAATAACCAAAGAGACCCCGACATGAATAACTCTATGTCTTGTTCCGATGGCCGGTGGTGCACACGCGCGGACGCTCTGCTCGGTGTCGACGGCATTCACGTCTCCTTTGTCACGGCAGCCGAAAGGTCCCTGGTACTGGGCGTCGAGACCGGTGAGGATCTCACCGGTTGTCCGGACTGCGGCGTCGTAGCCGTGGGCCACGGCCGCCGGCGGGTTCGGCTTCATGACATACCGTGTTTCGGCAGGCCAGTGATGCTGTTGTGGGCCAAGCGTGTCTGGCGGTGCCCGGACCGTGACTGCCCGCGAACGACGTTCACCGAGGACCATGCCCTGGCCAGTCCGAGGGCGAAACTCACCGCAAGGGCAGCCGCCTGGGCAACGAATGCGCTGCAGCATTTCGATACCTCCGTTTCTGCCCTTGCCCACCAGCTGGGCGTCTCCTGGCACACGGTCTGGGACGCGGTGAAGAGTGAGGCCACTGGGCGGATCTCGGCGGCCGGCAGGCTGTCAGGTGTCGATGCGCTCGGCGTAGACGAGCATGCCTGGTCCCACAAAGGTCCTCCCGGCACGGGGATGGTCACCGGGATCGTGGACCACACCCGCGACGAGAACGGCGTGGTTCACGCCAGGCTGCTGGACCTCGTCCCGGGCCGGTCCGGGAAGGCCTACGCGGACTGGCTCAAAGACCAGGGCATCGGGTTCACCGCCGGGATCAAGACCGCCGCGCTGGATCCGTTCCGCGGGTACGCGAACGCGATCCGTGATGAACTCCCCGAGGCCATCACCGTCCTGGATGCTTTCCATGTCGTCAAACTCAGGTCCGCCATGGTTGATGAGGTCAGACGCCGGGTCCAGCAGGACACCCTCGGACACCGTGGACGCAAGGGCGACCCGCTCTACGGGATCCGCAGGACCCTGCAAATCGGCGCCGAACACCTCACCGACAAGCAAGCCGCCAGGCTCGATGCCAAACTCGCCCTTGGCGACCCCGGCCAGGAAGTCACCTCGCCTGGCAGTGCTACCAGAAGCTCCGCAACATCTACCACGCCCCTCCGGCTCGCGGACGGGAACTCGTGATCGAAGTGATCTCATCTTTTCCAACCTGCCCGATCCCGGAAGTCGCCCGCCTCGGCAGGACACTCAAACAATGGAAGGCCGCAATCCTGGCCTACTTCGACACCTTCGGCGCATCAAACGGCCCTACCGAAGCGATCAACGGCGTCATCGAAACCACCCGCCGCATCGCCCGCGGCTTCCGGAACTTCACCAACTACAGAATCAGATGCCTACTCTCAGCCGGCGGTCACCGACCCTATCGCAAGAACACCGTCAACCATGCCTAAATGCGAAGGGCCCCTTTTGTCAGCAGCACCATTCCGTTCACCCACGCCGGGTCCGCGTCCTACCCCGCCTTCCCTGGACCTGCTGGCATGAGTCCTGCCGGAACGTGGTGAGCAAGTCGTTGGCTAACAGGGCGCCGCGCCCTTACTAAAATGGCGAGTGGTAAAGAGGTTTCAGTGAAAATTGGGACTATCCGAGAACGAGGTTCCGTGGATGATCTAAGCTCCTAAGCATATTGTGCCTTCTGTTAAGGCCCCTTTCGGCGACTCCGCTCGCTGCTTTTAGCATTTGCTGCTGCCTGACGAATTCTTCCAAGACCGTTCAATGCGGAACGAGCAGCGGTTCTAAGTCGCGGAGTCCCCAACACTACTTTTAGCAGAGCACGTTTCGGGCTTTGCTGAAGCCGACGACATAATGCAGCAGGGGACTGGCGCTGAATCCAGCCTTCGGCCACCTGATCATCGAAGTTCTTGAACCACTGCTTGTATTCCTCGCTGCCCTTGCCGAGGTCTAGGCGAACAAGCCCGTCCTTGCCTGCCGTCTCGATAAGGTGAAGGAGGCATATCGTCCCTGGAGAGTAGGACGCGAGACCCGTGTCATAAGTGGGAAACCAATGGGCTAACCGATCTGGTGCCCAAAGCGAGAGGCATAGTGCGGCCACGCGCTCACCCGCCTCTAAACGAGTCAGACGCACCTGGAAGTCGTCCGTACGGGTGGCGAACAATTCTTCAACGAAGCCACAAAACCGATGATCCGCGAAACGGTCTTTGCGTCCGGTCCTTATGTATTGAGCCGACTTCCAGGACATCAATTGCGTGAGATCAGCGGGCGCCAGGGAGTCGAATACAAAGTTGCACAAGCCAACTTCGCGATCGAGTTTCCGTTGTTTCCGAAGCACCTGTCTGATGTGCGAGGAAGTCTGCCGCTTGTCCTTGAGCCATTCCTCAAAATTAGCGGCGAGGTCGACTACAGGCGTGGGCAGCAGCTCAGTCGGCCCTGCGAGCGAGAACAGGGACGACTGGTGCCCCGCTATATGATCGAATTCTAGAACCGCTAAGCCGCAAGCCTTGAGTAGTTCAAGTGGATCGAATGAATATTCTTGGCTACAAATCAACGCTTGAGTATCTGAGAGGTTGTACGCCAAAGTCTTCCCTACCTGAAAAAGGCGCTTCTCATGAGGGAAAAACCCAACGATGCCCGTCTCGTCCTCGAGGACGGCCACCCGGGCTGAATCGAAATGATTAGCAAAGGCGACTGCAAATTCAGGAGCGAGAAAAGGGCTGGCCAGTCGAGGGTCATCCTTCTGCCACTTGCGCCAGAGGTGCAACTCATCGAAACCGAGCTCATATGGTTTGCAGATCGAGACTTTCACATAATCAAGATACAGAGAACCGAATGGTGTGGCCATACTTAACTTCACCGCAAGGGCAGCCGCCTGGGCAACGAATGCGCTGCAGCATTTCGATACCTCCGTTTCTGCCCTTGCCCACCAGCTGGGCGTCTCCTGGCACACGGTCTGGGACGCGGTGAAGAGTGAGGCCACTGGGCGGATCTCGGCGGCCGGCAGGCTGTCAGGTGTCGATGCGCTCGGCGTAGACGAGCATGCCTGGTCCCACAAAGGTCCTCCCGGCACGGGGATGGTCACCGGGATCGTGGACCACACCCGCGACGAGAACGGCGTGGTTCACGCCAGGCTGCTGGACCTCGTCCCGGGCCGGTCCGGGAAGGCCTACGCGGACTGGCTCAAAGACCAGGGCATCGGGTTCACCGCCGGGATCAAGACCGCCGCGCTGGATCCGTTCCGCGGGTACGCGAACGCGATCCGTGATGAACTCCCCGAGGCCATCACCGTCCTGGATGCTTTCCATGTCGTCAAACTCGGGTCCGCCATGGTTGATGAGGTCAGACGCCGGGTCCAGCAGGACACCCTCGGACACCGTGGACGCAAGGGCGACCCGCTCTACGGGATCCGCAGGACCCTGCAAATCGGCGCCGAACACCTCACCGACAAGCAAGCCGCCAGGCTCGATGCCAAACTCGCCCTTGGCGACCCCGGCCAGGAAGTCACCTCGCCTGGCAGTGCTACCAGAAGCTCCGCAACATCTACCACGCCCCTCCGGCTCGCGGACGGGAACTCGTGATCGAAGTGATCTCATCTTTTCCAACCTGCCCGATCCCGGAAGTCGCCCGCCTCGGCAGGACACTCAAACAATGGAAGGCCGCAATCCTGGCCTACTTCGACACCTTCGGCGCATCAAACGGCCCTACCGAAGCGATCAACGGCGTCATCGAAACCACCCGCCGCATCGCCCGCGGCTTCCGGAACTTCACCAACTACAGAATCAGATGCCTACTCTCAGCCGGCGGTCACCGACCCTATCGCAAGAACACCGTCAACCATGCCTAAATGCGAAGGGCCGGTTTACGCGGGGTACCGGACGGTTAGACACAAAAAACCCCCGGGCTTCCGGGGGTTTCGTGGCTCCGACCGGCGTCGATCCGGTGACCTTTCGATTTTCAGTCGAACGGTGAAGAGCCCTACTTCCCAATGATTACGCGGGGCTTGCGCCCGCGTACCAAGGGTTTACCAGAGTAGCGCCTGAAATATCGGCTACCCCGCCAACCCGTCCAGCCTCGCAGCGGAATCGTAAAAGTCGTCGTCGAACAAGTCAGCATAGGTGTTGAGCGTGGTGGTTGCGTCCTTGTGTCCCGCGATCCTTTGAACGTGCTTCACATTCTTCGTTACTTGCAGATAGAGACTAACTGCAGTGTGCCGCAGGTCGTGAAAGACGGGCGGGTTGAAGTCCATGTCCCCGTGTTGCAATCGGATGTGCCGGAGGCTCAACAGCTTCTGGCGGAGGTCGTCGGACAGCCTCTCGTCGGTCGCCGCCAACCGCCAGAGTTCGGGTCCCGTACCTCCACCCAGCTCCAAGCCCTTGTCCTGCAGAACCCGCGCCGCAGCACCGGCCGTCAGATCCCCATACAGGGCTAGCCCCTTGCGGAGCTCGACAACCCCGAGCGCCGCCTGCAGCGTAGCGACGGCAGTTCCTGCCAGTTCCCTAGCCGGCGCGTAATAGCGCCGGGTGAAGTTCGAGTTCCTCATCGGCTTTCCTGCCGCTGAAGTGAAGATCAGCGCGCTGCTGTCCTTACCTGCGACACACCGGACGAGATCCGGTACGAGCGATGCGGGAAGGGGCACCTCTCGGCTGTCAGATCCTTTTGTCGCGCCTAGCTGTGGCTCTCCGTAGACCTCGGAGTAGGCGCGTTTCACGGTCGCCAGGGGGCGCGGCCCAAGGTCCAGGTCGCGTACCTGTAGGGCAGTGACCTCCCCCCATCTGAGACCAGTCAACCCCGTGAAACGAATCAGCAGCTCGTGGCTCCCGGCACAGGCTGCCAACCTGTCCAGCTGGCGAAAGGTGAGGTATACGGGCTCTCGTTGAACTTTGATTCTCGGGATGTAGTCGCGCTCACCGCTGGCATCCTTCGCAGGATTGAAGGCGAGCAGTTTCTGGCCGACCGCAAAATCAAGAATCCGGGCGAACTGCTTGGCAGCTCGTGCCCGAGTGTTAGAGGTAGCTGTCCCTCCGTCGACGCCTTTCATGGTCTGCGCCCACTCGGACACATCCTCGTACGCGATGTTACTGAGGGGATGATCCTGCCACCGAGGCGCAATCATCTTCTCGTACAGCCACCTGTATCCCTGTACCGTCTTCGGTTTGGCCGGGCCGCTACCTCGGGATCCCGCGGTTTCGATTCGAGCAATCCAACGTTCGTACAGCTCCGCAACAGTGATCCCTTGCGCCTTTTTCGGGTCCACGTAGCTTCGATTGCGGACTGCCTTCGTCTGCTCTTCGTGAAATGCCTGGGCTTCATCTCGGAGCTTGAAGCGCTTCGTCTTCCAGTTTCCCCTGTTGTCCTGATAACCAGCTTCCCAGCGATGCGGCTTCAACTTCGAAACTTCCGGCAACGTCGTTCCCCGCGCTCGAGAGAACTCCTTTTGGCGCGCCGCGAAGGCGCGCGCCTTGTCCTCCGTCTCATACTCGTTCCTCAGTCGCTTCCCGGAAATACTGGAGTAAGTGACAGCCCAGGCGAGCTTTTTGATCGCCATCGAGGTCAGTCCTCGTTTCCATCATCTAGACCGGCGAGATCCCCGGCACCTTCAGCGATCAACGCGGCCGAGATAGTTCCTGCGGGGAGCCGATACTCCTTGGCTATCGACTCCACAGACTTCCCATCCAAACGAAGCTGGCGCAGACCAGGGAACTTCGGGTCGGTGTACAGCATGCCCAGAGGTGTCACCTCTCCGGACGCTCGGCCTTGCTCCCCGGCCGTGAGTAGCAACCTTCTCCGAGCTTCCTTAATGCGTTGCGCCATCATGGCGGGCGAGATGTTCAGCTGTTCAGCGAGTGTTGCCGTGGCCTTAGCGTTCCCACGGCGAAGCTCCTCGCAATAAGCAACGGCCAGAGCGGCATATTCGGGGTTCTCTCGTGTTGCTTTCTTATCCTTCCAACTGTTCAGTCTCTGATTGATGAACTGTCGGCTCTCTCCCATGCGTCGCCGCATCTCCCCTCGCGCCTCTTCGCGTCTCTGAACCCGCTCGATGGCTCCCGCAAAAAGCTGCTCGGGCGTCTGCTCTGGCCAGCCCATCACCGCTGTCTCGGATCGCAATCCCCTGACGACTATTTGTTTACCGGACCAGGAATCACCATCTCTTACTAGCTCAATAGCAGCTGCCCATCCATCGCCCCGACGAATGACCATCGCACCATCTCCATAGATGCGCTCGAGGGGCATCGCTGAAAGCCGGCCATCCCGATGCCGGATCGAGCGGTCCAAAAATTCTGACAAGGAGGGGGCGCTGGACCTAAGTTCTGGCGTCATCAGCCGATCATATCGCTTCAAAGAAACTTCCTTCCAATCAAAGTTTGACAGCTCTTAGTGGCTGTCAATATTATCCATTTCTATCACCCTGAATCAGAGCGAGCAACTCTGATTCAGACTCGAAAGGATCATACTTTGCCTGACCCGAAAAATATCACCGGTCCCACCATGGGTGGGCTGGATGAGTCTGCTCTAACCAGGTCTATATACCTGACTCGCAGTGAGGCTTCGCTGTACCTAAACCTGCCGTCGAGCTGGCTGGCGAACAACGCAAGGAGAGGCCCGCGCTACATCAAGATTGGTGGGCACGTGCGGTACTCGGTGGCCGCTCTCGATGCCTTCATGGCTGCGCACGAGGGGAGGCACCCGTGACGGTAGGGAAAGTCGACCGGATGAGAATGTGCCTCGCTCACGTCCACGAGCCAGGACTTGGTGATCTGGGATCGTCTCTCCGACCCTGGCCGGCGACTTCAACTCAGAGATTGGTGTCTCGGTTATTTCGCCGCCATGCGGCGGCGTAATAGCCGAGGGCGACGCCGCTAGGGTCGGTGAGCCACCCCAACCCGCTTATAGCCGTCACCGTTCTTCCCCGACGGAAGCTGCCGGCGCCAACCGCCGCCATCGATACCCTCAGGCATTCATTCCGTTCAGGCGGCATGCCTGGGGTGTCGGGTAATTCCTCAGTCCTTAACTCCTATACACGGTCACCACTGAACGCGATCACGCTTCAGCGTGCCACTATCCCGAAAGGTAACGTCATGCCATCCCATCCCGATTCGAAACTCAGTTCCCGTGTCTCGCTCGACCTTGACAAAGCGAGGTATCGAGGACTGCAGAGATTCTGTCATGAAGCCGCAGAAGAACTGAACGTGCCGAAGGTTGCGCAAGTGGACGTACTCCGCGCGCTACTAACGCAATTGCAGGAGGAGCCGTACCTCCGTAAGCAAATCATCTCGAGGTTGTAAGGAGGGTCTAGTTCGTGGTGCCCGATCTGAATGCCACGCACCCCGTGAAATTTCGGGCACTAACGCCCCATCATTTTTTCCATCGTCAAAGGAGCCGCCGTCGGAACCCATTCTTCTACCTTCGATCTCTTCGAGGGTGTTGACGTCCTTAACACGTTGCCTAAGGAGTTCAGCCATGGCGCTATGGAACTAGCGCTCAGGCACTCACGCCTGAAGAAGGGCATCATTACCCTTCAAGCCATGCTCCAGTACGCCGACAAAGAAGGCTGGACCTGTGTTAGCAAAGCACGGCTTGCGGAAGAAACTGGTGTATCAACACGCACGGTCCAGCGTCATTGGGAGGCGGCCCGGTCGGCCGGCTACTTAACCTCTTTCGATTACCCCGAGGCGATGCGAAGAACCTCCGACCACTGGCTCAAGTGGCCCGGGATGCAAGCCGAAACTGATCCGTGGGTTTCCGGTTTGATCGAAGCGATCGAGCGTTACCTTCGTGATTTGGTGGAACCGCCGCTCGAAACCATGGGACCTCCGCCCTTCTGAGTTTGACAGCAGTTGAGATGTTTTGTCTCCCTATATAAGTAAGTATCAGAGGGCCAGCAACAACGACGGTTGGCCCGGTGAGAACGCTCCGTGGAGAACGCTCCGTGATATAGGTGAATGCTCGATGGCGGTGGACCCAAACCACACAAGCGATGAAGGGGGCCGCGGGCGCAGCCTCTCACCTGAAGGGTATGAATCCTTAGGTGTGGCGGGGCGGAGCCCCGCACCAACAGGATGCGAGTCTTTCAGGTGTGGCGGGGCGGAGCCCCGCACCAACAGGATGCGAGTCTTTCAGGTGTGGCGGGGCGGAGCCCCGCACCAACAGGATGCGAGTCTTTCAGGTGTGGCGGGGCGGAGCCCCGCACCAACAGGATGCGAGTCTTTCAGGTGTGGCGGGGCGGAGCCCCGCACCAACAGGATGCCA
>NZ_JBZCNB010000003.1:0-252851 GCF_058269075.1 Arthrobacter sp. TJ-270 | reverse complement strand
TTAGGTGTGGCGGGGCGGAGCCCCGCACCAACAGGATGCGAGTCTTTCAGGTGTGGCGGGGCGGAGCCCCGCACCAACAGGATGCGAGTCTTTCAGGTGTGGCGGGGCGGAGCCCCGCACCAACAGGATGCCACTGGTGCGAAGGAGAGGGGACGGG
This sequence comes from Arthrobacter sp. TJ-270, assembly GCF_058269075.1. Taxonomy (NCBI): domain Bacteria; kingdom Bacillati; phylum Actinomycetota; class Actinomycetes; order Micrococcales; family Micrococcaceae; genus Arthrobacter; species Arthrobacter sp. TJ-270. The sequence goes on along the minus strand of NZ_JBZCNB010000003.1, from coordinate 252,694 downwards.
CGCACGGCCTGGCGGCCGTAGCGACCCTCCCCACATTCGCAAGTATGCGGTGAATCGGGACTGTCCTTGGTTGGCTACCCAAGCTCAGACGAGCGTGCCTGAACTGAATGAAAACGCTGATCGCCGTCGGCATAGAGCGCCTCCCCGCAGCGAGTTGAGTACTTGAGGGGCTGTCGGTCTGCGACGGCTTCCAGGCCGAGTGCAGACTCCGCGCATGGCATGCGTTGTGTTTCCTTACTCTTCTGCCGTTCTCCTTGCGCGCAGGAACAGCTCTGTGTAGAGGATCGCTCGTAGGAGTTCGGGGTAGAGTGACGCGCGCGCCAGAAGGTGAGGAAGTGGTCCGTCAATCGTCCTCCAATTCGCCTCTACCCAAGGATTTCCTCTCTGCCCCCTGGGGGCGGTCTTGTCCCACCTCGGCTTGCCGCCGAGGATGATTGGCGCCCACCCTACAAGCAGAAGCCGAACGTGCTTCGAGCAGTTGCAACCGCTACATGCCGGCGTGACATTCTCCAGGTTGTGCGGTCCACCCTTCCTCAGAGGGACTATGTGATCGATGTGTACGTTGTCGGTGCTGCACTGAGTGCCGCAGTAGGTGCAGCGGAACTCGAGCGCCGCAAACTTCGTCAGCACGTCAGACAACGTGAACTTCTGTGAGCCCTCGTTGCCGAGTTTGTCAGCTTTGCGCTGGGCGCTGATCAGGCGCCTTCGAAATCGAATGGCCTCTGCATTCCTGGCTCCGCTGGCAAGCTGGGTGCATTTGACGCTGCAATGCTTTGCATTGCGGCGTGCGAACGACATATCGTCACCGCATATCGGACAGCAGCGCTCACCAAGCGATTTTCTCCGTTCGTTGGCGCGGTAGTGGCGCAGGTAGTGAAGGTTGCAACGCCCCGCTTTGAAAGCTTGCGCGGGGTCGGTGAGCGGAGTCAGATCACAGTCGCTCTCAGCGCAAGTAGGAGGCTCAGTGCTCCCAAAGCGGTTCTCATACTCCCAGTGCCTGCGACATAGGCCGTTGTACAGCTTCTTAGCACGACCGCAGCCGTCGCCATGTCGGCATGAGGTGGGGGCGGTTGCGCGCTTCTGTAGTGCACGATGACGTTGATCGTGTGTAGGGCACCGTCCGCCCACGAACTTGTTGTTGCTGACAGTGGGCCGGATATCGCACCCGTCCTCCGTGCAGGTTGCAGCCGACGCATAGAACTTGTGGAAGCGACACAGACCGTTGACGAGCCGTCCCGAGGGGATGCACTCCTCGTTCGAGAGCTGGCACCTCAGTTCGTAGGACCCCTGTCTCTGCATACGTCGCCAGTGCTTGGGACACACTTTCTCGGGTCCGCACAGTTGCCGTGGAGTACCACAAGCTTCGCCTCCATAGGAGCAGGATCGGGACTGATTCGGGTCCGGCTGGGACTCTGGTTCTTCTGTCATGCGACCGAGTGTAGACCAAAGTTTTCCACAGCCTGAAATCGAAGGTAAAGCCCAGATCTACGCGGATTTTCGACAAATTTTGGAAGGAGTTTGGACTGTTCACAGCATAGTTATCCACAACCTTCCAAGTGCTCGTGAGCAGTTCGCCAGCATGTGAGCAGAGGGTGATGCGGTCTGACATGGTGATTATGGGTCACACGGTTATCCGGCGTTGGCCAAGCCCTCCATCTCGCAAGGGACTGCTCACCTTGGCCGTGGCTATGCTGGCGCCGCGGAGTCCGCTGAACCTGCAGCGTCAGCGAGGCACCCGGCCCACAACTGCCTGGAGATCGAAGCGATTCTGGCGAAGAGCGACGACCCCGCAGGACTACAGACCGGTGATGCTCGAGCTGCTCCCAAGTGTCAACTCGACGTCGGCCGACGCGCTCCGCGCCGTCGCCGAAGGGGGAGACTTCCACGCGATGATCGACCTGAGATCTGCGAAGCGGTCCTCTGATTCCTCCAGGTTCGGTGGGCGGAGCCCGCCGCAACGTACGCTAATCACCCCAAGGCGCGGGGGTAGGAGAGCCTGGCAAAAGCTTTTCATCCCGTACGCGGTAAGAGGCGCTAACTACGTCCGGGACGGCGGCGGGCGGGTCGGGGGTCTACCCCCACCCCATTCGATGGAGGGCTGTCGGCAAGGACCTCGGTGGGCGGCGTCAGACCTTCACTGGCTCCCAGATCCGCAATGCTGTCACGCTGATCGAGGGCGGGGAGCCTGGCACCCCGGTCGCCCGTGACCTCGGCAGGTCCAGGGCGACCCTGTACCGGCGATCCGCGAGTTGCCGCAAGCGACGACCATCTGAGTTCCCTGCTGCGGTGGATGTCGTGATGCGTATGGCGTGCCTGAGCACGCTTTTCACCGGGCGGGTCAAACGGACATGGTCACCCCGCCTGGTTTGCGGCGACCCGCACGGAGGCGTCTCAGTCCGCTTGAGGGAGGCGGTCTACGGGCATCTGCTGCGTACCTCCGGGCCCGCCCTACAAGCAAGGCAGCTCAGGCTGTCATCTATCGGTGCATCAGTCGTCAGCGCGCCAACGTCGCGACAGCCCTCCAACGACGTTGAGCAGCGGTTTTGTCGGAGGTGCCGTGCATCCTGATGTTACGAGACCGGATGCACGTAACTAGGAGAAGACAGATGACTAAGGGCCGGATTACCCAGCAGGACCTGGATTGGTGGCTGGAGTTTGCAACCTCCCGGGAGTGGACGTTCGCTAAGACCTATGCCGAGACGGCACCCCACCACTACATCGTCGAAGGGCGCACCTCGGGCGTGACCCACGAGGACATGGTTCGCGCCGCGCGCGTGATCCACACCTTCGGGCAGCCGGGCAAGTACTACTCGCTGACCAAGATCTATCTCCTCAGTCCCGACGGGAAGTACCGCTGGTGGACCGAGGACAACCACTTCACCGACACCACACTGGTCAACCGCGCAACCACTCGGCTGTTCTACGGAATCCAGAACGCACCCTCCACGGTCAGCGACATCGAGTCGCCCTACGACGCGGTCGCTACTATCTGGGACGTCGAGCACCCCATCGGTTCCGGGGAGTCGAACCGTGTCAAGCGGCTCCTCGATGGTGCTCGGGGAAAGTACCCGCCCCACGTTCTCGATATCGGCTGCGGCACCGGTCGAGTGCTCGATCTTGGGCTCGCAAGTGCGGACCGCTACGCGGGCGTTGACTCTAGTCAGGCGATGCTCAACCTCCTGATCCGCAAGCACCGGAAGGCTTCAGCGATCTACCCGGTTGATGTCCGCGATGCACTCACCGCCAACACTTTCTCCCCGGGCCAGTTCGACTGGGTCTTCCTCGACGTTGCGGTCGAGATGACGGCCGAGCAGCACGCCCAAGTGGAGCACATCGCCCGACTCGCGATGATCATGGTCGACGGGCACGAGTGGACTCTTCGTGATGTCGGAGAGAACTCCGCGAAGCGCATCCGCGCGGAGTCCGACTCGATGAGGGTCGCTTCATGAACTGGGACATCGGAGCGCTCATCGCTCTAGACCCTAGGGATCACGGGTTGGGGTGACTCCCGTATTCTGCCGCTGGCAGTCTCCGTCACGATGCGCCATTTTGGAGCGAAGGACAAACGCTTCGGCTGCGGCATCCCGCAATGACCGTCAGAGGCCCTCATCTGCTAAGGCGCGCACCAGTCGCACGCAGAGCTGTATCCGGTCCTCGCTATCGACTAGCCGGCCGCCTTGTGGATTCTGCTGGACCAGAACCCGCAACTGGTCATTAGAATCGAACGCCGTCAGGGCCTTGGCGACCTTGGTCTCGACGGTCTCACGGTCGTCTGGAAGGACGAGTTCGAAGGAGTCGTCATCACAGCGAATCTCGATGCGGGACTTCTTGAGCGTGAGGCCTGGGTCGTCGCGGCGCCACCAACTTGGTTTCTCGGCATAAGAACCAAGCGAGCCGTTGACCCAGGCCGCATGTAGCAGTGCGTCGCTGAAATAGGCGGTGTAGTTGCTACCGTAGAGCATCCGGAGGCGCTGATAAGCGAATCCGCCGGTCGTGCTGTCGTAGGTGCCGTGGTAATAGCCATCGCCCTTCGAGCTGCGGGCGCCGGAGTAGCGGACGAGGTAGTAGCGCCAGTCGTAGAAGTTGCGGGACTCGCGTTCAGCGAGCCATTGGGCGCGGATCGCATCGAGGGCGTCGCTCGGCTGATTCGTACCGGTCGCCGCCCGTGTGGCGACGTCGTCCAGCAGAGCCATCAGCGGCTCGCGGATGTTCGCGAGATTCGCCCGAGACCCCGTGGTGAGCATGTCGGTCCAGGAGTCGTCCTTTTGGGAACTTCCGAGCTGGCGACGCCTTCCCGCCGAGCCAACTCCGCGTGAGTAGTCCCCTTTCGTGAGCAGCGCGGCGCCGAGCAGATCGCGCAGTTCCGGCCGACTCACGTCTGCGAATGCTTCAGCACGTGCTTCCAGCGTGGCTGCATCGAGCTCGAACGCCATGATGCGTCCGCGAACCAGTGGGTGGTCTTCGAGTTGATGCACGGCGTCAACGGCTTCCGGGTGCTCGTCCAGAAACGACCACTTGAGGACCTCATCAGCAACCCAATCGCTTCGGAAGGCCCCTGAATCCTCCAGGTCGCCGTGAACGATCAGCTTCTCGGTCTGTGCGACGTAGGCAGGCATGCGATTGAAGTCGAGGAATGCGGCAGTGACATTGCGTAGCGAGCGCAGGCGTTTGCCGATCTCGGCCTGACTTATCGTGTCGTCGGCCTGTCGCGCGAGCAGGACTCCGAAGAGGAGCAGCGTCTCTTGTGCCGTGAAGTCGGACCCGTACCGGACGATGCAGCCACCGAACAGGTCAGGAGTTGTGGAAAAGAGCGGAATCGGTCCTTCCCCGGCGCTGCCGGCGGTGAACAGCTTGCTGAACTCGGCGCTCGGGTCGGGAGGAACTCTGATATGGGCCACGGGATCGGCGTCAATCCACGTGTCGAACGCGTGGAAGAAAAAGTCTCGATTTCGAGCGGCATGTTCGTTGTCGGGGCCGGCGAAGGCGAGTCGGGCTCGTTCCTCAATCGGCCAAAGCCTTCCTGCCTGCTTGTCGTGCCACTTTCGGTCAGGCTTCCCGTCGCGCCACTCGCAGATTTCGATGATGAAAGTGAGGTACCGCTCAAACTCGTCGTCGATCTTGTAGTCGCTCGCCGCTCGCTTCTCGTACTCCCAAAGCAGGTCGGCCCACACTCCGTCGATGCTCTCGACGAGGTGCTTGTGCCGGTCAGGGTCGGCTGACTTGATGATGCTTTCGAAGTCCGCCTTAAATATCTCAAACGTGGTCAATGGCTTCCCGCGCGAGTTCATCTTGATATAGAGGTCTTCACCGTGGGCGATATCGACGACGGGGAGGAACAGGAACCAGATAGCACTGTTCTGGACGTCGGCAGGGCGAGCTGCGAGCCGGTCCCACACGGCGTCGATTTTGTCGGCGTGCGGGTCGAGCCGTCGATGGATCGCGTCGAGGATGACGAGCATCGATGAGATGGTCGGGTCGTGGCGCCATGGGTAGACGTACCAGGGCTGGTCGCTGATCCAGACCGATGGAGAGGCCAGCCCGCCTGGATACGGGTTTTTGGCGATTGTCTGGGTGAAGTCTCGAGCGGTCGGCCGGGTCGAGTAGGAGAAGCCCAGCCAAGGGGCGTCCGGGTCGAGCTTGCCTGCGCGCGAAGCGACGTACCAGTGCAGCAAGAACAGGGTAGTGAGGCGTTGTTGGCCATCGAGTGGCTGCAGGACTCCGGCTTGAACGTCGCCGTACACGAAGTCGAGACCCATGTGCCTGTCAGTCGTGGCGGCTTCGATGACCTTGTCGAGGAAGCGGTCCCGGAGGGCGCTGACCTCCTCGTCAGGTCTGCCCTGCGCGAAGTCGCGCTGGATGATCGGGATCTCGATCTCAGTGATGCCCGGACGGTCTCCGACGGGTTCGTCGAATAGGCCGAGGAACGTGATGGGGTAGCCCTTCATGCGTGGACCTCCTCAGCGGGAGAGCTCTCGACAATCAGGAAGTGCTCCACCTTGTCGATCAACGCGGTGAGGTAGTGGGCCTGGTCCTGTGGACCCCACAGGGAGAGTTGCTGGTCGGCCGCGGCCGTGTAGTACTTCAGGAAGACGTTACGGGTGCAGGGCAGGATGTAGGCCCCATCCTGGTCGAGCCCGATCACCTGTTCGCGCTTAAGGGCGAAGACCGCGTTGTTCAGCTTGCTGTTGAGGTCGCGTTGGAGCAGCGCCAGATTGCCGAGTCCGTGCGTGTCCTCATCGGTGGCGTCAGCGTCAGGAGCGCTGAACAACGCCAGGACCTGCCGGAAGATCCAGTCGAAACCCCGCTCATCGGTCTTACCGTCGGCCATGGCCAGATGTGCGTTGATCTTATCGATGATCTCGTCCACATCGGCCCGCTGATCTGGCGGCCAGTGAGACTCTTCAATCTTCTTCTTGTGCGTCCGTAGCCAATCTCGACGTTCGGTCTCTTTCTGGAAGGCTGCGGAGTTCTGTGCGTGGATGTGTTCCAGCGACCAGTTATCGACGTAGGCGTGGAACGAGAAGCGGCTCCCGATGTCCCTGCTGCCGAGCACGGTCTCGACATTCATGAGGAGCAGGACGTCGGTGCACTTGCCGTCGTCCTTCCCGTAGCGCAAAAGGGAGACCTTGTCAGTAGTGAGATTAAGGCGCTTGCGTGTTCGTTCAACGAGCTCCTTTTGGAAGACCGAGTGCGTCCGGGATCGGGATAGATCGATGAGTTCTTGGATCGAGTCACCAACCTGGATGAGGTAGCCGATCCGGTGGTAGAGATCGCGGTCCTGGAACCACCCTGTCAGCAGTCCGTAGCGCTCGACGACGTCGCGCCAGAAGGCGGCCGTTCCCCGCTTGGCGATGTCCTCCTGGACTTTGCTGAAGGTCCAGTAGCGGGGCCGCTCTCTTAGACCCGCCTTCGGCGTCATGGACTCGAAAAGGAAGTCGATGTGGGTCGACCTCTCGGTCGAGGAGCGCGTGAGGAATGCCCAGAACTGCGGCTCACGAAGATCCCTCTCGAACCCGTCCCATTGGGCAGCGATCTCCTGTTGCCGCCCCGACTTGCCGCCGGCTGCGCCGCTGTTCGATAGCACCACAGCCTTGATCAACTCCGAGTCCGTCAGCGGGATGCGATCACGGTTCAGGCGCGTGAAGAGTGCGGTGGCGTCGGTGCCCGGCGGCGCCTCGTACCAGATGACGTAGACCCAGTTAGCGAACGCCGTGTGGAGATTGATGGCGGCCTGCGTGGCGTTCGGCTGTTCGTCGAACCACTCCCCAATGACGTCATACGCCTGGGCGATGTGGTAATAGTCGATGTTCTCGTCACGGCGCGAGAAGTCGAGAGTCTCCAGGAAGTCGCGGCTCCCTTGTCGGGTTTCATAGGTGAGCAGGTAGTCCAACTTGGAGTCGGCGATCTTCGTGGCGACATACTTCGTGATCAGGAACAGGGTTGTGAGCCGCTGCTGGCCGTCGACGAGTTCCCAGCTCCCACCATCGCGCTTCAACACGACGATCGGCTGGAGATAGTAGTCGGTGGGCTCTCCCCTGCCGGCTTTGCCCTTGTGGGTCTTGATGTCCTCCAGAAGTTGGCGCACTTCCTCGCGTCCCCACCGGTAGCCGCGCTGGTACGCGGCGACGAAAAACTCGCCCTGGATGAAGGGCTTGTCGCCGTCGCCCTTCATCACGAGCCGGGGCTCAATCGTCGCCTCTGATCGAGCTGATTGCTCAGCGTGTTCCCCCATGAGATAAGACTCTAGTGGGATGCGCCGACAAAGTGGAGACGCTTGCGATGACGCGGGTCGTCGCGTCATCGGGGCGCAGCGCACACCTGACTCCAGAGAGAACCGGTGGCTTCCAGATCCCGGACCTGCAGTGCTCTATCCCGCTCGGCCAAGCTTACCCGGTTGGCTACTCGATGGACTCACGGAAGAAGTCCTCGCTGGCGGCCGCGGCGTTGAAGAACGCCGTACGGGCACGCCGCCCTGCATGAACGGTTGTGGATTCGGGTCGTGGCTCCCAGTTCCGGTCCCGGCGCTTCGTGGAATCGCAGCGTGATCATGGCCTGACCGGTTCGATCGGTAGGGTCGGTGCGTGCGCGGATAACACCGCCATGGAATCGTTCTTCTCGCTGCTGCAGAAGACGCTGGCTCACGCGACAGGATCGGCGGCTGGCCATACGACATGGATCGAGTGGTCTTACCACCGCCGGCGACGGCAGCGGCGACTGGGAAACTTACGCTCATCAAACATGAAAGAATCAACCGGTCCGCTCTCATAGCGGCCTAAGACCCCGAGTCAACAAACGCCGGGCCAGTCCCGATTGAGTACAACTAGCCGTTGTTCTCTCGGATATAAGTGACACCGAAAGCCTTGACCTGGCGGTAGCTTTGGAGCCTAGTCGCGAGGTCGAAAGTATCCCCAGTGACGTACTGGAAAATGTCCAGACCGCGTCCGAGAACTATCCTCCAGCCTGTGTCCGTAACGATCGAACGGTCATGCAGACTGTTGTTGAACGACACGTCGAACTTGATCCCAGCAACGGCTGCTCCCTGCTGGACCTTCAGTAAGAGTTCAAACTGCTTGCGCAGCTTACTGTCATCATCGGCGTTTTCGGAGGTAATGAGCTTGACGGTCACCTCCTCGGCGGGGTCCTTCACGGCGGCGATGCTTTCAACCAGTTCCATGACGTTTCGTACTTGATGGAACTGGCGAACGTACGGATCTGTAATTGTGACCAGCTTGGCCCCACGCAGGTAAGGGATGAGCAGCGTGCTGAAGGCGACTCCCCGCTGGTTCTCCTGGAACTCAAGGTAACCCTCCAAAATGGATGCTTCTACGGCGGCCCCCGTTCCCATCGGTGCTTCAGTCGAAGCGCCCGGCACAGCCGGCTCAACTGCGGCCTTTCCTCCCTCATCCTGGCGCCGTTCACGGTGGTAATAGTCTGGATACTCTTCTTCTTCGAGCGTGGAGACGGGATGCCACGAATCTGTCTCGTCGAGGTAGCCGAATTCAACCTCGGCCATCGTCGAGTCGATACGCAGGATCTGATCTTCGTCAAGCTCCTCAGACGCAAAGTCTTCAATCGCCTTCTTGTACTCCGCCAGCTTCGTCGACTCCCCCATGCCGAGTGCTTACCGGAAGGCCGGGTACTCGGCCAAGAAGGTGTCCGCCATCTTCAGATACATCTCCTCCTGACCGGGAAGGCGCCGGAAGTAGTCCGGGGCAAACGACTTGCTGATCTTTAGCCGCATGTTCTGGTACTCGGGGTTGTCCAAGCTGACAATGTTGCGCTGGACGCCTTTGGCGAGCGCTTCGCGGACATCGGGCGAATCACCATGCAGCTCGTTCCGGCTGATCGCAAACTTGAGCTTGACGCCCTCTTCCTGGGCCTCGCGATTGGCCGTGCGGTACACGTCCTCCATCGCTTTATGGAACTGCTCACCTCGAATTGAGATGACCCGAACTCCGCGTGCAGCAAGGCCGGCCACAAGTCCTGTGAAGAAGTCGTCAAGGGTCATAGACTGCCGCTTGGTGCCGACGGCTGTCATCGCATTCTCCGATCTGTTCCCTCTTGCATGGTGTCGGATGTGGTTATCTATACTTTCGACAGCACCCAGAGCACTCGCCCCTCTTATGCGCAACCACTAAACCGCCCAGAGCACTTTATGTTACATGAAAGCCTAGTCCTCCCCCAGATCAGATTCTGCAGACTCGCTGTCGCCAATCCGAGGGTCTTTTAAGCGAAGTCCTGAAAAGATACGAATGTCCCGTGGGGCTAGACCGAACGGAACAGCGGATCGCTTTGATTCGCGTTGGGCCAACAGTTGAGCAGCGCATTCAGGACAAGGAGGGCGAGCGTCTCCTCGGCTCTCTTCTGGCATCACTAGCACGCGGGCTCAGCGGGCAAGTCCCTTCGCCCTTGCCGCTTCTGATCTAGACCATCGTCGCGATAGTGCATCCACGAGAGCCTCCTGACTGGAACATCCGCGACGGCGCCGAGGATCTGCCCATTGCCGACCGCCCCTTACGCCGCAGGATTCATCGCACCCCGCCGCCATAGGCTACCTACCAAGGGAATACCAGAGGAGCTCGCCATAACAGCGACGATTATGACTGATCCATACTGAATCATCATGTGCACCAGGCAACGAAGAAAACCCCGCAGTTCCCGTATAAACACTGGGGACTGCGGGGTTCTAGCTGGTGGCTCCGACCGGCGTCGATCCGGTGACCTTTCGATTTTCAGTCGAACGCTCTACCAACTGAGCTACAGAGCCTTGCAACCATCTTGTGATGATCACCGTCGACACCCGGATTTCTCCGACCGCCTAAGCGACCCTGACGGGACTTGAACCCGCGACCTCCGCCGTGACAGGGCGGCGCGCTAACCAACTGCGCTACAGGGCCTTGCGATTTTGCAAGAGTTTTATCCTAACAGCACCGCGACGGTGCTTTGGACAACTCTCCTGCGTACCCCCAACGGGATTCGAACCCGTGCCGCCGCCGTGAAAGGGCGGTGTCCTAGGCCGCTAGACGATGGGGGCCTGGACCACACAAGTGCTTTACTCCTCGTTGTGGACCTCTAAAACTATAGGGCCTCAATCTCAATTACACAAAATGCGGAAGTCATGCGCCGGACGAACGGCGGGAGCCGCGGCAGTAGAGTTTCCTGCGTGCCCATTGACATGAGCCTCGAGGACTTCGAATCCGCCGTCGACGACGCCATCGACCAGATCCCTGACAAGCTTGCGCGCGCAATGAACAATGTGGCGATTTTCGTGAAGGAGGAGTTTGAGCCGGGTCCGGGAGAAGAACCCGACCCCGACCTCCTGGGCCTCTACGAAGGAACCCCGCTGACCGAGCGGGACTCATGGTGGGATGCCGGATCGCTCCCTGACCGGATCAGCATTTTCCGCCAACCGCTCCTGCGCATGTGCGATAGCCGCGAGGAATTGGTGAACGAGATCCTCATCACAGTGATCCACGAGGTTGCGCACCACTTCGGCATCGACGACGAGCGCCTCCACGAGCTCGGGTGGGGATAACCGGACTCCGCAACAAGCCGGGCTTCATACTGGTTATATGGGCGCACATTCTCACGGGCATCCCGTCACAGCGACGGGAAAGCACCGCAAATCCCTGATCACGGTCGTCACCATCACGCTCATCGTCGTTGTCATTCAGGTGATTGGAGCGGTGCTGTCCGGATCGCTGGCGCTGCTCGCCGATGCGGGACACATGCTCTCCGATGCCGCGGGCGTCTTCATAGCGTTGCTTGCTTCCTGGATTGCTACCCGGCCCGCCACGGCCCGCAGCACCTACGGCTACCAGCGGGCGGAAGTCCTCGCCGCCCTCGCCAACGCAATCATCCTCGTGGTGATTGCCGTCGTCATTACCCTCGAGGCATTCCGCAGGTTCGGTGAGCCGATCGAGGTGCGCACCGACATCATGCTGGTAGCCGCGCTGCTCGGTGGGATCGCCAACCTGGTCTGCCTGCTCATCCTGCACGGCGGCCACAAGGAGAGCCTGAACATCCGCGGCGCCTATCTGGAGGTGCTGGGAGACCTGCTGGGCTCGATCGCAGTGGTGGTTGCCGCCGTCGTGATAGCAGTGACGGGATTCCAGCAGGCGGACGCCATTGCCTCCATCCTCATCGCGGTCATGATCCTGCCCCGGGCGTGGAGTCTGCTGAGTGACGTAATCAACGTGCTGCTGGAATCAGCGCCGAAAGGCGTGGACCCTGCGATGATCCGGGAGCACATCCTCACCGTGGAGGGAGTGGTGGACGCACATGACATACACGCCTGGACCATCACATCCGGGGTACCTGTGTTCTCGGCTCACGTTGTCGTGGACGCGGAGAGCCTCAACGCCGAAGGCGTGGACCGAATGCTGGATCGCCTCGTGCACTGCCTGAGCAACCACTTCGACACCGAACACTGCACCTTCCAACTCGAGCCGTTGGAGCACGCCGTCCACGAGAATGCCCAGCACGCCTGACGCTCGCGAAGGGGCAGCGCCGCGTCTCCAGGCGTACCGGCGCAGTCCAACAACCCGCTGCCGGGCCTAGGCCGCCATGGGCCCGAAGTTCGCGCGGTCGCTCAGGCGCGGGTCCTCGCGGTCGGGCACCACGAGTACCGGGCCCTTTGCATGGTGGAGCACACCCTGGCTGGTGGAGCCGAGCAGCATGCCCGTGAATCCACCCCGTCCGCGGGTTCCGAGCACAACCAGCTCGGCCGTCCGCGATGCTTCGATCAGGACTTCAACCGGCGGCCCGTCAAGCAGCTCGACTGAAATGTACAACCGCGGGAAATGGCTCTGCAGCCATGCCTTGCCCGCGTTGAGCTGAACCATGATCTCCTCGTGGAGAGCGTCCCGGTCAACCGGTGTCGGCATCCACGCCAGCGAACCGGTGAACGGCGGCAGTGAACACACCACGCGCAGGGGAAGCCCACGGGCCTGCGCCTGCTCAGCCGCAAGCAGCGATGCCATGCGTGCCTGCTCCGAACCGTCGACGCCGACAACGACAACCTTCTCGACTTCCTCGGCCCTGGGGCAGGCCTCCCCCTTCGGCTTGGGCGCCGACACACCCGCTTCGTCCAGGCGTGGAGCGCAGAAGAGCGGTACGACGACCGTGGGGCACTTTGAGTGCGCCGGCAGTGCAGAACTGACCGAGCCCAACAGTCTTCCGACGAAGCCTCCCCTGCCGCGTGACCCAACGACCATCAGTTCGGCTTCCTCGGAGAGTTCAAGGAGCACCCCTGCGGCATCACCGCTCTCCACACGAGGAACAATCTCGATGTTGTGGTGGCCGGCTATCCTGCTGATGGACTGGTCGAGGACTGCCTGCGCCCCCTCCCGGATCACCGAGTCGTCCACAGTGGCGTAACCGGCATCCATGCTCGACGCCGCGAAAACGGGGACAGTGTACGCAGTCACCACATGCAGCGGGGATTGGCGGCGCTCAGCCTCATAGGCCGCCCACACCAGGGCGCACATACTCTGATCGGAGCCGTCGACTCCGACAACTATTCCGCGCCCCTGGGAATGCCTCGGCGCGTCCCGCATATATGCCTCACTCATGTCCCGCTCCTCACGGCTTGCCCTAATCACACCTTCGCTGAGCCGTTCAGATATTTCTAGCCTACTCTTCAGTAGGAAGACTATTCAGCACCCAAAAAGTTATATAGGCTTCGAGAATCGTTATCGGGCGGATGGTCTCCCTAGGGGGTTCCGCCCGCTTTCAGTGCGCTTGGTTGACCCGTTCGCAGCCAAGTGTCCGCACAGCCCGGAAGAGGCGCCGGGCTGTGCGGAATTCTCCTTCCCTCAGGAGGTTTTCATCGATGGTGCCGGAGTCGATCACCCACGTGACCGCGGAGTCCTTCACGCAGGCCGCGGCAGAGATGACAACCACTGTGGTGATCGGTTCCGGACTGTCAGGTCTGGCAGTTGCCAGCGAGCTGAGCCGCCGAGGGGTGCAGTCCATCGTGGTCGAGAGCGTGGAGTGCCTGAGTTCCGGTCCAAACCGGACCGTCATGACCGACTCGGTGTCCCTGTCCGAACGTACCGAGCTCCTGCGGCTCCTGCGCTGCTACGCATCCAGCCATTCGCTGGACATCCGGCAGGAAACCGTGGCGGAGGGCTTGTGCATGGTCGGCTACTCGCAGCTTCTTCCAGCACCCGTGCTCGGCTCCAAAAAGTGGGCGGTGCAGACCCGGAACGGCGTCCTACTCGCCGACCATGTGGTCCTGACCAAATATCCCCAAAACCAGCTGCGCCGCTTTGTACAGTCTCTTGGTCTCGCCGTGGGGAGTGACATCAAAGCCGCCCTGCGTGCCATCGGTCTTTACCTCATCGGCGTCGGGGAAGTGCTGACGCCCACCACGCGGGAGATCGTCCGCCAGGCCAAGGTCATCAGCGACGCAATTGTCACGCAGGGAGCCGTTGCGGCCCAGGTGATCCATCCCGTGAAGGCTGCCGCTCTGGCCGCAGCAGGCGCAGCCAAGCGCACTCCCGCCATCAGCGCCTGACGAAACTTTTACGGGGCTTCGCTGTTTCCCTGCTTGAGCCGTCGTCGGGCACCAATACCGAGCACTATGGTGATTGCGATCAGCACGGCGATCATGAGGATGACACCCCAGGAGACGTCGAAACCTGCTGTGGGCTCCGGGTCGAGCGCTCCCGCCTCGGCAGGTTCCACAGGAACACCAGTGCCCACCGAAGCCTCCGGAGTTGCCGAAGCGTCAGGCGTTTCCGACACGGCGCTGCCGGCCGAAGCGGTGAATTCGAAAGTTCCCTCGATGGGATGCGAATCGGAAGAAACCACACGCCAGTTCACCGTGTAGGTTCCGGCCGGAGCTCCTTCGCGGAGGGCCTGTGTTGCCACGGCGTCCGTGATTGATACGTCCCCTTCGGCCCAGTCCTCGCCGGTTTCAGCCAGCACCTGAATTTCTGAGCCGATTGTCGCAGGAACGTTGGTGAACGTCAGCTCGATCGCCTCGGGGACTGTTTCGAGGGTCGCGCCAGCTTCCGGGTTCGAGGAGCTCAGTTCGTCATGTGCCGACGCCCCGTCTGCCGTGCTAAGGACCACGGCGAGCGCAATCATCAATACGCCGGCGAGGACCAGAGCCATACGCTGGACGGAACGGGCAACCGGGCGCGCTGCAACTACTGCGGGATGCTGGTTCATACCCAAAGCCTACGGGAGTGAACTGGCAGGATCCTGAGCCGCTCATTGGATAGACTTCGAGCGAACTCCCCCACCAGCAGAGGAATACCTGTGCCTGCACTGCGCACCACGATGGACCGCTACTTCCAGCTCACCGAACGCGGCTCATCCTATTCACGAGAAATCAGGGGTGGCATCGCCACCTTCTTCGCTATGAGTTACATCGTGGTGCTCAACCCCCTCATCCTCGCCGGGGCGGATGCCAGCGGCAACGTCCTGGGCCTGGAGCGCGTCGCGGCCGTAACCGCCCTCATCGCGGGCGTGCTCACCATTGTCATGGGAGCCTGGGCGAGGTATCCCTTCGCCCTGGCCACCGGGTTGGGCGTGAATGCCTTCGTGGCGATTACCGTGGCCACCAACCCGGAACTCACGTGGCCGCAGGTGATGGGGCTCGTCGTGCTGGCCGGCCTCACCATGCTCGTGCTTGTTCTTACAGGGTTCCGTACGGCCGTCTTCAATGCGGTGCCGGAAAGCCTGAAGACGGCGATCGTCGTCGGAATTGGGCTCTTCATTGCCCTGATCGGCCTGGTCAACGCCGGATTCGTCAGGCGTATCCCTGACGTCGCGCAAACCACCGTCCCGGTCGGGCTCGGCTTCGAAGGTGTACTGCTCGGCTGGCCCATCCTGGTCTTTGTGTTTGGCCTGATCCTCACGATCGCCCTGGTTGTCCGGAAGGTCCGCGGCGGTATCCTAATCGGCGTCATCGCCTCTACGATCCTTGCCGTCATCATTGAAGCGGCGGCGAACGTGGGGCCGAGTGTGGGACCTGACGGCGTCAATCCGCAGGGTTGGTCGCTCGTTGTGCCCGAATTCCCCTCCGGGTCCTGGGTCGGCATTCCTGACCTGAGCCTGATCGGCAGCGCCAGCGTCTTCGGTGCTTTCGGCACCCTCGGAGCAACCGCCGCCCTGCTGCTGACCTTCACCATCCTGCTCAGTATCTTCTTCGACGCCATGGGCACAATGGTGGGTCTGGCCAATGAGGCAAAGCTGGTGGACAAGAAGGGCAACATCCCGGGTGTTGACCGGGTGCTCATCGTCGACGCTCTCGGTGCGGTGGCCGGCGGGGCAGGTTCGGTGTCGTCCAACCAGATCTACGTTGAGTCGGGCGCCGGCATCGGCGAAGGCGCACGTACCGGTATCGCCAACATCGTGACCGGCCTGCTGTTCCTGGTGGCGATGTTCCTCACTCCCCTGATCTCACTGGTGCCGTTCGAAGCAGTGGCGCCGGCCCTCGTCGTCGTCGGTTTCATGATGGTTTCCCAGGTGGGCCGGATCAACTGGCAGGACTGGGGCATCGCCATTCCTGCATTCCTGACCTTCACGCTGATGCCGTTCACCTACTCGATTGCCAACGGGCTCGGCGCAGGATTCATCGCGTACGTCCTGGTCCGGACATTCCAGGGCAGGGCCAAGGAGATCCACCCACTCATGTGGGTGGTGGCGGGTGCGTTCGTCATCTTCTTCGGCATTGGCCCCATCGAGCAGCTACTGGGCATCGGCTGATTCTCCCCAGCAGTCGGACCCGTTCGAGGACCGGTTGCTCGATCGGGACTGGACCCTTGGCCTCTAATCCCTGAGTATCTGCGCGCCGCTGATGAAACGGGTCACCTGCGTGTTGTGCCACAGGTGCGCCGGCACGCCCCCACCCAGTAACTCCCGCGCAAGACCCGGATCCTCACCGAGCGACCCATCGCTTCCGGCAATGATGATGTTCCCGTACCGCCGCCCCTTGAGCATCGCCGGGTCCGCAATGATCACGGTGTGGGCGAAAGCAGCGGAGATGGTAGCGGTCTCCCGTCGGGCCATTGCGAGGTCGGGTGAATCGCCGCAGTTGACGACGTAGACGCCGTCGGAGTCCAGCACGCGCTTTGCCTGCTCGACGAATTCGAGGGTGGTGAGCGGCTCCGGCGTGCGACTGCCCGCGAAGACATCGCGGATGATGAGGTCGCGGCTGTTTTCGGAGAGCGACTCGGTGACCGCGCGCGCCTCACCGACCCGAATCCGTAGTAGTGGCGCGCGTGGCAGATCGAACCATTCACGCACCAGGCCGGCGAGCGCGCCGTCGAGTTCGACGACGACTTGCCGCGCGTCAGGGAAAGTCACCGCAAAGCTGCGCGCAAGCGAGCAGGCGCCCCCGCCCAGGTGGAGGGCGCGCAGCCGCGCGGTCGACGGCCACTGTGAGGTTGCCAGCGAACTGATCCAGCGCATGTACTCGAAATCGAGCCGTGCCGGATCCGCGAGATCGATATGCGAGCTCGGCACCCCGTTGACGTGGAGCACCCAGCCATTGGGGTTGAACCGGTCGGAAACCAGCTCGCAGTTGCCGGTGTCGATGGTGTGGATACCGGGAACCGGGCCGCCGTCGGCGCTGGTGGTTCCCTTGCGCTCTCGTTGACGTCCCACGAATTCTTACTCTTTCAACTGGTGCTGTGCCGGCTAGTAAGGACGGACCGCGCCCCGGTTGTGCAGGTATGCGTTGACCTGCCGAACCCGCCCAGGGATTGTGAACAGGTCAATGACCATCATGATCCATAGCGGTATCAGGAAGAGGAACCCGATCAGAATCCCCACCGTGGCGTAGCCGGCGAGGCCCAGCGCCAGGTACAGGAAACCCATCCCGTTCTGACGCAGGTAGAACTTGTGGGCGCCGAAGTTCCCGAGCAAGAACCAGAGCAGGTACGCGAGCCAGCTTTCCTTCGCCGCGTACACCACCACGTGCTGGGTGGGCTGGTTCCCGTAGTGGTTCGTCATGTCATTCCCCTGTCTGTTGTGGTGCTGTTGCGGCCTGGCCGGCGTGCGGCAGCGAACTTGTTCGGACCGAGCGCACCATCCGAATCTCGTTGAGCCCGCTCCACCGATCGGAGAGCGGCTCCCACTCGCCGTCCGGGGCAAAGCCGAGTTTGCGGTAAAAAGCGATGGCGCGTTCATTCCCCTCGAGCACCCAGACGCAGGCAGCGGTGTCCCCGATCGCGGCATCGGCCAATTGCCGCCCGAGGCCCGTGCCGTAATACTCCTCAAGCACGTAGAGCATGAACAGTTCGACGGCGGCAGGCGGGTCCTCGCCCCGCGCTGCTCCACCTGCGGCGATACCGACGATCCCGCCGCGATCATCGACCGCGACGAAAGGAACATCCTCCTGGCTGTCGAAGCCCATTCGCCAGGCTTCCGCCTGCTGTTCAACGGTCTCGTCCAGGCCGTCCAGTACCTCCGGGCCAAGCCTTCCGAGGTAGGCCTGCCTCCAGCCCTGGTTCTTCATCCGCAGCGCAGCCTCAAGCTCGTCTATACGGAGCGGACGAATAGTGACCATGCCGTTCATGCTATCCCCCGCCCGGGACAATTCCGGATGCCCCAACGCCCTGAAGGACAGCGGCGTGCTAGGTCCGGTGCATGCGGAACATGGGCTTGGAGTGCCACACAGGACCGCAGAGCGCCCTGGTTCCATCAGGGACAAAACCGTTGCGGGTATAGAACCGCTCGGCGCGCGGGTTGTCATTCAGGATCCACAGGTAGGCGGGCGAGGATCCGATCGCCGTCTCAAGCAGACGCTGTCCGAGGCCGGAACCGTGTGTCCAGGCCAGTGTGTAGATGTGATGCAACTCGAAGCCGGGACGGTCCTCATCCCTGCCGGGCCCGGAGGACGCGATCCCGACCGGCTGCCCTGAGGTGTCGAATGCCACCCAACTGTTGACGCCGTCGTCGTCAGTCAGTGCCACGCGCCGGCGGCAGACAATATTCGCCAGCTCCGCCTCGTAGTGATCATGGAACTCCTGCGGCATGATGTGCGCGTAGGTCTGATGCAGCGCGGCGACGTGCGTGCGGGCGTAGGTTTCGGCGTCGTGGGGTGTTGCCCTGCGGATCGAGAACTCTGTTCTAGTTGACGATGGCGACTGCAATCCCATCCCAGTCCTTGGATCCAACCGTCTGCAGGGCTGTTGCCTCGAGGCGCGGATGGCTGCCGAGAATTTCGAGCGCCTTCCTGGTTCCCCGGACGTCGTCATCCCCGTCCTCATCCAGTACCGTCCCACCGCGCACCACGTTATCCAGCACAATGACCGAGCCGGGGCGCGACAGTTTCACCGCCCACTCCACGTAGTTGGGGTTGTTCGCCTTGTCGGCGTCAATGAAGAACAGGTCATAGGGCCCGGTGAGCGCCGGGAGGGTCTCAAGCGCGGCCCCTACATGCACAGTCACTTTGTGCCCGACGCCGGCGGCCTCCAGATTTCGCCGCGCCACCTCCGCGTGCGCTGGCTCATACTCGCAGCTATCCACCGTGCCGTCGTCGGGAAGCCCCCGGGCAAGCCAGATAGTACTGAAGCCGCCCAGCGTACCGATTTCCAGTACGCGTTGCGCACCCTGGATGCGAGCGAGGAGCATCAGGAACTTGCCCTGTCCGGCGGTCACTTCGATGCCGGGCATCCCCGCGCTGCGCGTGTTCTCGACGGCAGCGAGCAGTGCGTCGTCGGGCTGCACAACTGTGCGGTTGAGGTAGCGATCCACCTCCGCCCAGTTGCTCACGAGTGCCCCTGGTACTCATCCATTTCCGCAATGGCGCCCTCAAGGCGTTCAACTTTCCCGGTCAGTTCTCCAGTGCGGCCGGGCCGGATGTCGGCCTTGAGCACCAGGGAGACGCGGCTACCGTATTTGGCAACTGCCTCCGTAGCGCGTTTGACCACGTCCATGACCTCGTCCCATTCACCTTCTATCTCGGTGAACATGGAGCTGGTGGAGTTCGGCAGACCGGAATCACGCACAATCTTCACGGCTTCAGCCACGGCGGCGTGAACGGAACCGTCGGCGTCTTCGGCCGTGTCCTCGTGGGCGCCGCTGGGCCGGCCGGAAGGTGCAACTGAGAAGGCTACAAGCATGGAAACAGTCTGTCAGGTTTGGCCGCGCCGGTCACGGGCTTTATTCGGTGTCCATCGTTCCGCTGATTCATTGCGGAGCGTTCAGTGGCGGACCCATGATTTCGATCTGGTGGCGTGTTGCTATTGCCTCGAGTGCGGGACCGTCCATCGGAACGGGCTCCGGGAGCTCCCTTCTCTCTGCCGGTGTGCCCGCTTCTGCTGCGAAGTCCTCGAATCCGGCCGGCGCGGTGATCACCAGGCAACTGAACGGCTCTTCCCCGACCAGAAAGCTGTGGACCGAACCTCGCGGAAGGAAAGCGAAGTCACCGGGCCCCAGATCAAAGCGGTCACCGTCACTCTCGAACAGCGCAGTCCCCGAGATGACGTAGAAGGATTCATCCTCAACGAGATGTCTGTGCCTCGGCGGCGAGTACCCTCCAGGATGAAGGATATGAACAATGGAGAGGCGCTGCCCTGTCTCCGACCCGCCTGCCTTGACGGTTACCAGTGCGTTCGTGAACCAGAGGGCCTTGCCTTCGTCGGGGCCGAGCTTGTATGCCGGTCCCCGCGCGACCTCTTCCGGTGTGCTGCCGTCGTTACCCATCGTGGCTCGCTCCTCAACGTCGAGATGGTGGGCATTAGGCTACTCAGCTTCGACGCGCCGTCAATAGCCCGCATTGCCACCGCATCGCAAATGAACGACGGCGGTAGCCAGGCGCTGCAGTGAAGCAGCGCAACAGTGGGCGGTCAGTGACTAAGCACCTGCGATCGTGCAGGATGAAGTAATGACCACCCGCGGTATTTATGTCAGCGCCATGGCCCCCAGCTCCGGCAAGTCCCTCATTTCCCTGGGACTGGCAAGCATGCTTCAGGGGCACGCGGACCGGATCGGCTTCCTGCGACCAATCTCGGAGGCGGAAGACGGCGCCGATGACCCGATGGTCCTGCTGATGCGGCGAGCGTTCGGACTGGATGCTAGGACCGCCCGAAGCGGAATGACGCGGGCTGAGGCGCGCGCGCTGCTGGTCTCCGGCGAGCGGGAGGAGATCGATGCCCGCTGCGTTGCCGTGTATAGCGAGATGGCACAGTCCTGCGACGTCATCATCGTGGAGGGAACGGACCTGAGCGGGCAGGACGCCGCCGTCGAGTTCGATCTCAACGCGAGGCTGGCGAACAACCTGGGCGCCATGGTCCTGGCTGTGGTGAGCGCAAAGGACATGACCGCAGCTGAAGCTGCCGACGCCGTCGACGTCGCGCGCCGCGAACTGGACGCAGCACAGGTGTCCCTGCTGGCGATGATGGTGAACCGCGCGGCGGAGGACGCCGTCGACGACATCCGGAGCCAGGTGAGGCCAGGGAAGTCCGGGCGACCGGTTTACGTCATTCCGGAAATGAGCGAAATCTCCCAACCGACCATCGCCGAAGTCGCAAAGGCCCTGGACGCCCGGCACATCGCGGGCGGAGCAACGCTCGAACGGGATGTGTCCGCCATCCGCGTCGCGGCAATGAACGTGGGGCATTTTCTGGAACTGCTCACGGACGGTGCGCTGGTGATTGTTCCCGGCGACCGCGCCGACGTTCTGGTGGCGACCGTGGCGTCGTCATTCTCGCCCGAGTTTCCCGTGCCCTCAGGCATGATCCTCACCGGCGGCATCACGCCGGATCCCAACATCCTCGCCCTGCTGGCCCACGCCACCTTCCCGGTATTCGCGGTCGACGACGACACCTATACCGCCGCCAGACGCGTCAGCGAGGTACGGGGTGAGATTGCAACCGGCCTGCGCCGGAAGGCCGCAGCCGTGCTCGGCGTGTGGGCGCGGCAGGTGGACACAACGGAACTGCTCGAGCGGCTGGAACTGCCGCGCCCGGTCAGGATGACACCGCTGCGCTTCCTCCACGAGCTCATCGAAAAAGCCCGCAGGGGCCGGAAGCACATCGTGCTTCCCGAAGGGCTGGATGAGCGGATCCTCCGCGCGGCAGAAATTCTGCGCCGGAGGGATGTCTGCGACCTGACAATCCTCGGGTCAGAGTCCCAGATCCGTGAACTCGCCGCCGGTCAGGGCATTGACCTGTCCGGGCTGACCCTGCTGGATCCTGAAACCTCGGAGCTGCGTGAGGAGTTCGCTGCGGAGTACTCGCGGCGGCGCGCACACAAGAACGTCTCGCTCGAAGACGCACGGGATCGTATGCTCGACGGCTCCTACTTCGGGACCATGATGGTGCAGCTCGGGTACGTCGACGGCATGGTGTCCGGCGCCGCCCATACCACCGCCAACACCATCCGTCCCGCGCTGGAATTTGTGAAGACCAAGGAGGGTGTGAAGATCGTGTCCTCCGTGTTCCTCATGCTCCTCCGGGACCGTGTGCTGGTCTATGGCGACTGCGCAGTCAATCCTGATCCCACCGACGAACAGCTCGCCGACATCGCCATCGCCTCGGCGGAAACGGCAGCTCAGTTCGGTGTTAAACCCCGGGTGGCAATGCTGTCCTACTCCACCGGCGAATCCGGTTCCGGAGGAGCGGTGGACGAGGTCCGGCGCGCGACGGAGCTTGTGCGTTCCCTCCGCCCCGACCTTCCGGTCGAGGGCCCCATCCAGTACGACGCCGCGGTGGATGCTTCCATTGCCCAGTCCAAGCTTCCCGGTTCCTCGGTCGCCGGACAGGCAACGGTATTCATATTCCCTGACTTGAATACTGGTAACAACACCTATAAGGCGGTGCAGCAGTCCGCTGGTGCGGTCGCCGTCGGTCCGGTACTGCAGGGGCTACGGAAGCCGGTAAACGACCTCTCCCGGGGATGCACCGTCGAGGATATCGTGAATACCGTTGCTATCACCGCCGTCCAGGCACAGGGCACTACATCGCAGGAGGCGTCATGATCATCCTCGTCATCAACTCGGGCTCATCGTCGCTCAAGTACCAGGTTCGGGATTCCGACAGCGGAGAACGGCTGGCGAACGGTCTGATCGAGCGCATCGGCGACGCCGCTCACGGCGGCCCACAGGATCATACTGAAGCGCTCGACCGAGTCACGGAAGAGCTGGACGCTACGCTGCACGGCAAGCCGATCGACGCCGTCGGACACCGTGTGGTGCACGGCGGAGAACGCTTCAGCGAGCCGGTGCTGATCACCAACGAGATCATTCGCGCGATCGATCGCCTCAATCCCCTGGCGCCCCTGCACAACCCCGCGAACGTGCAGGGCATCCGTGCCATCGCGGAGCGGTGGCCGGACATGCCGCAGGTCGCGGTCTTCGATACCGCTTTCCACCGCACGCTGCCTGAGCATGCGTGGCGGTACGCCGTGCCCGATGAGCTGTACAAGAAGTTCGGCATCCGCCGCTACGGGTTCCACGGCACGTCCTTTGAGTATGTGACGAGGCACGCCGCCGAGCTGCTGGGCATGCCAACGGAGGAGTTCACGGGTGTGATCGCGCACCTGGGCAACGGCGCGTCCGTCACCGCCGTGCAGAACGGCCGCAGCGTCGATACCTCCATGGGTTTCACCCCGTTGGAAGGCCTCGTGATGGGAACCCGGTCCGGTGACATTGACCCGTCGATCCTGCTGTTCCTCAGCCGCGAAGGCTACACGGAGAAGGATCTCGACCAGCTGCTGAACCGGGAGTCCGGCCTGAAGGGGCTCACGGGGCACAATGACATGCGTGCAATCGAGGAACCGGGCGACCCCGCAGGCACCATCGCTCTCGACATTGCGGCCTACCGCCTCGCGAAGTACATCGGCGGCTATCACGTCGCGGTGGGCGGGGCGCAGGCGATCGTCTTCACGGCCGGCATCGGGGAGAACTCCTGGCGCTTCCGGGAACGGGTGGTGAACCGGCTCGGCGCCCTCGGGGTTTTCATTGACGATGCCGAGAACCAGAAGCCCGGCGGTTCACCGCGCGAGATCAGCACCGAGGAATCGGCCTTCCCGGTTCTTGTGGTGCCCACGGATGAAGAGGCAGCCATTGCGGAAGCGACTGCCGCCGTCGTCGGTTCTGCCTAGCCCGGCCCGTCCATTCGGCAGGACGCGCCCTTAAAACGCGCTCTAACAGGGTGTGTCCTGCCAGCTCACGGCTCAGGGCGCGCCGAGCAGACGCGCCACGGCCGCTGCACCGGCACCCACCAGCACGACGACGAGAAACGGCGCCCGCAACCACAGCGCCACCCCGGCGGCAACGAGCGCCGCGAGCCGGGCGTCGAGAACCAGCGCCTGCCCGCTCGAGAACGTGTTGACGGCCGTCAGCGATGCCAGGAGCCCGATCGTCAACGTCCCGGCGACGCGGGTCATGCGCGGGTCTTCCATGATCCGTGCGGGGACCAGGTAACCGGCGAGCTTTGTGAGGTAGCTGATCACGCAGGCCAGCAGGATCCACATCCAGAGGTTCACGGGTGTCCTTCCGCGGGATACGGCTCGACATCGGGTTCGAGACCCTCGCGCGGCGGCCCGAAACTGAGCCATCCGAGTAGTGCAGCTACTGCGGCGGCCACAAGGATCGGCACCCCCGGCGGTACGAACGGAACCGCGAGCAGGGTCACCAGGGCGCAGACCACGGCGATGGCGGCCGGCTCGCGTGCCTTGAGCCTCGGCCACAGGAGTCCGAGGAACGCGGCGACGGCAGCCCCGTCGAGCCCCCACTGCGCCGGATCTCCGAGGGCATTGCCGAGCAGCGCCCCGACGAGGGTGAAGACATTCCACAGCACGTATATACCCAGGCCAGCTACCCAGAAGCCCCGCGCCCGCTCCTGCGGTTCGCTCTGACCCGTGGCGGTGGCAGTCGACTCATCAATGGTCACCTGCGCAGCCGCGAACCTTCGCCAGGAACGCGGCCGCAGCATCGCGTTCATCTGCATGCCGTAGACCGCGTTACGAATGCCCAACAGTCCTGAGGCGGACATAGCAGCCACTCCGCTTCCGCCGCCTCCTACAACACCGATGAATGCGAACTGCGAACCTCCACTGAACAGCAGGAGGCTCAACGCCATGGTCTGCAGGAGATCCAGCCCCGATGCGACTGAGAGAGCGCCAAAGGACACGCCATACAGCCCGGTCGCCACGGCAATCGACAGTCCAACCCGCACGGCCGGGGATTTTGAAAACTCCACCGGTCAAGCGTATGCCGAAGCTTCGAGCGCTTCACTTCGAGTCGACAGGCGGCAATACTGAGAAAGGTCAGCATACTTACGAATCCAAGAGGAGTAACGATGAAGGCACTTACCTGGCAGGGCAAGCGCTCCGTGAGCGTGGAGGAAGTCCCAGATCCGCGCATCGAGGAACCCACGGATGCTATTGTCCGCATCACCTCCACCGCCATCTGCGGCTCCGATCTCCATCTGTACGAGGTGTTGGGCCCCTACATGCACAAGGGCGACGTTTTGGGCCATGAGCCCATGGGCATCGTGGAAGCCGTCGGCAGCAGCGTGACCAACCTCAAGCCCGGCGACCGCGTTGTCATCCCCTTCAACATTTCCTGCGGGCACTGCTGGATGTGCAACAACGGGCTGCAGTCGCAGTGTGAAACCACGCAGGTCCACGAACAGGGCACGGGTGCGCGGATCTTCGGCTACTCGGAGCTCTACGGTTCCGTACCAGGTGGGCAGGCGGAGTACCTTCGCGTACCCCACGCGGACTACGGACCCGTCAAGGTGGGTGATGATCTCCCCGATGAGCGCTACCTGTACCTCTCCGACATCCTTCCGACCGCCTGGCAGGCGGTGCAGTACGCGGACGTGCCCGACGGCGGCACCCTCGCCGTCTTCGGGCTCGGTCCCGTTGGACAGTTCGCGGCTCGCAGCGGCCGCCACCTGGGCCACCGCGTGATAGCCGTCGAACCGGTTGCGGAGCGGCGGGAGATGGCCGAGCGGCACGGCATTGAGACGATCGACTTCACAAAGGAAGTAGGCGATGTGCTCCGGGAGATGACCAACGGACGCGGACCGGACGCCGTCGTCGACGCCGTCGGCATGGAGGCACACAACTCACCGCTGGGAGCGTTCGCGCAGCACGCCGTCGGGCTGCTGCCTGATCCCATTGCCAGGAAGGCGATCGAAACCGCCGGGGTTGACCGGTTGGCCGTCCTCCACGCTTGCATCGACGCCGTACGCCGCGGCGGGACCGTATCCCTGAGCGGTGTCTACGGCGGAATGGCAAGCCCCATGCCGCTGCTCGTCATGTTCGACAAGCAGATCCAGACCAGGATGGGCCAGTGCAACGTGCGGCGCTGGACGGACGAACTGCTCCCACTCGTTGAGGATCCCTCCGATCCACTGGGCGTGATGGACCTCAAGACCCACGAGCTGCCTCTCGCAGAAGCACCCGGTGCCTACAATATCTTCCAGAAGAAGCAGGACGGCTGCATCAAGGTGGTGCTCAAGCCGTAACAAGCCGCCGTGCCGCGTGGATCGCGTCGGCTGCCCGCACAAGCGCAAGGTGCGAGAACGCCTGGGGGAAGTTTCCGGCCATCCGGGCCTTCTCCGGGTCGTACTCTTCCGACAGGAGGCCGAGCTCGTTGGCGTAGCCGACCAGCTGGTCCATGAGACGCTTGGCCTCGTCGAGGCGCCCGGTGTGCGCGTACTGCTCGACAAGCCAGAATGAACAGGCCAGGAACGGGTGCTCCCCCGGCGCCAGCCCGTCGATTGCCGATTCTGTGCGGTACCGGAGCAGCAGTCCGTGGTCATCCAGAAGCTGGTCCTCCATCTGCGCCACCGTGCCGAGCATCATGGGGTCGTCATAGTCAACGAACCCGACCTGCGGCAACTGCAGCAGCGACGCGTCCACCAGTGAGCTGCCGTAGAACTGCGTGAAAGAGTTGATCTCACGGTCGAAGCCCTGCTCGAGGATCTCCTCCCGCAGCTCATCACGAAGCTTCTCCCACCGATCCGCTTCGCCGTTGAGCCCGTAATCCCTGACCGCGCGCACACCACGGTCGAATGCCGCCCACATCATGACGCGGGAGTGCGTGAAGTATGCCGGTTCCCCTCGCATCTCCCAGATGCCGTGGTCCTTACGGTTCAGGTGCTTCTCTAGGAAACCCAACAGCGCGTGCTGTAGCGGCCAGGAGAATTCACCTTCCTTGACTCCACGTTCACGCAGCTTCTCCAGGGCCACCATGACTTCACCGACGACGTCGGCCTGGTACTGGGTAACGGCCCCGTTGCCGATTCGGACGGGCGCCGAGTCGGCGTAGCCGGGTAAGTGACCCAACACCTTCTCGGGCAGGTTGCGCTCACCGGAGACGCTGTACATGATCTGCAGATCCTCCGGATCGCCGGCGACCGCGCGCAGCAACCAGTTGCGCCATCCGAACGCTTCATCCTGGTAGCCGTGCGTCATCATCGCTTCAAGGGTCAGCGCCGCATCCCGCAGCCAACAGAACCGGTAATCCCAGTTGCGTTCACCACCGAAGGCTTCGGGCAGTGAGGTGGTGGGAGCCGCGACGATGCCGCCCGTATCTTCGTGTGTCAGCGCACGAAGCACCAGAAGCGAACGCTTGACGATCTGGTCGTACTCACCCTGTTTCTCACAGCTCGCCGCCCAACCCTGCCAGTAGTCGATCGTCGCCTGCAGTGTGGCGTCGAAGTCCAACGGCGTGGGCTGTGGACGGTGTGAGGGGTACCAGACCAGCTCAAGGTCGACCTTCTCACCCGCCTGCACAATGAACTCACCCGCGTGGCGATGGTCTGCAGCATGGGGCAGATGTGTGCCGCGCAGCAGCAGGGCATCCGGGCCGGCCATGGCGAGGATGCCGGCTCCACCGTCTTCGTTGGTGCGCCGCACCCATGGCAGGACCTCCCCGTAGCCGAAGCGCACCACGAGTTCCTGCCGCATCGGCACGGCTCCGCTGATCCCTTCGATACGGCGTGCAAGGGACGCCCGGCGGTCGTGAATGGGCATGTAGTCGGTCACAAGGACCTCGCCGGCCTCCGTACGCCATCGGGACTGCACCACGAACGTTGAGTCGATGTACTTCCATTCCACCAGCTCCGCATTGCCGGCGTCATAAGCCGGAGCAACCAGCCATCGCCCGTGGTTCTCGTTGCCCAGAAGAGCGGCGAACACGGACGCCGAATCGAACCGCGGATAGCAGAGCCAGTCGACGCTTCCCCCTCGGGACACGAGCGCGCCTGTGTGGAGGTCGGAGATCAGTGCGTAATCCTCAATCGGCATAGCCATGCGTTAACTCAATCACATACGACCGATGGTGGGCTCCCTCTTCAGCCGGCGAAGAACATCGGCCGGTCGGTTGGTCGTGATTTCCTGGACGCCGAGCTCCCGGAGCAGGTCGACGTCGTCGTCCGTGTCCACGGTCCAGACGCGGAGCCGCAGCCCCGCCGCGAGCCATCGTTTCACCCGCTCGGGATGCGCACGCACGTACTCGATTCCGGGCCCGGCGATCCCCACCGCTCCGCTCGCAATGATGCGCTCACCCTCATGCAGCGCACGGCGCAGGAGATTCATGACGGCGGCGGCGGTGAGGGGCCCCAGGGTTTCGCGCACGTCATCCGGCTTGACGTCGGCGACGAGCTGGCAGACAACGTCGGCCGGGACGCGCTCCAGCAGGTGCCTCACCGAGTCTGGATTGAAACTCATGAAGGTGATGTGCAGGTTCGCGAGGCGGGAGGTTTCCGGGTCATAGCCCTCCCTCATCAGGAAGGCGACCAGGCGTTCCTCGAGCTTGAGGCCGAAGGGGCTCGGGTGCTTCAGCTCAATCGCCAGCTCCAGTTCGCGCCCGTCCTTGCGCAGCAAATCCAGCAGGTCCTCAAGGGTGAGCAGCTGATCGGCCAGTCCGCCGTACTGCGGCGGGATCCTGGCACCCTTCCATGAGGCGAAGTCCAGCTCGCGCAGTTGCCGCAGCGTGTAGTCACCCACTTCCCCCGTACCGCTCGAGGTGCGGTCCAGGGTGGGGTCATGGATACAGACAAGCTGCAGGTCCTCCGTGAGGTGCACGTCGCATTCCACGCCATCCGTATCTTCCGCGAGCGCCTGAAGGAAGGCGGCACGCGTGTGTTCAGCGAACTGCTCGCTCGCGCCCCGATGTGCAAATACCAGGTGTCTGACCGCTTGTTGTTCTGCCACAGGCCTTACGCTAGCGAATCAGCGGCGTGACTGTGCCCGCCGGTGACTGGTTAGATTGGGAATCCAGCACCGATGCGGAGGACTAAGTGAGCATTGCGTTGACCGATACGGAGCGCGCGGCAGGTCTGAGGCGGATGAAGACCGTTGCAACGGGCCTGCTCGCCGTCATGGCGGTGATCTTCCTGGTGGCGTTCGCGCTGCAGGATCAGTATCCGTGGCTACAGTATGTTCGCGCCGCCGCGGAGGGCGGCATGGTGGGTGCTCTGGCCGACTGGTTCGCCGTGACGGCCCTGTTCAAGTACCCGATGGGCCTCAAGATTCCTCATACCGCGATCATTCCGCGCAAGAAGGACCAGATCGGAACGTCCCTGGGGCAATTCGTGGAGGAGAACTTCCTCGAGGAGTCAGTGGTGCAGGAGAAACTCACGTCGCTCGGGATCGCCCAGCGCGCCGGCTCCTGGCTCTCACGGCCGGAGGGCGCCGACCGGGTGGCTGTGGAGGGGGCTGCCCTGATTCGTGGCGCTTTCACCGTGCTGGATGACGATGCAGTCCAGAAGGTCATCGAATCCATGGTTCGCAAACACTTGGTTGACCCGCCGTGGGGTCCGCCCGTCGGGCGGATGGCCGAGCGGATCTTTGAGGAGGGACACCACCACCGCCTCGTGGACCTGCTGGTGGATCGGGCGGCCGAATGGGTGGACACCAATTACGACGTCGTCTCCCGCGTAGTTTCCCAGCGCTCCCCTACCTGGGTGCCGCAGTTCGTGGACGGACTGGTGGGCGACAAGGTGTACGTTGAACTCGCGAAATTCATGCGGGCCGTTCAGGCGGATCCGCAGCACGATGTCCGGCTCTCCATTGACAAGTACCTCAAGGACCTGGCCCAGGACCTGCAGTATGACCCGGCGGTCATCGCGAAAGCAGAGGAGATCAAGGCCGGCATTCTCGACGACCCACGCGTGCACGACGTCGCTGTCCGGGCCTGGTCCACGGTCAAGACGGCACTGCTGGAAGCAGTCAATGACCCCGACAGTGAACTGACCCGCAACTTCAAGGCAGCGGTCCGGGATTTCGGGCGCAGACTGACCACTGACGAGGACCTCGCCGACAAGATCAACCGGTGGATTTCCGACGGCGTCGGTTATCTCGTGCGGACCTATCGCAGTGACGTTGCCGGCATCATCTCCGAGACGGTCGAGCGCTGGGACGCCGAGGAGACTTCCCGGAAAATCGAACTGCAGGTCGGTAAGGATCTCCAGTTCATCCGGATCAACGGCACCGTTGTCGGCTCCCTCGCAGGGTTGCTGATCTTCAGCATCGCGCACGCCCTGTTCGGCTGACGCGAAGGGGCGGAATCAGTCCCGGCTGTCCTTTTCGGACGCAGTCAGCTTCTCAAGTTCGGTCAGCAGCTCACCAGGAATGACGGTGGGCGGCGGACCAAAGGCTTCCCTGGTCGCGTCGATGACCGTACGCCCCATCTTGTGGTTGGCCACACCGCCGACAGCTGCACCCACGCCAAACGGTAGGGCCCTGCCCAACAGGGCTCCGCCCTGGCGTGCGAGCATACGCTTGAGGAAACGTTTGCGGATGCTGGCCCCGATACTGCGGACGGAGGGGGCAGACATCGACCCGCCCACAACGTTTCCCCAGTGGCGCGTCACTCCGCCCGCGGATGATCCGATAGTTGCTTGAATCAGGGCTGACCCTTCTTCCCCCATGAGAATGCCCATGACGAGGGTGCGTGCCCGCTCGGGATCCTCGGTGGAGATGCCGTGCAGCTCTGCCACCGACTGGGCATAGAGCGCCGTTGCCTCCAGAAAGCCGACCGTGGCTGCGGCTGAGAGGCCCAGCGCCACTACCGTGCCGATTGCAGGCACGACGGCGGTACCCCCTACCGCGGCTCCGGCCGTTGTGATTGCTACGAGATAGTCCCGTTCAAGTTTTGCGCTCAACTCGGCCGCCGTGGCCGTTGGGTCTTTCCTACGTAGCCTTCGGATATTCGCCAACACTAACGGCCGCTGGATGTCGATAGCCCGTTCCACCGCGCGCTGGACGCCTGGTTTCGGTTGGCCGTGGCGGTCGAATACCGCTCCGCTGGCGAATTTCCCCGCAGGGTTGAAGCGAGCCATTACTGATCCTTCCGTCGAGTAGTTCAAGTTTGGGTTAGGAGGGTTGTGGCTGTCACGCAAAACGCCCCGTCGGGTGGCGCCGACGGGGCGTTCTAGCGGATCTCGCCCTAATTAGGCGTGCGAGCGATTCTTGGTGACGGCACCGTAGATGAGGAGAACGATGATTGCTCCACCAATGGCAAGCAGCCACGAGGAAAGGGAGAAGAATTCGTCCACTCCGACATTGAAGAGCAGGTTACCCAGGAAGCCTCCGAGAAGAGCTCCGACCACGCCGAGGACAAGCGTGATGATCCAGCCGCCACCTTGACGCCCCGGCAGAATCATTTTGGCGATGGCGCCTGCGATAAGACCCAGAAGAAGAAATGCTAGAAAATTCATGAAGTACTCCTTTATTGAACTTCTATCCGCGCGACATGTTTGTCGATTTCGACGGTGCACCGAAGTGCAACTGATACCACCCTACTTCATCAGTGAGCTTAGTAAACGTTTTGGCCTTGCCAGTGCAACCATTAAACTCCTGCTTCGATACTTTGCAACCATCCGTAATCAAAACTTCACCGGCAGCAGGATTGACCTGCAATAGCGCAGACGGCAATTGTGTCCGCGCCGCCCGATTCTCCCGAGCCCGATGCCAGTACGGTGATTACGTAGAGCGTTATTCGCCACCTGTTGCGGCTACTGTGACAAACGGAAGAATTTCCCAAGCAGGTCAAATCCCTGAGTAGTTGGCAGGAGAATCGGTTCCTCCATCGTCCTGATTGCGATCGGTGCAATCCTCGCCTTCGCCGTCGGGATCTAGCCAAACTCCACCAGTCGGGTTCTCGAACAGCCCGGACGCCTGTCAAGCCACCCGCGCCTCTGCGCGGGTGGCTTCCCTGCTTAAGGCGGTCCGTCCAGATTCGAAACGATTACGTCACACCGATCTGTTTTTTCTTCTGTTTTTCGTTGACAGGCAAACACAAACAAAGATAGAGTCACTGAAACAGACACGCATGTGACACTAGTCACCGGCAAGGAGGGCCAGCTTGTTCGCCGAAGAACGCTACAACAGGATCGCCGCACTGGTTGCCTCCGAGGGCCGCGTAAGCGTCGCGCAGCTGGCCGCCCGTTTCAACATCACGAAAGAAACCGTCCGGCGTGACCTTGCTCTTCTGGAGAAGGACGGGCTCCTGCGCCGCGTTCATGGCGGCGCCGTCCCGGCTACCAGCGCAAGCACCAGCGAGCTCAGCCTGACCAGCCGGGAGGGCCGCAACCAGGCGGAGAAGGCCCGTATCGCCAAGGCAGCCTTGACCATGGTTCCAACGGAGGGCTCAATTGTGCTCGACGGCGGAACCACAACCGGCAGCCTCGCATCGCTCCTCGCGCAGGAAGCCAGTGAGCAGCTCCTGATCATCACCCATTCCGTGCCGGTTGCCCACACCCTCATCGGCTCATCCCTCCAGCTCGAGTTCATTGGAGGGCGCGTCCGCAGCCTCACCAGCGCGTGCGTTGGCAGCGGCACTGTGGCGCGGTACAGCGGCTTCCGCCCGGACGTCGTTTTCATCGGCGCCAACGGTGTGCATCCGGAATTCGGACTCAGCACCCCAGACCCAGAGGAGGCCTCCGTGAAGGCGGCAATCGTTCGATCGGCGCGCCGCGTCGTCGTACTGGCGGACGCATCAAAGCTGAACGCGGAGACGCTCGTCGGTTTCGCTGATCTCAGTGAGATCGACGCACTCATCACAGATGTCCAGCCGGAGGCCGGTCTCGCCCGTGCGTTGGCTGACGCGGACGTAGAGCTGGTGGTCGCATGATCGTCACGCTTACCGCCAATCCCAGCCTCGACCGCACGATCGAGCTCGCTGCTCCGCTCACCCGCGGCGCAGTGCAGCGTGCCAGCGCCAACCGTCAGGAATCGGGAGGCAAGGGTGTGAATGTCTGCCGCGCGCTTTCGGCCGGTGGCACAGAGGCTCTTGCGATTCTGCCCGGCCATGACGAAGATCCGGTTCTCATCGGACTTCAGGCCGCGGGCGTGCCTTACCGGAACCTGCCCATCTCCGCGGCGCTGCGCAGCAACGTGACCATCACGGAGCCGGACGGCACCACCACCAAAATCAATGAACCCGGCCCGGCGCTGTCACCCCAGGACGCCGACGCACTCATTGACCTGGTAGTGGACCTGTCCGACGGCGCCCGCTGGCTGGTTCTCGCGGGTTCCCTGCCGCCGGGGCTTGAGTCGGACTTCTATGCGGCGACAGTACGCGCGGTAAGGAACCGACACGGTGACCGGGCGCCGCTGATCGCGATCGACGCATCCGAAGCAGCGCTCATCGAGGCGATTGACGGTAACGCCGCACCGGACCTGCTCAAGCCGAACGCCGAGGAACTCTCCCAGCTCACCGGGCTCGGCGCCGGGGACGACCTCGAAGGCCGGCAGGAGCTCGCTGTCGAAGCTGCCACGCGACTACTCGACCGGGGTGTCCGCGCGGTACTTGCAACCCTGGGCTCCAAGGGCGCCCTGCTGGTCACGGCCGACGGCGCGTGGCATGCGCAGCATCCGCCCATCACTGCGATCTCAACGGTCGGTGCGGGAGACTCCGCACTGGCCGGTTACCTCCTGGCGCATACCCGCGGCGCCAGTGCCCCCGATTGCCTGCGCCAGGCGGTGGCTCACGGCTCTGCTGCGGCATCCCTACCGGGATCCACAGTGCCGGCCCTGCACCAAACCACACCGGACGCCGTCACTGTCCAGGCACTCACCCCAGCCAATACCTCCCCCAACCACCCATAACCTCCGAAGGAATCCCCATGTCCGCAATGATTACGCCCGAACTTGTCGTTCTCGACAAGTCCCTGGGCAACGACCGCGCCGACGTCATTCGCCGACTCGCCGAACTTGTGGTGGCGCAGGGCCGCGCCGACCAGGTGGAAGGGCTGTTCGCCGACGCGCTGGCCCGCGAGGAGAAGACAGCCACCGGCATCCCCGGCGGAATCGCCATTCCACACTGCCGCTCCACTTCTGTTCTTGAGCCCACGCTGGCGATGGCCCGCCTCGAGCCCAAAGTCGACTTCGGCGCCAAGGACGGACCGGCAGACCTCGTGTTCTTCATTGCCGCTCCGGAAGGTGCCGACCAGCAGCACCTCAAGCTCCTGTCCAAGCTGGCACGCTCCCTGATCAAGAAGGACTTCAACGCATCGCTGCGTGCCGCCGCTACCGAGCAGGAGATCGTGGCCCTGGTTGAGGGAGCGCTCGAAACGGCACCGGCACAGAAGGAGGGCGGCGGCGCCACTTCCGCTACCACCCCCCAAGGCGGCGGAGCCACTGCCGTTACCACTCCCGAGGCGGCCGACCCCGGAACCACCACGCCGCCCGAAGCAGCCCGGACCAAACGGCTTGTGGCCGTCACTGCGTGCCCCACTGGGATCGCCCACACGTACATGGCCGCCGACTCACTGGTCGCCGCCGCCAAGGAACGCGGCGTCGACCTCCAGGTTGAGACGCAGGGCTCGTCCGCATCCACTCCCCTTGACCCTTCGATCATTGCGGCGGCAGACGCCGTGATCTTCGCTGTCGACGTCGATGTCCGCGACAAGCACCGCTTCGCCGGCAAGCCGGTCATCAATGCGCCCGTCAAGCGCGGCATCGATGAGCCCGGCGTCATGGTGGATGAAGCGCTCGCAGCGGCGGACAATCCCAACGCTCGCCGGGTCGCCGATTCCTCGATGCAGGGTTCCGACGACGACGGCCGCGGCGAGAGCGTCGGTGGACAACTGAAGCGTGCGCTGCTCACCGGCGTCAGCTACATGATCCCGTTCGTTGCCGGCGGCGGTCTCCTCATTGCCCTGGGCTTCCTGCTCGGCGGCTACGACATCACCGGCTTCGCTGACGACATGGTCCTCAACAACAGCCTGTGGAACCTCCCCACGGAGTTCCCGGAGACGGCGCAGGGCGCGCTCGGCGCCTACCTCGGCGCGGTGTTCTTCAAGATCGGCGCCCTCTCGATGGGCTTCCTGGTGCCGGCGCTTGCCGGATACATCGCCTACGCGCTCGCCGATCGTCCGGGTATCGCTCCGGGCTTCGTCGCCGGTGCGGTTGCCGGCTTCATGGGCGCAGGGTTCCTCGGCGCGATCGTGGGTGGCCTGCTGGCCGGTTATGTCGCCATGAAGATCGGCAAGCTGGCGGTCCCCCGCTGGCTGCGCGGCCTCATGCCGGTGGTAATCATTCCTTTGGTGGCCTCGATCATTGCATCCGGTCTCATGCTTCTGGTACTCGGCGGCCCAATTGCCGCCCTTACCGTTGCCCTCAACGACTGGCTCTCTGGCCTCACCGGCACCGGTGCCGTACTGCTCGGCATCATCCTCGGACTCATGATGGCGGTGGACCTCGGTGGCCCCATCAACAAGGTGGCCTACGCCTTCGCAGTCGCAGGGCTCGGCGCAGGTGCCGTGGCCAACCAGGCTCCGTGGCAGATCATGGCCGCGGTCATGGCCGCCGGCATGGTTCCGCCGCTGGCAATGGCCCTGGCAACCGTCATCGACCGCCGTCGGTTCTCCCTCGCCGAGCGTGAAAACGGCAAGGCTGCGTGGCTCCTCGGCGCTGCTTTCATCTCTGAAGGCGCCATCCCGTTCGCTGCCGCGGACCCGCTGCGCGTCATCCCTGCAGGCATGGTCGGATCTGCGATCACCGGGGCCTTGATCATGGGCACGGGCGTCACCTCCCAGGCACCGCACGGTGGAATCTTCGTATTCTTCGCAATCGGCAATGTCGTTATGTTTGTTGTATCGATCCTGGTGGGCATGATCGTCTCGGCTCTTGTGGTGGTGGCACTGAAGCGGTTCGCTGTACGCAAGCCGGCCGAGGCCACCGCCTCCGAATCGGTTGCAGCCTAGTCCCTAGCTGAGGAGTTGGACCATTGAGCACTTTCACAGGCGTAGGAGTGAGCCCCGGTCGCGTGATCGGGCCGGTGCGGCAGATGCCGCGTCCGGTCTCGGAACCGCCCGCCGGGGACAGATGGTCCAACACCACGGTTGATGATGAGACTGCACGGCTGAACACCGCCGCCAAACAAGTCCAGGCCGAACTCCGGGGGCGGGCTGACTCCGCCACCGGCGACGCCAGGGCAGTCCTTGAGGCGACTGCCATGATGGCGGCAGACCCAATGCTCCTGAAATCGGCCAACACCCTCATCGTGGCCGGCACCTCCGCCGAGCGTGCTGTCTGGGAGGCGGGCGCCCAGGTAGCTGACATGCTGAAGGGACTGGGCGGTTACATGGCGGAGCGGACACAGGACGTCCTGGACGTCCGCTCACGGATCGTCGCCGAACTGCGCGGTCTGCCGGCACCCGGCATACCGACTGCCGATCATCCCTTCGTCCTCGCAGCGGAGGATCTTGCGCCGGCTGATACTGCCACCCTCGACCCGGAGCTGGTGATCGCGCTGATCACCAGCTCCGGGGGGCCGCAGTCCCATACGGCGATCCTTGCCCGCGGGCTGGGCCTGCCCGCCGTCGTCGCAGCCCACGGCGTGGAGGATATCGACGACGGCACGGAAGTTTTCGTCGACGGCGCCGCCGGAACTGTGCACGCCGGGCCGGGAGATGTCGAACGGACTGCCGCCGCCCTCTGGGCTGAGCAGTCGCAGGCCCTCGGCAGCTACAGCGGCACCTGCACGACGACGGACGGTCACCGGGTTCCACTGCTCGCCAACGTGGGTGCCGGTGCTGATGCACGCAAGGCGGCTGAAGCCGGTGCTGAGGGCGTGGGGCTTCTCCGCACAGAATTCTGTTTCCTCGACCGGGATACCGAACCGACGGTTGCCGAACAGGCTGCGGCGTATCGGGAAGTGTTCGAAGCCTTCCCCGAAGGGAAGGTTGTGGTGCGCACGCTCGATGCCGGCGCAGACAAGCCCCTGCCGTTCCTCACAGACGCCACCGAACCGAACCCCGCCCTGGGAGTTCGCGGCTACCGGACCGAACTGGCCACTCCCGGGGTGATGGACCGCCAGCTGAAGGCGATCGCCGAAGCGTCCGACGGCGCCACCACGGACATCTGGGTCATGGCGCCCATGATCTCCACCGCCGAGGAAGCCCAGCGATTCGCTGAATCCTGCGCGGCGGCGGGTCTGAAGGTCCCCGGGGTGATGGTTGAAGTGCCGTCTGCAGCCCTGACCGCCCGGCCCATTCTTCAGCGCGTGAACTTCGCGTCAATCGGCACCAACGACCTCACTCAGTACGTGATGGCTGCCGATCGCCAGCTTGGACCGCTCGCCGCCCTCAACGACCCCTGGCAGCCTGCCGTCCTTCAGCTGATCCGCCAGACAGTAGCCGGCGCCGACGCTGCCCGAAGGGATGCTGCGTCAGGTAGTGAAAACAATGGTGACGACGAGAAGTCCGTCGGCGTGTGTGGCGAGGCGGCCGCCGATCCGGCCCTCGCCGTCGTACTGGTGGGTCTGGGTGTCAATTCACTGTCCATGAGCGCGCGGGCGCTGGCCGCGGTAGCCGCCGTCATTGGTTCGGTGTCCCTCGCCGAAGCCAGGGACATCGCCGAGCGTGCGTTGGCTGCCACTACTGCTCTTGAGGCACGCACAGCTGTGCGAGCCTCTTTACCGATTCTCGAAACGCTGGGCCTGTAGGCTCGCAGAAACGCAACCGGAAGGAAGATCATGATCGAACGCAAAGCAACCGTAGCCAGCCGGGTGGGGCTCCATGCCAGGCCTGCAGCCATCTTCGCCGAAGCGGCGGGGGAACTGCCCGTTGAGGTGACCATCGCCCTTGAGGGCAGCCCGGCAGACGAAGCGATGGACGCATCAAGCATCCTGTCCCTCATGAGTCTCGGAGCCGAGAACGGCGATGTAGTTGTGCTCCGTTCGGAGGACGACGGCGCAGAGGAGTCGCTGGACTCCCTGGTGCGCATCCTCGAGACTGACCACGACGCCTAGCAGCAGATCCTGTAGCGGGCCAACTCCCGCAAGTTATACGAAATAGGTGCGTCCACCCGTTCTAATGGACGCACCTATTTCTGTGTAACCCGGAGACCCCCCACGGTCACCGGGAGTTACATAATCATAATTTTGACACACCATGATGAAAACGTGAATAGTGTTTCTCACTTCGATTGAAAAAATTTTATCGTGGGCCGCAGGCGGGCCGAGAAGTATCAGTGCTCGCCCGCAAGGAAATTCACGGAACGGTCCTTCTCCGCGCGCTTGCGGGATGACCAGATCATAGTGAGGCCAACCGTCACCAGGACGATCCCACCGAAAGGGAGGAGCACTTCGGCCGCCCCAATATCGAGCGGGAACAACAGAAGCACCGCCATCATCAGCACCATCAGCAACCCAGTACCAATCAGCGCGGCGGACACCCGATGCAGGCTGCGGCGGCTGCGGTCGCGCACGCTCGCAAAAGCCGGGCCCATCAGGCAGGCAGCTACGAATCCCGGGTAGAGGCGGCCCATGTCTGCGTACCAGTGCACCGTGGGCTGATCGGAGTAGGCGGCAAGTCCGGTAGAGGACTGCGGAAGATCACTCAGGGCGAATAGGACCACCGTCACGAGCACTGTCAACGCCAGAACCGCCATTCCCACCGGTCCTTCGATGCACCTGCGTGCACGGTCCGATCCGAAGGCGGCCGCACAGCGCACCCCCAGTAGCAGCATGACGACGTAGAGGCTGATCCGGATTACAAGGTTCGCCAGATTCGCTCCGCCGAGCAGGCCGTCAACGAAAAGATAGATCGGTGACAGGCTCAGCGCCACTGCGAGCGAAAGAAGAACCAAGACGGCAAACATGCTCCGGCCCTTGCCGCGAACAGCGTCCGGCAGGCGCATGGCCGCGAAGATGACACAGAGCGCGAGCGCCAGCCACTGTATGAATGTTCCACCGTTCATCCGAGGTTCTCCCATAGCGTCTGTTCACGTGAATCGTCCTGCTCCTGTTTTCGCAGGCGCTTTCCCAGTCCGTCGAGCCGGTCCCGCGCTATCAGGATGAGCTCTGAGTCGGGCAGGGCGCTCAGGACCTGCTCCCGACCGTCGTCGGCCCAGCCCCCTTCTTCGGGGGTAAGAAGTCCGGTCACCACCAAACCGTTGGCGAGCGAAACCTCAGAGATCCTGGCGACTTCCACGCACAGCTGGGTGCTCAACCGGCCCGCACTCAGCTGAGCAGAGAGGTTCTGGGGAGCTATTCCGGTTCTGAAGGTGAGTGCCTGGCGCAGTTCGCCGGGGTCGACGGCGTCAAACCAGGCGCGTACTGAATAACGGTGGGGAAGCGGCGAAAGTTTGAAGCTCACGGGGCTGCCCACGCAGTCGGTCTCCTCGCTGCGCCCCAGGATCAGGCGTAGAAGGTCCATCGGGGAGACCTGGCTGAGATATTCCGCCGAGGTGGGCGGCAGGATCCCGGCTGCGAGATCCCGATATCCGTCGAACTCACTGAGCGCCTGCACTGGAGAAATGTTGTACGCGCGCGCAATATTGATCACGGTCTCCACAGAGACTTTTCCACGAACCAGCTGCTGCGCGAGGGTGGACCGCTTGATGTCCGCCTTGCGGCAGAGGTCCGAAACCGTCGCTTCCGGGGCAACCTGGGTACGCCACAGCTGGAATGATTTGGCTGTGACTGTCATCATCACCCTTCAGGTGGATTGCGACTGGACTTTTAACCCCTACTTTGCAGTATAGTTGGAGGTGCTGGCTCCCCATTCTGCGATTCCCCCATACGCAGAACGCGGAGCCAGTTTCACTTTAACCTTCCTCCACCGGCGTGCGGTCGGCAGCCAAGCTACCAGCGCACCTTCTTCTCCCGCTTTCCTTGCCGGTTGCTGGCATGGATGGACTTGTTCCTGCGGCCCGTACTGTGTGCGCTATCCAGCTCCCCAAAGGCCGGGTTCTTCCGGGCGAGCGCTTCGCGGGCGCGTGGATCGTCCACCAGTTTCCTGGCAGCGTCTTCGGTGAGATGGACGTTCAGGGGCTGCTCGTTATCTTGCTGGGTCATGACTCTCCTTCAATGGCTATGACCGGTTGAGCCACTCACCTACAGCCAACCCGTGAACAGCAGCGGTTGTTGCCTCCACTGGTACTCGGCTTCCGTAGGGATCCTTCTGCAATGACTGGGGCAAGGCACGGGAACAGCCGAAGCCGGGCTCATGCGCAGGAGGAGCGGAAACAAACGTGGAGGCGAAGGCCTCAACACGGTCTTTTCGAATGATGTTCTTGTTATTGCGGCGGGCAACGGAAGTGCCCACCCGGCACAATTACTCGAAAATTATTGTTTCCATGCGTTTCAACCTACACGAGCACCCGGACACTGACCAGAGGCTCGGTGGTCTTCCTGCACCGCGCGCACTTACCCCGACGCGGCAGAACTAGTAGATTTCCAGAACAGGCCAGGAGGAACCATGGGCGAGAACACGCCGAACATCGACAACCGGTACAGCCCCATCTACCAGCGCGGCGGCACGGGAACTCCGGCAACCCCTGGCAACCGCAGGACTTCTCCCGGGGAACCGCAGCGGCACCAGCAGCGGCCGGTCGCGCCTTCGGAGGCGCCGGCTCACCCATCGCCCGAAGAGGAGGCGAACGTGGTCGAGGTGATGCCGCAGGGTGGCGGACCTCCCGGCCCCGCCGCAACCACCGGCCAGCGAATCAACCCGTTCGTGCTGGTGCTGTGGCTGCTCGGTGCGGTGCTCCTCGCCCTGGGCCTGTGGGCGGTCTTCGCGCCGCTTCAGGTGGACGAAACCGCGATCAACGGTCCATACCCTCAGTGGATCTTCATCATCAGCCAGTCTGCCGGCGGCATTGTTGTCAGCGGCAGCATTCTTCTCGCTGCGGCCGGCGCGCTCAGCGCAATCTTCTGGGACCGGCGGCGCCGTTAGCGCTTCTTGACGTCCACGTCGACGTACACAAGCCTATGGTCGCTGGTGGGGAACGGGAATACGCCGGTCAGCTCCGAGCCTGGGGTACCAGCCCGCGGCCAAAAGATGCCTGAGCTACGTACCTTCAGCGTCTTCGAGGGAAGCACGTAGTCCACGCGCATGTTGCCTGCTCCGGCGTCTTCGAAGTCAGCGGTGTCCAGGGCCGGATCTCCACGATGCTCCAAGTTCACGCTGCCCTGCAGGACCGATGCTTCCGCGGCGCCCTCCGCGGTGGGCAGCGGGTCCTGTACGTCCTTCAACCCGAGAAGCCGGGCAATCGATCCCGGGCGTGAATCACCGTCAGCCGGGTCGCTGTTGAGATCGCCCAACACCACGAAGTTGGCGCGCCGTTCGAGTCCTCCGCGGGCGCCGTCGTCGTCGTAAATGTAGTTCGCGCTCTGGCCGCCGCGGATGTAATCGGCCCAGAACCGGATCTCGTCGCTGTTTCGCCGCCCATTGCGGTCTTCCTCGCCGTCGAAAACCGGCGGTGTGGGGTGGCTCGCGAGCACATGCACCGTTGAGCCGCCGACGGTCACCGGAACGTCCCAGTGCGACTTGCTGGACAGACGGACAACAGCGAGTTCCTCTTCGGTAAACCAGTCCCTGGGTTTGGACGTCGCGGGGTCATCGGGTAGGAGCGCCCCCGGCATGTCCTTCCAGAGAAAGTTCTGGAACGTACGTACGTTCTCGGTATCGATGGGGTACCTGGAGAAAAGGACCATCCCGTACTGGCCCTCGAACTGACCGAATCCGAGCGCGTCATCCGGGCCACCGACGCTGCCGTCGTTATTCAGGTCCATCCCGCTGGGGATGCCGGTGTTGGATGGTGCGGTATAGACGTAGGGGTAGCTGACCGGTGCCTTGCCGTTCTGGCTCACCTCAAGGTATTTCGTCCGGAAGAGGTCGGCTGCCCTGTTGTCGGCGTCATAATCGAACTCGTTGAGCAGCACCACATCGGGATTGTTGATCTGGATGACCTCGGCGATTCGCCGGGCCTGCTCATTGTCACCGGTGCTCAGATCCGCTGCGAGCGCTCCCTCGGCGGATCGGTTCAGGCTCGCGTTGTAGGTGGCGAAGCGGACGCTCTCCTTGCCCTTGCCCTTGGCCTGTGCGACGCCGGGCTTGCTGTCATGGCGCGCAGTCGCAGCGGGCGCCGACACACCGATAGCAGTGACGGCGAGCGCTCCAACGGTCAGGAGGACGGCCGCGCGGTGGCGACGTGTATGTGCTGAACCCATGGACATTCCCCTTTGATCCTGAGTGACCGGTCCAGCCTAGCCGTCCCTCCGGTGGGGGGTCGAATGGGCCCCGGCCGCCCGCTCGGCTGCCTCGAACGCCGTCTCCAGCTCAGCGACGGCCCTCTCGTAGTCCGGAGCGGCGGCGGCGTCGTCGGTATCTGCCTGCTCACGCAACGCTGCGGCGTTCCGCATGGCACGCACCAACTGAGCCGTTTCAGGTTGCTTCACGTCCGTCATGTTGGGGTAGTCGATGGCGACAGCCGGATCCAGTTCATAGCTCACCCACCGCTGCAGAACCGATTCGTGGCGGGCCCGCAGGGCTGACCACGCCTGTTCCACACTCTGACGACGACGGCGCGCCTTCCGCTCCTGCTCCCCGCGCCACACCCAGCCGGAGGCCATGCCGAGGCCCAGCACGCCGGCCAGCCCTGTGACAGCTGCGGTCTCCGGGACGAGCACCACGGCGCCCGTGATGGCTCCGAGACAAGCGAATCCGCCCGTGAAGCCGTACCAAAAGACGCCGTCGCGGTCCTCATCGGTTGCCAGGCAGCGTGACACCGCGAGCGCCGTCAGCGCAATGAGGGCACAGATCACGGCGACCGCGAGCGCTGTCTGGACGGGTATCGCCAATAGGGCGGGCATTGGTTTTCCTCCCGGCACCACGTGCCGTTTTGCTGGAAAGAGTCTGCACTTCCAGTACAGACTTCCTGTCCGCGGGAGTCAATGGTCGTTGCCGGAAAGCAACAAGCGGGAGTGATCGGCAACATCCCGATAAGAGAACATCCCCGCCGATACCTCGACGGGGATGTTCCTCGATGCGCTCAAAGTGGGCCCTGTGGGACTCGAACCCACGACCCACGGATTAAAAGTCCGATGCTCTACCAACTGAGCTAAAGGCCCACATCATTCGGGCACCCCGAATGACGTGTCTACTTTATCGCACCCGATCGGGGGATAAGGCAACCTGGCTCCGTTGGGGTGAAACTGCCGAGGTTCTCCGCGTGTCTAGCCCCTCAATAGGCGCAGGAGTATTCTCAAGCCATGGACGGCGAATACATCGACAACAGCCCTCGGCACCACAAACCCAAGCCGTTCGCGCCTGCAGACTTCGAGGTCTTTGCCGGCGGTGCCGACCCCTCCCGGGTCTCGGAAGCCGCCCACCTTGCTGCGCACGCACTGGTTCACCATGGCCGGGAGGCCGAAGACCCGCAGGTGACGCAGCGCCTTGTGCAGCTGGCGGATCAGCAGGGACTTGAGGCTATAGCCGAGCTGTGGGCCGAGAGCCCTGCGCGCTCGCTTCCCGGCGCACTCTGGCGCCTCTATGCCCTGCGTGCCGCCA
The DNA here is from genome assembly GCF_058269075.1 of Arthrobacter sp. TJ-270. Classification (NCBI taxonomy): domain Bacteria; kingdom Bacillati; phylum Actinomycetota; class Actinomycetes; order Micrococcales; family Micrococcaceae; genus Arthrobacter; species Arthrobacter sp. TJ-270. The sequence goes on along the minus strand of NZ_JBZCNB010000003.1, from coordinate 209,468 downwards.
CCCAGCAGAGTCCCGAGAGAATCGCTGCCTACTTCAAAGCCGGCAAGGAGGTGGCTCAGGTTTCGAAGGTTGTTGCCGGCGTCGCTGAGCCGCCCGGCGCCGATGAGGTCCAGAAGATGGCAGACACCATCCTCTCCGGCGCATTCGATGGTGAATTCGATGTAGCGCTTGAGCGTTTCGCTGCTTTCTGCCGGGTTGTTGCCCTGGGCCAGACCAACCACGCTGACGACGCTGAACCGTCCAACGGCGCCCACGCGAGCAAGCTCACCCGCAGTTCGCACCAGCTGGTAAAGACCGCCGAGGACCTGGAGCACGCTGCCGCTTCGTGGCGCCGCGGCGAACTGGACTAACTGTTCGCCTGCAGCGAACAGCCACGGTTCAGTTCTTCACCGCTAACGGCAGCAGCTTCCGCAGGCCACGGTTCTCATCGGGATCGAAAACGGAGTGCTGGACGCACGCAGGCACCAGACGGCCGGTTTCCGGGTGGCTCATGGTGTACATGCACGCCGCCAGCCGCTCCTGCGCCTCCCTGACAGCCGGTGCTTCACTCACCTCTCCGCGTTCCATCAGCTCCCAGGCCGGCGCAACGACGGAAGCGTCCATGAAGTTGTGGACGACGAATGACTTTAAACCCAGTTTCCCGCGTCGCCACGAACGCAGGATGGCTGAAGCCCCGCCCGCCCGATTCAGCATGCGGCGCCCGATTCCGAGTGCTACCGCCACGTCACCGGGATGGCGAAACACGGCCCGGACCACCCGGGCTGCCACCACAGGGCGCGGCTGTCCACCGAAAAACATCCCGCCATGGTGGGCAAGGAGGCGATCGCGGGCCGCCGTGTCGACCGGATCGGCCGGATCGATGACGACGGCGAACCTGCCATCGGCCAGCAGTCCGCTCGTATAGCGATTGCAGCGCGGATCACCGAACTGGGTGCCCTGCCATGGCAGCTGCTGGCCTGCCCCTTCCTCGATGCGTTGCCACACTTCGTCAATGCCGACCTCGGTGAAATCCTCCTTCCAGCGGCGGTCGTCACCGATGAACGCCGCCGGCTGAAAGGACAGCATGTTGTAGGGCATTGTCAGAACCGAGCGCGTCACCGCGGCGACTTCCCCGAGATTGGAAGGAGTCACCGTCATGTTGTGCGCAAGGTAGGACCCGATGCCGTGCTCATCGCGCAGCCGCCCGAACATTGCGGCGAAGTTGCTCCGGAAAGGGTCGAGCTCCGTCTCGCTCCGCGGCCGAACAGCGCCACGGCGCCCCCGCATCAGGGAGTCAAAGTGTGCGGCGAAGGAAACCCGGTCGAACCGAGGCCTGCCCATCCCGTCAAGTACGACGGCGAGCAGATACTCATAGTCGAAATCACCATGCGTCATAGACATCGGCTCACGCCCGTTAGCGCGCATGATCTGAAGCGCGGCGGCGTGGTCGTCGGGGCTGAGCAGGCTCACTTCCCCGCCGATGAGTTGGGCATGTGCCCGCGGGCCGCGCATGTGCCGCAGGAAGCTCATTTGCCGCTCCACCTCGGTAGCTGTGTGCCGCCCGTCGACCCTGACCTGGTTGGCATCGGCCGAGTGATAGCAGGGTGAGCAGGTCAGGTTGCATTTCGGGAACACGCCATGGGTCCCCTCGCAGCCGACGGCGCAGCGGCCCAGTAGCTGGCTGGGAGTTTTCACGTGGTCGGGCAGCGCTTCCCACCGCGCGTCCATGGCAGCACGCGAGGCGGGGTGTACCGGCCGGGTTTGCAGCTCAATCCGTCGGAGAAGCTCCACCAACTGCATGGTCATCTTTCCTCTCCGGGGGTTGTCCCCGCCTGGTCGAAACCAACCCGGATCTGCAGGTGCTCCCCGCGAGCGGATGCGGCCTCGACGTCTGAACAATCCCGTTCAACACCCGTCCATGGGTGCGCATCGATGTCAGCCCCGCCCAGCCGACAGGCCGCCACGGCCAGGGGCGTCAACACGGAGTAGCGACCGGTGGGCTTCTGCATGTCGACGACGCCCAGCCGCGCCGCCGTCGTCGTCATGGTGCGCATATTCGCCCACGCACGCTCCCACTCAGGCATGAGCGAGAGCGCGTAGGTGGCGAGGGCGGCGTCGGACAGCTCCCTGCCACCGGCGGCCGCCAGCCGTTTTCCGACGTCTGCGGGTGTCATGGTTGTAGCGTCCGCCTGGATAAAAGTGACGTTCCGCCAGCCCCTGCGGGCCGCTCGGCGTCGCGCCTGCTGAAGCATCTCGGCACTGCGGTCAATAGCGACGACGTGTCCCGCCGCTGTGATCTTCTGCTGCAGCAGGGAGAAGTTGAGGCCGGTTCCGCAGCCGACGTCGAGCACCTGCTGACCCGGCGCGAGCCGGAGCATATCGATACCCAGCCGACGTCCAACACGGTACACGGGGTATTCCCCTGAGAGCAGGTCGTACAGAGGCGCGAAAGTGCTGTACTTCTCGATGATCTGACCTCCGGACGCGTTCGGGTGGTGAGCACAGCCTAGGGGTACGCTCCCTGACAAGCTACGGGGTGGCTCACCGGGCTACGGTGTCCTGGATTACAGACGGTTCGCAGGAATGGGGTGACCGTAGGCTGGATGCACTCTTACCCTGACTTTGGAGAGCGATGACGAACGTGGATGATCCAGTTGACTTTCTGGTGCTCGGTGGCGGAACAGCGGGGATCGTAGGTGCAAAGACCGCAGCCCGCCTGGGTGCCCGGACCGTTCTCGTGGAGCAGGCTCGTACAGGAGGCGACTGTCTATGGACTGGATGCGTCCCTTCCAAGACGCTGCTGTCCGCGGCAGCGCATGCGGCCGCAGACCGCCGCTCGGCCGGCGTCGAATCCAACTTCGCGCAGGTGCGTGCCCGGATAACCGCGGCGATCAACGCCATCCAGCCGGAGGACTCCCCGGAATCACTGCAATCTGCCGGCGTTACTGTCCTGAACGGCACGGTTCGTTTCACTGGCGACGGCGAAGCCGACGTGGACGGCAGAAAGATCCGGTTCCGGCACGCGCTCATCGCCACAGGAAGTACCCCCACCGTTCCGCCCATTACCGGCCTGGAGACAGCCCGGATGGTGACGTCGGAGACAATCTGGGACCTCCCCGACCTGCCGCGCAAACTGGTGATCATCGGCGGCGGGCCAATCGCCTGCGAACTGGGGCAGGCCTTCGCACGCCTCGGTTCCAACGTCACCATCCTCGCCCGATCCGGCATTCTGCCCAAGGAGGACCGGCAGGCAGCGGCGCTGGTCAGGCAGAGCCTGAAAGCCGACGGCGTCATCGTTGCGGAGAACGAGAGCGCCGACAGGGTGGAGACCACCGACGCCGGTGACAACACAGTCCATACCTCAAACGGCAGCACGGTCGACGCGGACGTCATCCTGGTTGCCGCCGGCCGCACCCCGCGGACTTCGAGCCTGGGACTTGAGCACGTCGGGGTGGAGTGTGACGACGCCGGCCACGTACAGGTGAATTCAGCGATGCGGTCGTCCAACAGCTTCATCTGGGCTGCCGGGGACGTCACCCAGAACCCGAAATTCACCCATCTGGCGGGGGTTCACGCCAGCACGGCCGCGTCCAATGCAATCCTCGGTCTGCGCAGGCCGGTCAGCAGCACCATCCCCCGGGTGACATACACCTCGCCTGAAGTGGCCGCCGTCGGCGTCACTGATCCCTCCGGTCCCGGCCTGACGTCCTCGAAGGTTGCGCTGGAGGAGACCGACAGGGCGATCACCGAAGATGAAACCGCCGGTTTTGTACAACTGGTCATCGGAAAGCGTGGACGCATTGTCGGGGGCACGATCGTCGGCCCGCGGGCCGGTGAGTCACTGGCAGAACTCACCCTCGCCGTCGAACGGAAGATGAGTACGCGTGAGCTGGCCGGAGTGACCCACCCCTATCCCACCTATAACGACGCCGTGTGGAACGCGGCGATTGCCCATGCCCGCTCCGGGCTGGACTCGCCGCTGGCCAGGATAGTGGTGAAGGTGCTTTCCGCTGTGGCGCGGGTGCGGACCAGACGATGAGGTCAGCGAAGCGCCCGGAAGCCGGCGACTACGCGCTGGGCGGCGCTCACCGACACCACCAGCGCCCACACGAGCGCTATCTGGCCGGCAAAGGCGGGAAAGATCAGCCACAGGCTGTGCACGAGCACCGTTTCCGCGCCCTCAGCGAGTCCACCGAGGAACGAGAGCGAGCGCCCGTCGTCGATCTGCCTGCCGCTTCGCTCCGCGATGGAAGAAAACGCAAGGAAGACGCTGCCGTTGATGTAGTACGCGAACAGAACCAGCAGGAACGGAAGCCACGCGGCGTCGTACGCAGCTGTTGCGCCGATTGCCACGCCGACAACGGTTGCGCCGTAGACAATGAAGTCTGCTGAGATGTCCCAGAAGCCGCCCTGCCCGGCATCCGTCCGGTCTGATGCCGGAGTCCGCTCGAACCTGCGCCGGGCCAACGGTCCGTCGAGTCCGTCCGCGAGGCGGCACAGGAGCCACGCCATGAGGGCTGGTATCCAGAGCTGCCCCGCAGAAAGTGCGGCACTGAGAAGGCCCAGCACGAGGTTCAGCGACGTCAGGCGGTTGGGCGTGATCCAAGGGACGTCGAGCCGTCCCGCAGCCGAATCCAGCAGCGGCGCAATCAGCGGGCGGAGCCGGGAATCAAACATCGGAGCCCCGGTCCTTCCGCCGCGACCTGATCGCGTAGACCGCCCCGGCGATGGTCAGGACTCCCAGCCCTGCAGCTGCTGCCTGGGCCTGCCAACCCAGCTCGAGACCGTACGCTCCGAGGGCGAGGAAACTGACCGTCCCGGGCAGGATCCCGAGTGCCGTCCCCAGGAAGTACGGCCACCAGCCAACGGAAGTAAGCCCGGCAGAGTAGTTGATGGCCGTGAACGGCAGGACGGGCACCAAGCGCACGCCGACCACTGCCGCGAATCCGCGGCGCCGCAGCACCTCGTCGACCTTCGCGACCCGGGTGCCGGTGAATCGTTCGACGGCTTCCCGCCCGAGGTGACGGCCAAGCCAGAACGCCGCGGTGGCCCCCAGCATGGCGGCAAGGTAGACGATGGCGATGCCGGCACCGAAGCCGAACAGAACACCTGCGGCAATGGACAGGACACTTTTAGGAACCGGCGCAAGTGTCAGAGCAGCGTAGCCGAGCGTAAACCCGACAGGCCCCCACCACCCGGCCGAATCGACCATCGCCCGCAGCTCTTCAACGGGAGGAATCGGCAGAAGGAGCACAACCACAGTCATGACAGCGACGAATGCCACGAGAAGCAGCACGCGTTTGAGGGCATCCGGGAAACGACTGCCCTGACCGTTGTCCTCCGTCACTGCACCTGCCGCCCGTCCAACCCTGTCCTCCCCTGCTGAGGCAAGCCTCGAGCATACTTGACCACACCACTCACCCCTGAAGGAAACAATGGCCCGCCGAAGTCCCCATTCCGTCCTTGCCCGCCGTCTGCCGGTCTGGCCGTCGGCGCTATTGTCGGTGCTCGTGCTGACTTCCTGCGGGAATACCGCGGCAGCACCGGCCGGGGAACTCTCAAATTTTGATGAAGTGCTGGAAGTCGCGGAAGGCCAGACCGTCGACCTCTGGATGTACGGCGGAGACGAACAGGGCAACGCCTACGTGGACCAGACGCTTGCTCCGGCGGCCGAGGAGCTGGGAATAACTCTTCGCCGGGTTCCCGTCGCTGATACTGCGGATGCAATGAACCGCGTACTGAGCGAACTGCAGGCCGGCCGGGATGACGGCTCAGTGGATCTCGTGTGGGTCAACGGCGCAACCTTCAGCACGGGCCGCCAAGCCGAGGCGTGGCGCTGCGGATGGACAGAGATGCTGCCGAACATGGCCTACACCGATCCGGATGATCCCCTACTTGCGAACGACTTCGGTACCCCCGTGGATGGCTGCGAAGCGCCCTGGCACAAGGCTCAGTTCACCTACTTCTACAACGCCGATGCCGTGTCCGAGCCGCCCACGAGTCTGGCCGGGCTCCTCGACTGGGCGGAGGCCCACCCCGGGCGCTTTACCTATCCCGCGCCTCCGGACTTCACGGGCAGTGTGTTCCTGCGCGAAGTGATGATTTCCGCAGCCGGCGGGGCTGGAGAGGTTCCACTGTCCTACAGTGAGGACCTTTTCGATGAGCATGCACCGGCTGCTCTTGAGACACTCGCGGACCTTGAACCCTCGCTTTGGCGCGAAGGGGCAACCTACCCGCGAGATGAGCAGGCACTAAATAAGCTGTTCAATGAGGGCCAGGTGGATTTCGGTATGACCTACGGTCCGGCCCGGCTCTCTGAGCTGGTGGCCTCCGGAGCCCTCCCCGAGTCCACCAAAGTCCTGCCTCTGGCGGAGGGCACGGTGGGTAACGCCAGCTTCCTCGCCATCCCGGTGAATGCCACAGACGCGGCCGGCGCCATGGCGGTCGCTAATCTGGCCCTGTCCCCCGCCCAGCAGGCTGCAAAAGCAGACCCCGACATCTGGGGACAATTCACAGTGCTCGACGTCGGCCGGCTTGAACCGGAACAGCAGGAACTCTTCACCGTCCTGCCCGAGTCTCCCGTCGTTCCCGCATATGAGGAACTCTCGCGCAACGCTCACTCCGAACTCGGTTCCGACTGGGTACCGGCGCTTGATGAGGCCTGGCGCCGGTCCGTCGCCGGAGGTTGATGGACACACAGCGCAGGGCATTGCTGACCGTCGCCCCAGCGGTCATCCCGGTGATCCTGGTAGTGATGGGTGCACTGGTGGCAGCCCTCCTGCAGAGCTTCGGGCTGATGCCGTTCGTCGGCCAACCCGAGTTCAGCACCGAGGCATGGACCGCTGATGGTGAACTCATCGCTGCCACGGGACTTTCCCTCTATATTGCTGCCGCCTCCACTGTGCTGTCGGTGATTGTGGGATTCCTGATCGCCGCCTACGTGCTCTCAGCAGGGTGGCGTGGCCGGGTAATCGGGGCGCTGAGCGCGGCTTCGGTACCCATCCCGCATCTGGTTGCATCGGGGGCGATGGGGTTGCTGCTGTCCGACGCCGGTTTCCTCGCCCGGTTGTTCGGCTTGCCCGATGGGTTCCCCCGGCTGGTTGGGGACGCCTGGTTTGGTGCCGTGATCCTGGAGTTCGCATGGAAGGAATCGGCCTTCGTCGCTCTCGTGGTGGCGGGGAGCATAGCGGGCTCGGCCGGCCAACTCTGCGAAGCGGCGGCCAACCTCGGCGCGTCCGCCCGGCAACGGATGGTCCATGTCGTTCTGCCGCTGGCTGCGCCCTCGCTGGCGATCTCCGCTCTCGTGGTCTTTGTCTACACGCTCGGATCCTATGAGGCGCCCTGGCTCCTTGGTCCCATTGCGCCGGAACCACTGCCGGTACGAGCGGTCCGGCTGTTCGGCGCCATCAACCTCGAGGCCCGGCCGCAGGCGATGGCCACTGCCCTGGCTTCTGTCCTGGCAGGGCTCGCTGCGATTGTCCTCGGGCTCCTGGTGCTTCGACGTCTGAGGGGGTTGCGATGACGGCCGCGCACCGTGTAGGTGCCGGACCACGGCAGCGCCGGTTCAGTCCCAGTACAGGCGTGCATACGCTGCTGGGCGCCATTCTCCTCGTTTGGATCGCGCTGCCGGTCGTGCCCCTCGGGCTGTGGTCCGTTGCCGGGCAGTGGAGGGCACCGAATATTCTTCCGGCCTCCTTCTCTGCCGAGGGCGTACGGGCACTGTGGGCGGGAGAAACCCTTGCAGCCGGTGCGGCGTCGCTGGCCCTGGGTGCGAGTGTCGCGGTGACCGCCACGCCGCTCGGGGCACTGGCTGCCCTTGGTCTTCGGCGGCTCAGGCCAGCGGTCGCCCGACCCATCGAGATCATCCTCCTGGCACCGCTTGCCATTCCACCATTCGCGCTGGTGATGGGGGCGAATGTCGTGCTGCTCAGCGCGCGCGTGCCGACCTTTCCGTCCGTGGTCCTCGTATTGACGGTAACCGCCCTCCCCTACACCGTCTTCATGTTCCGCGCCGCGCTGGCTACCTACGATGATCGCTTTGAGGAGGTGGCCCGAACCCTCGGCGCTCCCATGAGGCAGGTAGTCACACAGGTACGAATCCCGCTGCTTGCCCGGGCCACTGCGCGCGCAGGGTTCCTTGCCTTCCTCGTTGGATGGGGTGACTACATCACTACGGTGCTGGTGGGCGGCGGACAGGTTGTGACGCTGCCCCTCCTGCTCGGCTCTGCGGCATCGGCCACCGGGAACGAGCAAGTGACTGCTGCTCTTTCGCTTGCGATGATAGGACCGCCCTTGATCCTGCTGGCTCTGCTCGCGGGTTCCAGCTTCCGTGGAAGGACCGTGGGATGAGTTCAAGCCTGACCTTCCACGAAGTGTCCCGGCATTTCGGTGACGGGGAAGTTCTCCGGGACGTCTCCCTCGAAATTCCCGCCCGGCGGTGCGTTGCCCTGCTGGGTGCCTCGGGGAGCGGGAAATCCACCCTGCTGCGCATTGCGGCAGGCCTGGATAGACCCTCATCCGGATGCGTTCTGGTGGATGGGCAGGATCTTGAGGGTGTGCCGGCAGAAGGGAGGGAACTCTCCCTGGTGTTTCAGAAGCCGCTGCTCTTTCCGTATCTGACGGTGCTCGACAATGTTGCATTCGCAGGGAAGATGGCCGGTCTGCCCAAAAAGACGGCGCGTTCAGAAGCCCTGGCATTCCTTGAACTCGTCCAGCTTGAGAGCTTCGCCAAGCGAATGCCGGGCCAACTCTCGGGTGGCCAGGAACAAAGGGTTTCCTTGGCACGCGCCCTGGCGAGGAATCCCCGCATCCTCCTGCTCGATGAGCCTTTCAGTTCCCTCGACTTCCGCCTCCGGGAGGACATGTACGCTCTCCTTGCGAAGATTCGCTCCCAACTCGAGCCGACGATCGTCCTGGTCACACACGATCGGCGGGAAGCTTCCATATTGGCGGACACGATCGCGGTACTGGACGAGGGCAGGATCCTGCAGCACGGCGCGGTAGCACAGGTGCACTATGAGCCTTCTACCCGGGCGGTCAACCGCATTCTGGGCGGACTCAACGAGGTCCCGGGCACCGTGGCCGGCGGATACCACGAGTCCGGCCTCGGCCGTATCAAGGTTCAGCCGGAGGCACCAAACGGCCCCGGGCTCCTTGTTATCCGGCAGGAAGCCCTGCGCCTTACCCCTGCAGGTGGGGGAGCCGCCGAAGGCACAGTGACGGAAGTGAAGTCGATGGGCGCCCACACCCTGGTCCTGGTCCGGATGGGTGCCGAGGTCCGAGACGGTGGTGACAGCATCGCCGTCGAAGTCGTCGGCGCACCGCCGGTGCGTCCCGGTGACCGCACAGGCGTGATCACGCACGGTGCCGGCGGGTGGGTGGTGCCTGTATGACGGCCGCGCGCAAGGGCAGCTCCCGGTGAGTGTGTCCTGGATTGCAGAACACGCTCGCCGAACGTCCGTAGCGTGTTCGACAACGGGGAAATAGTCTTCAGGAGGGCGATCCCATGGTGACCGAGACAGCCAGCACGTGTGCGCCTGGCCTCGCCCAGGCGCCAAAGGGCGGAGACCAACCCTGGTCCCCTCAGAGACGGGAGACAGACTCTTTGACAACAGGACCTTCTGAATTCACCTGTCTGCGGGAAGTCGACCTTTTCGCCGACCTCAGTCCGGCGGAACTGGAGGCGATGCAACTCATGGTGCCGGAACGGCGGTTCTCGGCAGGTGAGCTCGTCTTCTCCCAGTCGCAACCGGTCACTGCCCTGTTTGTCCTGAAGTCAGGTAGAGTCCGGATCTTCCGGATCACCGAGGACGGCAAAGCCCTGACCATGGCGATCCTCGAGCAGGGGGCCGTTTTCGGTGAGATGCTGCTGGTCGGCCAGCGCATGTACGACAACTATGCCGAAGCGATCGAGGAATCCGTCATCTGCCAACTCACGGTGGACGACGTCGAACGGCACCTCGTCGCCGACCCGCGGATTGCCGTCCGAATCTCCCGGCTACTGGGTGAGCAGGTGGCCCGGCTTGAGGAAAGACTCACGGACCTCGCGCTCCGCCCCTTGTCAGCACGCACCGCGAAAACGCTGCTCACGCTTGCCGAATCGGCACGCCCCGGCAAGCTCGGCAACAAGCTCGGCCAGCCTCCGGCAATCCGGATCACTCACGAGCAGCTGGCCGGCCTGCTGGGAGCAACCCGTGAAGCGACGAGCAAGACCATGGCTGAATTCGCCACCGAGGGACTGATCCGGCAAAGCCGCGGACGAATCACGGTGAGAGACCCCGACCGGCTGAGGATCATCGCCAAACGAACCTCCTGATAACGAGTCAGCGCAGGCTGACCCGTTGAGCACAAACAGCATGAGCCTCACGACGTCTATCTGGAAGGGTTCCGCCGTGGAAGAAAAGGCCGGCACAGTAAACGGGAGCACGGTCCGTTGGCTTGAACATGGCAGCGGAAAGCCGGTGGTCCTGGTTCATGGGATTCCAACTTCGCCCCGTCTCTGGCGGCGTGTGATGCCGCTCGTCCAGGGCCCCACTCTCGCCTGGGAGATGCCCGGCTACGGCACCAGCATCCGGGAGGGCCAGGATCGAGCCCTAAGCCTCAAAGCGCAGGCCGGCTACCTGCTCGACTGGATCGATTCGTTGCAGCTCGATGCCAAGCCCATCCTGGTGGGCCACGACCTCGGGGGCGGCGTGGCGCAGATCGCGGCTGTACGCCGGCCCGGTACGTTCTCCGGTCTCGTGCTGACACATGCGGTGGCTTACGATTCCTGGCCCATACCGAGCGTCAAGGCGATGCAAAAGGTTGCCGGGCCGCTGTCACATCTGCCTCATGCCCTTCTTTACCCGGCATTAGTGCAGCTTTTCCACCGGGGGCACGATGACCTCCAGCAGGCCCGGGAAGCGATCGCCCAGCACTGGCCGCCCTACCTGACCGAGGGCGCCGCGCGAAGCATGATGCGCCAGATCCGGGCGCTTGATGTCCAGGACACCCTCGATATTGCACGGGACATACCACGCCTGGGCCTGCCCTCACGCGTGGTCTGGGGCGCTGCGGACAGGTTCCAGAAGGTTCGCTATGGCGAAAAACTTGCCGCGGACCTCGGCACCGAACTTGTGCGCATACCGGGCGGAAAACACTTCACGCCCGAGGACCACCCGAGGCGATCGCAGACGCGATCAATTCGCTGTGAGCAGGGCAAACTGCTGACCAATTCTCCTTGGCGGCCCACCGCCGTCGTCATGTCGTTGACATGCAGGCGGGTCAGTAGCAGACTGAAACTGGTGTCGGACCGTGGAACCCCCGGGCTTCAACATTTAGCCGCTTCGAGCGGCCTTCCGCCGAGAGGCGCTCCCGGTTCGGCGCCACTTTTGTGCCCTTAGGTGGCCGGTTGCACAGCACCGGTCACCTAAGCGCGGCACAGGTATTCTTAGGTGGCAACCGTCCGTGCGACCCTAGGTGACTTTAGTGAAGCTCCACCTCTTCCCGCAGGAGAACGCAGGACTGGAACTGCTCTCCAGCATGGCCCAGCAACTGGTCCTCGGAGTCCGCAGCATGTCGGGCATCCTCGGAGCTGCTCGTCAGGATTACGACCAGCTGGCCGAAGAGCTCCATCAGTACGAAGGCACGTCCACCGACCTGCATTTCGCCCTGCTGACCTCAATGCGCACCAGCTTCATCAACCCGCTGCCCCGCGAAGACCTCTATGCCATGTCACGCCTTCTGAGCGAAGCAATGGAAAAGCTCGACGGCGCCGCGGAATTGATTGCCCTCTACAAGCTGAACAAGCTCAGCCGCCGCGCATCCGAGCAACTGGAGGTAATCACGCGCCAGGCGGAACTGACCGCCGAAGCGATGCGGCAGCTGAACTCCCTCGACGATCTCGAGGACTATTGGATTGAAATTTTGCGCCTCGCCAAACGCGCCGAACGTACCCACAGAATCTGGTGCTCGGAGCTGCTCGCGGACCACAAGCCCCTTGTCTATGCCCGGCACCGTGACGTGGCAAACCAACTCGTCGACGTCACCAAGGACATCCGCAAGGTCGCAACTCACGTCGGTGCCATCGTCGTCAAGGAATCGTAGGTGGAGGTCTTCCTCCTCGGTGCCGTAATTCTGTTCGCCGGCGGTTTTGCCTTCATCAACGGTTTCCACGATGTCTCCAATTCCATCGCCACGTCCGTCCGGACCCGGGCCCTGACGCCAACCGTCGCCGTCCTGCTCGCAGCGCTGTTCAACCTCGTCGGTGCGCTGATGAGTGCCAGTCTTGCCACGCTCTTCACCGGTGACAGCATCGATCTTCCCCGTGGTCTGAGCGGCCTCGGCATTCTCCTGGCCGCTCTGCTGTCGGCGTGCGCGTGGGGAATCTTCACCTGGTACCGAGGCAAGCCGTCGTCGTCCACGCATGCGCTCATCGGTGCGCTGGCTGGGGCGGGCGGAGCCGCGGCCGTGCTCGGAGGCGAATCCATCGCGGGTTCCGGCCGGGTGTTCCTGCTGGACATCGCGCTGCCGCTGCTGCTCTCGCCGCTGATCGCCTACCTGCTGGCGTACGTCGTCGTCTTTCCTGCGACATGGCTGCAGCGACACAACTCACCGCGGAAGGTCAACGACGGTAACCGGATGGCGCAGGCTGTCCTGACAGCCGCGTTTGCGCTTGGCCACGGACTGCAGGACGGCCAACGGACCATGGTCGTGATCGTTCTCGCGCTGGTGGGAGCCGGCGTGTATTCCGGGAGCGGCATTCCGCTGTGGGTCCAGGTTTTCGCCGCAGTGCTCCTGGCGGGAGGTTCTCTGCTGGGAGGTTGGCGAATCACCCACACGCTGTCCAACCGGCTGGTGCGCATCGACCCCCTGCGCGGCATGACCGCCCAGGGAGTCAGCGCCGTGATGCTGTTCGTGGGCTCATTGTCGCTGCACATGCCGCTCTCCAGCACGCACACCATGACCTCGGCGATTGTGGGCGCCGGCGCCAATCAACGCTACGCCACGGTTCGCGGCCGCGTGTTGCGGTCCGTACTGCTGGTCTGGATTACGACGGCGCCCGTCACCGCGCTGCTCGCGGCGATCCTCTATCTGGCGATGAGTCCGCTGCTCTAGGCACGGTCTTTATCCGAAGCGGCCGGAGACGTAATCCTCGGTTGCCTTCTGGGAGGGCATGTTGAAGATGTCGGTGGTCTCGCCGTACTCGATCAGCTTGCCGGGCTTGCCGGTGCCCGCAATGTTGAAGAAAGCAGTCTTGTCGGAAACCCGCGCCGCCTGCTGCATGTTGTGGGTAACGATCACCACGGTGTACTCGTTCTTGAGCTCATTGATGAGGTCCTCAATGGCGAGGGTGGAGATCGGGTCAAGTGCAGAGCAGGGCTCGTCCATGAGAATGACCTCAGGAGAGACCGCTATGGCACGCGCAATGCAGAGGCGCTGCTGCTGGCCGCCAGACAGGCCGGAACCGGGACGGGCAAGGCGGTCCTTGACTTCATTCCACAGGTTGGCGCCACGCAGGGACTTTTCGACCAGAGCGTCAGCGTCCGACTTTGAGATGCGCTTGTCATTCAGCTTTACGCCGGCCAGCACGTTGTCGCGGATGGACATGGTGGGGAACGGATTGGGGCGCTGGAAGACCATACCAATCTGGCTGCGGACCGTGACAGGGTCCACTGCGGAGTCGTACAGGTTGTCGCCGTCGAGCAGCACTTCACCCTCAACGCGTGCACCCGGGATAACCTCGTGCATACGGTTCAGGGTCCGCAGGAAGGTGGACTTTCCGCAGCCGGACGGGCCGATGAACGCGGTGACGGAGCGTGCGTCGATGCTGATGTTTACGTCTTCAACAGCGAGGAACTTGCTGTAGTAGACGTTGAGGTCCTTGACGTCGATTCGCTTGGACAATGGGGATCCTTCTGGTTGTGCCGGCGGGTCAGCGGCTGGTCTTGGGAGCGAAGAGGCGGGCGATCATGCGCGCCACGAGGTTCAGGAGCATGACCATGACGATCAGCACCAGCGCCGCCGCCCAGGCGCGCTGTGTGCTGGGGTCAGTGGCGGTCGGCGAGGTGGGCGTCAGGATCTGGTAGTAGATGAACGTCGGCAGGGTACTCATCCAATCGCCGAAGACGTTCCAGTTGATCGAGCTGGCAAAGCCGGCGGTTACGAGGATGGGCGCGGTTTCGCCGATTACGCGGGCGATGGCCAGGGTGACGCCGGACGCAATGCCGGAGATCGCTGTCGGGATCACTACGCGTGTGATTGTGCGCCACTTCCTCACGCCGAGCGCGTAGGCGGCTTCCCGGAGCTCGTTCGGGACGATCTTGAGCATCTCCTCGGTGGAGCGCACAACAACCGGGATCATCAGTACTGACAGAGCGACGGCGGCAACAAAACCGGTACGTGTTCCCGGCCCGAACAGCTGGCCGAACAGCGCCGCGGCGAAGAGACCGGCGACGATGGACGGGATACCGGTCATCACGTCAACGAAGAAAGTGATGGCGCGTGCCAGTTTCCCACCCGTGGAGTACTCCACAAGGTATATGGCCGCCAACAGCCCGATCGGCACGGAGATGAGGGTTGCCCACAGGGTGATCTGGAGGGTTCCGACAATGGCATGGTAGGCGCCGCCGAGAACCGGCGATCCTTCTGCAACGGTCTGGTTGTCGATCGCGCCGGTGACACCGTTCATCGACGTGAACAGGAAGTTGTAGGTCAGCCCGGGGAATCCACGTTCCAGAACAGTCCAGATAACCGAGAGCAACGGCAGAAGAGCCACCAGGAAGGATCCGTAGATCAGGAACATGGCCAGTCGGTTCCGGGCTTTGCGGGACCCCTCCACGACGCCGGTGACAGCCGTCCCGGCCACGATGAAGAGGAGTGCGCTGAAGAGGGCCCACGGCACCAGGCCGAAACCGACCAGCGCGGCCAGCGCAGCACCAACTACGACCGACGCTGCCAACACCGCCCAGAGGGTGTAGGTGGGCATCTTGCCCTTGGTCAGTTGGGAGCGACGCGGAGTCAAGGTGGCATTCGCCATTAGTTAGCCCCTGAGAATTCTTTGTGCCGGCTGATGATCCACCGTGCAACGATGTTGACGGCAAGGGTGATGAGGAAGAGAACCAGGCCGGCGGCGATCAGTTCGGCCAGACGCAGCCCAAATGCCTCGGGGAAGTTGAGCGCAATTTCGGCCGCGATTGTCTGGTTTCCGGATTGAATCAGGCTGGCGGTGAGCGCGCCGCCGGAAAGCACCAGGGCCACGGCCATGGTTTCGCCGAGAGCGCGGCCGAGGCCGAGCATTGCTGCACTGATGATTCCGGGGCGGGCGAACGGCAGTACCGCCATGGTGATCATTTCCCAGCGTGTGGCGCCCATGGCGAGCGCTGCTTCTTCGTGCAGCTTCGGCGTCTGGAGGAAGATTTCCCGGCTCAGTGACGTGATGATGGGGAGGACCATGACTGAAAGTACGACGCCAGCGGTGAGCATGGTGCGTCCGGTCTGGCTCGCGGGTCCCTCGAAAATCGGGATCCAGCCGGCGTTGCGCGCGAGCCAGTCGTAGGCGATAGCCATCTGCGGTGCGAGGACCGCGTAACCCCACGCTCCGTAGACCACTGACGGGATAGCCGCGAGCAGGTCGATCACATAGCCGAGTCCCTGGGCGAAGCGCCGCGGAGCGTAATGGGAAATGAACAGGGCGACGCCGATACCGAGCGGGGTGGCAATCAACAGGGCAATGGCCGCCGCGATGACCGTCCCGATGACGATCGGGAAGATGTAGGTAAAAAAACCTTCCCCGCCGGAGATGTCGGCCGGGTCGGCGCGGAAGACCGGAAGAGCCTCAACGATCAGGAAGACTGCAACGCTGAATAGCGCCGCCAGGATCAGGCAGCCTGCGGCGAGGCTGGCCCCGGAGAATATTTTGTCTCCGGATTGACCTGCACCACCTGCTCGTTTCACTGCATTCGTGGACACGGGGGACCTTTCGGCGCTTCGCGGGGATCGTCTGGGACAGTGCTCGCGCAACTGCCCCGCTTATACAAGGTACCTGCAACCCCGTCGGGGCACAGACAGCCAACAGCCCCGCCAGGGCCTCTCGGCCTGGCGGGGCGTCGTTGACTTGTTAGGAAGCAACCTGAATGGTGTCGATCGCTTCCATTGCCTGCTCGCGGAGGGTCTCCGAGATAGGCGCGTTGCCGGCGGAGGACTCGGCCGTCGTCTGGCCTTCCTCACTGACTGCGTAGCTTGCGAAAGCCTTGACCAGGTCTACGGTCTCCTGGTCCTCATAGGCGCTGCAGTAGAGGTGGTAGGAGACAAGCACGATCGGGTATGCACCCGACTCAGTGGTATCGCGCTTGAGGTCGAGGGACATGTCTACTTCGCTGCGTCCTTCAACCGGCTCTGCAACCTCGACGGCGCGTGACGCGGCATCCGCGCTCAGCGCTACGTACTCTTCGCCAACCTTGACCAGTGCCTGTCCCAGGTCACCGACGGCGGATGCGTCCGTGTAGGTGATCGCGCCTTCGGTGGAAGAGGTGGTGGAGACGACGCCGTTAGTACCCTGAGCGTTTTCGGCGACGATCTCGGCAGGCCAGTCTCCGGAGACCTCATAGGTCCAGGCGTCAGGTGCGGCTGCCGAGAGGTACTCAACGAAGTTCTCAGTGGTACCGGAGTCATCGGCGCGGTGAACAACCGTGATCGGCAGGTCGGGCAGTTCCACGCCCTCATTCTGCGATGCGATGGCTTCGTCGTTCCAGTTCTTGATCTCGCCCTTGAAGATGGCGGCGATGGTGGCGGCGTCGAGGTTCAATTCCTTGATCTCAGGAAGGTTGAACGCGACAGCGATCGGAGAGACGTATGCGGGGACGTTGATGGCACCGTCGGGGCCGCAAACCTCCTTGGACGCCTCATACTCCTCGTCATCCAGGTAGGCGTCTGAACCGGCGAATTGCACGCCCTCTGCGAGGAAAGCTTCGCGACCGGCACCGGAACCGTCCGGGGAGTACTGAATGGTAGCTTCAGGATTGGCCTGTTCAAAGCCGGTCTTCCATGCGGTCATGGCTGCGTTCTGGGCGGAGGAACCGGCACCGGTCAGAGTGCCGGAAACGGTGCTTTCGGTAGCGGAGCTCGAGCCGCCTTCAGATCCTGGGCTAACGGCGCTGTCAGAGCCACACGCCGTGAGGGCCAGAGCGGCCACAGAGATTACTGCCGCAGCGCGGCCAAAGCGAAGAGCCTTCACTTGAATATTGCCCCTTCCAGGGTTTAACAGTCGGTGCTCAGAGGGCACCCGCGTTGTCTGTACGAGATTCGGTACGCACCTCACGCTAGGCACCGCAGGTAACGAGACTGACCGGTCAAAGTGAACAGAAGGTGAACGGAGGAAGGATTCTTGCCCCTATTCGCCATGCAACTCTTGTGCTTTGGAATGAATGCGTTATTTAGCTCTGATCTTTCTCCTTGTCACAGCGATTAGCGTGGTACCCATGACCATCGAAAGCAGCTCTGACGGCGGCCTCGCCGAGAACGAAGGCTTTTCCGCTGACCACCCAGGCCATGCGCTCAGGTGGCGCCGCCTGCTGTTCGGTCTCGGCATCGTGCACGTGCTGGTTGTCACCCTGAGCTTCGTCGCTCCCCTGCTGACCGGCCAGCCGAGGGGCGAAACGCTCTTCAGCGTGTACGTCGATGTGAACCAGGAAGGGAACCTCCCCTCCTGGTGGTCCGTTGCACAGCTCGCCGCAGCGACCACCAGCCTCCTGTTCGTTGCAGTGCTGGCCCAACACCAGAAGATCAAGGGATCCGCTGCCTGGTGGATCCTGGGAGGGCTGGTGTTGCTCTTCTGCCTGGATGAGGGCACCGGACTGCACGAACGGATGGACGCACTCGTCCTGCAGTTCGTCGACGTTACTGATTTCACGTTGGTCTGGCTGGTCCTCGGCATCGTGATCGCTGTTGTCGTCCTCGTGCTGGCGATTATCAGCGCCCGCTACCTGCCGGAGAAATCAACCCGGTTGATCGTGCTGGGTGTGGCGACCCTGCTGTTCGCCGCCGTCGGGCTTGAGTTTGTGGCAGGCGAGCTCACGCGCCTTGGCGCGCCGGCGCCGGTACTGCTTGTGCTTTCCCATCTGGAGGAATTCATGGAGCTTGCCGCCGGCTCGCTCCTGCTCGTTGCGCCGCTGGCCGCCGTTCGTACGCGGACAGCCGGCCACCTGACCAGCTTCACCCTCACTCACCGCTCCCGGCGGTAAGGTCAGGCGTATGACCCGGGGATCCCGACTGGACCGCGCACGTTCCTTTGTGCGCAACCGATCCCGGGTCGGGCTGCGGCGCAGCCGCTCGTCGCTGTTTCCCGCCATGCAGATCACCGTCGGCGCAGTGGGTGCGTACGCCTTCGCCGAGCAGGTGCTCGGACATGAGGGCCCGCTCTTCGCTGCCACCTCAGCCCTCATCGCGCTGGGATTCTCCCGTGATCCCCGTTTGCGCCGGGTGCTCGAGGTGGGCTTCGGCTGCACGCTGGGCATCGCCGTGGGCGACGTGCTGTTGGCGGCGCTCGGCACAGGGCTGTGGCAGGCCGCCGTCGTGCTTTTTCTGTCCGTACTGCTCGCCCGGTTCCTGGACAGCGGGACCATCTTCACCACGCAGCTGGCCCTTCAGTCTCTCCTGGTTGTGCTTCTGCCCCCGCCGGAAGGCGGGCCGTTCACGCGGAGCGCGGACGCCATTGTCGGTGGTGTCTTCGCCCTGTTGATCACCATGGCAATACCCCGGGACCCGCGCCGAGAACCCAAGGGCGATGTACGGAAGCTTCTCGGGGAACTCTCGGGGGTGCTCCGGGAGAACGCACGGGCGCTGTCCGCGAGCGACCCGACGCAGGCGTGGCATGCACTGGTCCGGGCGCGCAACTGCCAGCCGCTTATGGACGGCCTGTCCGGTTCAATGCGCGCGGCCGCGGAGGTTGCACGTATGTCCCCGGCGTATCGGAGGCACCGCGGAGAGATTGGCGAGCTCAGGGGGTCGATCGGCTACATCGATCTGGCAATCCGCAACAGCCGGGTGTTCTCACGGCGTCTTACCTCGGTCATCAACCATGCCGCGCTCTCGGATGATGCAGTGCAGTCCCTCTCGCAGGTGATTGAGGATACTGCAGACGCCGTGGATGTCCTGGCGCTCGCCCTGCATTCGTCCTCCACAGCCGAACGGGACCAACACCTGCGCAGGGCGCGCGAGGACCTGGCGGCCGTGGCCACGGTGCTGCATCCGACACGGCTCAATGTGGAGCGTCTCGAGGGTGAGGGGCTGGTCATCCTGTATCGGCCGCTCGTCGTCGACCTGCTCGAGGCCACCGGGCTGTCCCATGAGGACGCCGCCGGGTATCTGCCGAAACTGTGAGCCTCATCAAGACTGTCAGAAGCACCGAGTACGTTTGAGGCATGGCAACAAAGACCTCCCGCTCGCGCACGCAATCCCCCGCCTACCGCTGCGGCGAGTGCGGCTGGAGTACCGCCAAGTGGGTCGGCAGGTGCGGTGAGTGCCAGGCCTGGGGAACGGTGGAAGAGACTGCCGCCGCGGGCGTAGCGCGCACGACGGCGGCCGCTACCGTTGCGCACCCGGCCCTCCGGATTGCCGATGTAGACGCCACCACCGCCTCCTACCAGCCCACCGAAATCGGTGAACTGGACAGGGTCCTTGGCGGTGGGCTCGTCCCGGGCGCCGTAATCCTGGTGGCCGGTGAACCCGGCGTCGGCAAGTCCACGCTGCTGCTCGATGTCGCGGCGCGGGTTGCACGGCTGGGACGAACCGTCCTTTACGTCACCGGTGAAGAATCCTCCGCTCAGGTGAAGCTGCGTGCTGAACGCATCGGCGCCCTCGCGGACACGCTGTACCTCACGGCGGAGTCGGACCTCAGCCAGGCACTCGGCCAGGTTGAGAAGGTCGATCCTGCATTGCTGATCGTGGACTCGGTGCAGACGCTCAGCAGCCCGGACGTCGATGGGAGCGCCGGCGGCGTCACGCAGGTACGGGAGGTGGCTGCCTCACTGATCAACGCGGCGAAAACCCGCGGGATGACCACGCTGCTGGTGGGGCACGTCACCAAGGACGGTTCAATCGCGGGCCCACGCCTGCTGGAGCACCTGGTGGACGTAGTGTGCCAGTTCGAAGGTGAGAGGCACTCGCGTCTCCGCCTGATGCGCGCGGTGAAGAACCGTTACGGTCCCACTGATGAGGTCGGCTGCTTCGACCTGACTGATACCGGCATTGAAGGGCTCGCTGATCCGAGCGGCCTGTTTGTCTCCCGTACCAAGGAGCCTGTGTCAGGCACCTGCATCACGGTGACCCTCGAAGGCCGACGGCCGCTGCTGGCTGAGGTTCAGGCACTGCTGGCCGAGTCGGCGAACGCCCAGCCCCGTCGCGCAACCAGCGGTTTGGACGGCTCAAGGGTTTCAATGCTCCTCGCCGTCCTGCAGCGCCGCGCGTCGCTGCAGCTCCACAAGGATGACAGTTACGTGGCCACGGTCGGCGGGGTGAAACTGACCGAGCCGGCAACGGATCTCTCGGTTGCCCTCGCCATCGCGTCGGCCAAGACCAACCAGGCGCTCCCCTCCCGCATGATCGCGTTCGGGGAAGTGGGTCTCGCCGGTGAGGTGCGGCCCGTCCCCGGTATCTCGCGGCGCATCCAGGAGGCCGAACGCCTTGGGTTCACCCACGCCGTCGTACCGGAATCGCCGAACGGGCCCGGCAAGGTTCCCGCAGGCTTCACTGTGAAGCAGATCAGCACCCTCACCGAGGCCCTGGAACTGCTCTTCTGACCCATCCACGGCACCTGCGGCGTCGTAGATGGGTTGAACTGCGCCGAACGTTACGCTTTTGAGCAGGAACTGGGCCGTCAAGCGGATGCGTGCTCCCATAGGATTAGGAACTGCCGGGCCGTGCATTTGCCTGTCCAGCAGGAAGAGGGAGTGAGATGGTACGCAGTCCGGAGGACGCGCTGAAGGCAACCCTGGCGCGGGTGGCGCCGGGTACGCAGTTGCGTGACGGCCTTGAGCGGATCCTGCGCGGCCGCACCGGCGCCCTGATTGTCCTTGGCTTTGACCGCACAGTGGATTCAATCTGTTCGGGTGGCTTCGACATCGGGATCGACTTCTCACCGACGCGCCTGCGCGAGCTCGCAAAAATGGACGGCGCGATCGTCTGCGACCGCGATGCGAGCAAAATCCTGCGCGCCGGCGTGCAGCTGGTGCCGGACCATCGTATCGAGACGCAGGAATCGGGAACCCGACACCGGACGGCTGAACGCGTTGCCATCCAGACCGGCGTCCCCGTGATCTCGGTGAGCCAATCCATGCAGATCATCGCGCTCTACGTCGACGGCCTCCGTCACGTGCTTGAGGGATCCGAGCCGGTACTGGCTCGTGCCAACCAGGCGCTCGCCACCCTCGAGCGCTACCGTGCCCGGCTCGACCAGGTCACCGGGTCTCTATCCGCGCTGGAAATTGAAGCCATGGTCACCGTCCGCGACGTCGCAGTTACCCTGCAGCGCCAGGAAATGGTACGGCGGATCTCCGAGGAAATCTCGCAGTACGTTCTTGAGCTCGGCATCGACGGCCGCCTCCTCTCACTCCAGGTTGAGGAGCTCACCACCGGCCTGGGTCCGGGCAGCGAGATGGTGCTCCGCGACTACTCCGGGCTGGGCGGCAGCACCACGCCGGTCGAGGATCAGCTGGCACGCCTTCAGGGGTTCAGCTCCACCGACCTCATCGACCTCGGGACCATCGCGAGCGTGCTCGGGTTCAATCCGTCCGCGGACTCACTCGACGCCGTCGTGCAACCCAAGGGTTTCCGGCTGCTATCCGGCATCAAGGCCGTCCCGCCCACCGTTGCCAACCGGCTGGTGGATCACTTCGACGGGCTGCAGAACCTAATGGCCGCCAACATCGATGACCTCATGGCGGTGGACGGTATCGGCGAGCAGCGGGCGCGGACGGTCCGGGAAGGCCTCTCCAGGATCGCGGAGACCAGCCTCCTCGATCGCTTCATGTAAAAAGGCCGCTCTCTTGTGTGGACCGTGCGAGCGTCTACTCGAGCGTGAATGCGACGTCGTCACTGGTGCGCTCACCAAGGCGTGTCTGGAACGCGTACTGGCCCGGTCCCGGCACAACGTCCACCTCGGTGCACTCGGGCGCGCTTCGAATCCGTTCCCACGTGAACCGTGCTGTCTCCGACTCTCCGGGCTCGATAGTCACCTCGAGGTCGTCGGCGCCTTCCTGGCAGTCGCGGGAGGAGAAGATCCGGTCATCGCCACTGGTGATAAGGAACTCCATCTGTGACGTCCCGACGTTCACGGGACAGGGCGCGTCGCCCGTGTTGCTGACCGTCAGGGAGAGAACCGGGGACTGATCAGCCGCGTAGGTCTCGGCGTCGGTGCTGCCGGTGACCTCGATGGAGGCCGGGTTGCACACCGGCTCTGTGGGAGTTGCCGACGGTGTCGGGGACGCCGACGCGCTTGCTGTGGAGGGAGCAGACGGATCAGGAGCAGCGCTGGTGGGAGCGGCCACGGCCGGAGCAGGTGTCCCATCACCGCGAAACATACCCGCGATGGCGATGCCTGCCCATATGAGGCCACCGAGGAGCAGGAGGGCGAGCAACGCGACCAGTTGACGGCGCCGCTTGTACACCCGGGGGCTCGGTTTCCCGTGGGGCCTTCTCACCCGGCTGCTGCCTGTACCTCCTGCCGAGCTCATGGTTCAAGGCTAAGAGACGGAGGGCCGGCAGGCCCTCGCACCACGCCGCGAAGCCCTGATAAGCGATGCGTTGACCCACCTTACATGTAAAGGTCGGGCCGCCGATCGTGTATCGAATCATTGTGTGGCCCTATCCAGGCACGGTCTGCTGCAATGTTAATGACCGCGTCCAGTCTGCCGAACTCGTCTGTGCTCCCATTAAGCCAACCGTCGGTACCGATTACTGCCGTACCTTGCGTCCAGCGGTGTCCTCTCTCCGTTCCTCTGCGATCGCAGCAAACAATCGCCATCGCGGACGCCCTCGCTGCCGCCATACCCTGAATCACTTCGGGCGCGTGTTCACCGGCCGGACGAGGTATCAAAGGCCAATTCGTCGGTACAGCGGTAATTTCAGCACCTCTGAGGGCGAGAGATCGTGGCATCTCCGGAAATTCAAGGTCATAACAAATGAGGACTCCGACTGCGCCAACCGGGGTGGGAACGACTGGCGGCGGGTGTTCTCCAACAGAAAAGATCGACTTCTCCGCATCCCATAAGTGTGTTTTGCGGTACACATCCTGCACGCCTGCCTGAGTGATAACTGCGGCGCTGTTGAATAGTTCACCGTCTCCCTGCTCACAGAAACCGACAATCAACACCATTTCGGATCTGAGTCTCGCTGCCCAACGATCGAACAGGGGATGATCGGCTCCCAGCGCGCATCGTTCAGCTTCGACGGCTTCAAGGTAGTACCCGCTTGTTGCGAGTTCCGGCAACACCAGCAGCTGCACCCTATCCTCTACAGCTTGTTGGATAGCGTTCTCGATCATGGCGAGGTTCTCTTCGAGCTGTCCAGCTATCGGCGCCAGCTCATGTGCTCGGACCGACACGACCCGCGGGACACCGTAAGCAGCGGAGCGACCAGGATCTTCCAAGCTCACTTCACGGTCACCCCCGGAGTAGTTTCTGTAACCGGATTCAACCTTTGCAAGCGCAAGGACGCTGTAGCGAGATGGGCCATCATTCCTTCGGAGCCAGAGATTACTGCGACCGCGTCGGCGAGACTGGGGGTCGCGTCCCGTTCCACACGCTGGTAGGTGAGAGGCTTCAGGAACCGGGATACCGAGAGCCCGGCGGAGTGTTTCGCACCACCGGCGGTCGGCAGAACATGATTTGTCCCGGCCATTCCTTTGTCAGAATAAGCAACAGTGCTCCACTCGCCAATGAAAAGCGAACCATAATTGCGCAATGTCGAATGGTAATAGTCGTTGTCTCCGGTGAGGAGCTCAAGATGCTCCGGCGCAAGATCGTCCATGAGCGCGACTGCCACCTCGCGGTTGGCTGCGACAGTCACAGAACCATAATCACGCCACGCCGCGCCGGCAATCTCCGCGGTCTCCAGTGTCAGAAGCTGGCGACCAACTTCCTCTATGACTTCATGTCCCAGGTCCGCGGATGTGGTCACCAAAGCTGCAGGAGAGTTGGGACCGTGTTCTGCCTGGCCGAGCAGGTCTGCTGCGACCAGAACCGGGTCGGCCGTCTCGTCGGCAATGACAGCCACTTCCGAAGGTCCGGCGAGCAGGTCAATTGCCGCAGTACCAAATAGCTGACGCTTGGCTTCAGCCACGTACGCGTTTCCTGCGCCTACCAGCATGTCGACCGGGAGATCGCCGAGTAGCCCGAACGCCATCGCGGCCAAAGCCTGCACTCCGCCTAAAACAAAGACACGGTCAACTCCAGAAAGGTGCGCTGCGTACAGCACGGCATCGTTCGCGCGACCGTTCGGCTGGGGTGGCGTACACGAAAGAACAGTCGGTACGCCAGCAATCTTCGCTACTCCAACAGTCATGAAGGCGCTCGCTGTAAGTGGGAACCGGCCAGCGGGCAAATAAGCCCCTACGCGGGAGACCGGAATGTAGCGAACACCAGCCTTAACGCCCGGCACAACCTCGGTTTCGAAATCGACTAGGTGTCTCCGCTGAACCTCTGCAAATGATTGGGTTCGCTCCGCCCCGAGTTCTATTGCAACCCGAAGGTCTAAAGGAAGCCGGGATCCGCTGGAGCTGATGTCGCTTCCGGTCAGCTCGAAATCCCCACCGTCCCATCCATCGAGTTTGCGGGCATAATCCAGAACGGCGTCCATGCCGCCGGCCTCTATGTTGCGCAGCATAGATGACACAGTTTCGACTACGACGGGATCACGTTGAGCGGCGGGCGCATCGATCAAGGGTTCCTTGAGGTGCCGGTAATTGCCGCGGAGACTCTCCAGAACTGAGGGTGTGAATAGCATGCCGTGATCGTACGCATGTGCGCTTACCGCCCACAAGGGCTATAGGAACTATCCAAGGGATAGCCTTTGGCTATGACTCTTACCCAGCTCCGGGCCTTCTTACTCGCCGCAACTCTGGAATCTTTCACCGCTGCTGCCGCTGCATTAGGAACCACCCAGCCGACAGTCTCCGAACTGGTCCGCAAACTTGAAGCCGAAAGCGGCCTGCAACTCTTCATGCGTGGTGGCAGGAGCTTGGTGCTTACATCGGCGGGAAGGGAGTTACTGCCCTGGGCTCGCAGGACCGTAGATGGAGCAGACGGCGCTGAACAATCGCTGAACGCCTTTCGTGGAATGAAGGGAGGGGTGGCTTCCGTTGGAGTGCTGCGTAACGCCTCTTATTACTTCCTCTCCGATCTTGCTGTGCGATTTCATTCTGAACGTCCGGGTGTTCGGACACGCCTGGTCGGTCAAAACTCTGTCGAGGTGGCCGAAGGCGTGCGCTCCGGGCAACTTGAAGCGGGCCTAGTCGTCCTCCCCATCACTGATGACGGACTTGCCGTGACTCCACTTTTACGTGATGAAGTGGTATGGGCAACCACGGACCCTGCGCGCGCGGCGAAACCGATGACTGTTGAGGCCATCATGGAAGCGCCCCTGATTCTCTATGACGCGCATTATGGATGGGACGATCCAACACGTCGCCAATTAGCCGAGCGCGCGCAGCTCGCTGGCGTTCGTTTGGAGCCGATGATCGAGGTGGAGAATGTGGAATCTGCCCTCGCGCTGGTAGCTCGTGGCGTAGGGGACACCATCGTGTCCCGCGCGGTAACGGCCAGCACCATCTTTCCGGAGCACATCCTCACTGTGCCATTCCGTGAGCCGCTCTACGACACAATCGCAGTGATAACGCGCGAAGACGCGGCACTGTCTCCAGTGACGTCGGAGCTAATTCGTTTGGCTACCGAGATGGTGATGACCAGTCGGGCCGCCGCAGATTGAACATAGGCTCTTCCTATGCCTGACACAAGGAAATATCGTCTTGTGCGATAGGTGGTCACCTCCTAGTCTCAATGCAACCGCAACTACCAGCCACCTGAGGCGTAAGCCGCACTATCCCGGAGGAAAACTATGAGCGGATCGACTAGGGCACCACAGGAGCCTGCTTCACCACCAGAGTTGATCGAAAAGCGCTCAATCGACTGGGTGCCCCTCACTGAGCGCACTGGAAAACCCTGGAGCCTATTTCCTCTATGGTTCATGTCCAACGCCAACGTCACCACCTTGGCAACCGGCATGATCGGTGCAGCACTGGGAGCTTCGTTCCTGACGTCGCTTCTGGCTATCATTTTGGGCGTTGCAGTAGGGACGGTATTCACCGCGTTCCACTCTGCTCAGGGACCTCAGTTGGGTCTCCCGCAAATGATTCAGTCCCGGGCGCAGTTCGGCTTCCGCGGTGTTGCACTTATCTGTGCTGTCGTGGTGTTCAGCCTCGTCGGCTTCAACATGTTCAACCAGATGCTGGCCGCCGAAGTTCTCACCATGACAACCGGTATAGCAATGAGCCCGCTCTGGTACTTCATCATCAGCACCCTGGCCCTGGTTCTTGCAGTATTTGGTTACCACTGGATTCATAAAACCCAGAAGTGGCTGACCCTGCTTTTCCTTCTAACTTTCGGTCTTTTCACAGTCGCCGCCGCAATAGCTATTCCTCTGGAAGGCAACCAACTCTCGCTCGCGGGTTTCGATTGGGCACCCTTCCTTGTACAGTTTGGTGCCTCGGCAGCGTACGCCCTTGGATGGGCTCCCTACGTCTCTGACTACTCGCGCTACCTTCCACCGGAAACCAAGCCCGGGAAGGCGTTAGCTTACACCTATGGCGGGGTGTTCGTGGGCGCGGCGTGGCTGATGGTCCTCGGCGCATTCATCGCCGCAGTGTTTCAAGGAACCGCGCCCTTGGAAGGCGTACGGGACGCCGCTGACCAGATACTTCCAGGGTCCGGCTACTGGCTGCTCATTGCCGCACTTCCAGGTTTGGTGAGCGTCATCACCGTCAACATCTATGCAGCGGCCATGGAACTCATCACGGCAGCTGACTCTATAAAGCCCATCCAACCAACCCGCGCAGTTCGTATCATCGCCTGTACTATCATCGCGGTGGCCGCCTTTATCGGCTCGCTTCTTAGCACGGGGGAATTCCTCGCCAACTTCGGCAGCTTCCTCGTTATCCTCCTCTACGTCCTGGTGCCATGGACCTCGGTCAACCTTGTCGACTACTACTTTGTCCGGCGCGGACATTACGCCATCGGGGAGATCTTCAAGCCCAACGGCATCTACGGCAACTGGGGTTGGCGAGGTATGACAGCCTATGGAATTGGCATCCTCGCCATGGCACCCTTTGCCGTTACCGCCTGGTATGTGGGACCGGTCGCGCAGGCGCTCGCTGAGGCAGATCTTGCGCTTTTTGTCGGTCTCGCAGCATCAGCTATTGCCTACCTCCTCCTCGCCCGAACGATCGAGCTAAGCGCAGAACGCCGCATCGCGGATGAGGGCCGCAACATCTCCGGACAAGAAGCCGTGCAATTCGGGACGCGATAGACAATCGTGTAGGCAGTGGAGGATCCGAATACTAATGACGCGACGCGAGCCAATCGCAGGCGGTTGCTGAAGGTCACTCAAGGCGTCTCCCTCGAGTCCGGGTATACGAGCATTCGATAGGGTGGATCCTGCCCGTTTCCCAAATCTCTGGAGCTCCCCGTGGACACCGCCGTGCTGCATGGTCGCCTGAGCAACTGGTTCGACGACGCGGCCCGCGACCTCCCGTGGCGACTCCCCTCCCGCACGCCCTGGGGAGTTCTGGTCAGCGAGTTCATGCTCCAGCAGACTCCGGTCTCGCGGGTTCTGCCCGTCTGGGAGGACTGGATGACCCGGTGGCCGACACCGGCAGACCTTGCCGCAGCACCGTCGGGGGAAGCTCTCCGGCACTGGGGCCGTCTGGGTTACCCGCGAAGGGCCCTGCGCCTGCATGCGGCGGCGACCGCCGTCGTCGTTCGCCATGAGGGTGAGGTACCCGGCTCGTATGAGGATCTGCTCGCGCTGCCGGGCGTCGGCACCTACACTGCTGCCGCCGTCGCTGCCTTCGCTTTCGGACGCCGGGAAACGGTGGTCGATACGAATATCCGCCGCGTGCACGCGCGGCTGGTGGTTGGAGCGGCACTGCCCGCGCCGTCGCTGAATGCAGCCGAAATGAAGCGGGCTGCAACCCTCCTGCCCGACGACGCCGCCGCCTCCGTGCGCTGGAACGTGGCAGTGATGGAGTTGGGGGCACTGGTGTGCACCGCGCGGGCTCCTGCCTGCGAGCGCTGCCCGGTGATCGACCGCTGCGCCTGGGTAGCGGCGGGAAAGCCCGCTCCCACGTATGTGCCGAAGGGCCAATCGTGGGCGGGCACTGACCGTCAGGTGCGCGGCGCGATCATGCACGTCCTTCGGCACGCCGAGACACCGGTGCCTCGGCCCCTGATCCACGAGCGCCCGGTTGACCTGGCGCACGGCACACCTGCGGCGCTCGAGAAGCTGTATGGGCTGAACGCGCCGCTGGAACAGCTCGAGCGCGCCCTCGACGGTCTTCTCGCGGACGGACTGGCCGAGGAAACACCGCGCGGCTTCCGGCTCCCCGCCTAACCTCCCCGGAAGTTTTCCGCACCTTTGGCGGCTTCAACCGTCCGGAAGTCGCCAGAACTGCGTAAAGCTCCGGGCCGGGAGCGGATCGGTATCTGATCGTTTCCGGCGGCCGACGGGAAAGCGCCTATCCTGCTTCCATGGGAGGCTTCCGGGCAGCACCTGGAATCACCGGCGTCGTGCTGTGTACAGCCTGCGTGGGCGGCGGCACGGCCCCACTGGCGTGCACGGAGATTGGTGCCGAACCGGGCATATCAGTCACCGTCGCAGAAAACATGGCGGACGAAATCCTGGACCCTGTGCTCGAGGTCTGCACCGATGGATGCCGGACCTACGACCTGGAACTTCGCCCGGGAAGCGAGACGGTCGATCTCGGCTGCGATTCAACCGAGCCGGAGGACAGCTGCTCCGCAAGTGTGCGGCCAGACGGCACCCTAGTTGGCTTCGTCAATGTTGATGAGCTGGACGCCGAAGAGGTTGGCGTGACGGTGATATTCGACGGCAAGTATTACCACACCTCGGGCACACCGGAAATGGTCTATCCGAACGGCCCCGGTTGCCCTGGCGAGGCTCTACAACTGTCTCTCACGCTCGACGACGGCGCGCTCACCGCCTGAACACCGGACACCGCCTGAACCCCCGAACTTTCGTGCAGCTACGGCGGCTCTCCAATCTGGGAAGCCACCGGAGCTGCATAAAACTTCCGCTAGAGCTCCCCGAAGCCCGCCTTCACTTCACCGCCGATGTACTCAATGGCTTCCTGCGCCTGGGGGCCGGTGGCCTCCGCCTTCAGCTCCTGCCCCTCGCCGAGCGCGAGCGACATCAGCAGCATCACTGATTTGCCGTCGACGCCGTTGACGTTCACTTCAGCGTCCATATCCGTCAACGCCCTTGCAATCACAGCCGCAGGGCGGGCGTGCAGGCCCATCTTGTTCAGCAGCGTCCACGCACCGGTTACAGGGGGTCCCGATGGCTCCTCCGGCTGTGCCGACGGGCCGGGAGCCGCAGCCCCGTGGGACACGAACGGCTCGAGAGCTTCAGGGTCTATGGACACGATGGCGCGTTCGGCGGACGAAGCAACCTCGTCCACCGTGCTGCCGGACTCCGCCTGCACGGCTGCCGCGACAGAGCCCTCGACCAGCGCAGCCCGGGGTAACCGGATCCGCGATCTGGCCTCTGCCGGCAGGAACTCGAGCGTCATTTCCGCCGTCATCACAGCCGATCCAAGGTCGGTGAGGACTACGACGCCGTCGCCCTGGTCTGCTTCCTCGAGTGCCGATTGCACCTTCTCGAGGCTCGTGCCGATGCGGGACGGTGAGTCGCTGGTGCCGCCGGCAGCTACCATCTGGACGTTGGGCGCCATCTGCGCAGCGAGCTCGACTACTCCTTCGGCGATCTTGCTGCTGTGCGAGACAATCACCAGACCGACCGTCATTGCTCCGGCCTCGCAGTGTCAGCCGCCGCCTGGAGGATCAGCGCGGTGGACTGTGCACCGGGATCACGGTGACCGGCGCTGCGCTCACCCAGGTAGCTGGCCCTGCCCTTCCTGGCGATGAGGGGCTCTGTGGCAGCGGCACCCGCCTGTGCGGCATTGGCTGCAGCTTCCAGCACCTCTACGCTCGACACGTCCGCCGAGTGCGCCGTTTCGGCCGCCTCAACGGCCGGGGTCCAGGCATCGATCATTGTTTTGTCACCCGACTCGGCCTTGCCGCGCGCCACCACTCCGTCGCGAGCCGCGGTGAGGAAGGCGACGACGGCGGGAGGATCGATCTCGGCTGCGTCGCCCAGCGCCGTGGCCGCGCGGAGGAAGGCGGTGCCGTACAACGGGCCGGCAGCCCCGCCCACGGTGGACATCAGGGTCATGGCCGTCAGCTTGAATACCGCCGCCGGGGTGTCCTGGCTGCCGTCGTCGAGCTTGGCCGCCACAGCAGCGAAGCCGCGCTGCATGTTCTCGCCATGGTCGGCGTCACCGATCGCACGGTCCAGCTCCATCAACTCAGAGCGATGTTCCGTGAGGACACGCGAACATTCCCGGATCCAGGCTTCAGCCCATTGCGCAGTCAACGCCATTTACACTCCCCATCGCAGAGCCGGTGTCCACACCGGCGTGTCCCAGAGTTCCACCATTTCATCGTCGAGCTTCAGCACGGAAATCGATGCTCCCTCCATCTCGAGGGCAGTGATGTAGTTGCCTACGAGGGATCGCTCCACTGAGACGCCGCGCTCACCGAGCACCTGCCGCGCACGACGGTACACGATGTAAAGCTCGCTGGCCGGGGTGCCGCCCATGCCATTGACGAAGAGCAGCACGCGGTCGCCCTCGGAAGCTTTCAGGTCACTGAGAATGGGCTCCAGGAGGCGATCCGTGATGCCGTCCGCGTTCTCCATGGCGATCCGGTGCCGGCCGGGCTCCCCGTGAATACCGATGCCAATCTCGATCTCTTCCTCGGTCAGCTCGAAACTGGGTACGCCTGCATGCGGGACCGTGCAGGCGGAGAGCGCCACGCCCATCGATCGGACGTTGTCGTTGACGCGTTGGGCGATCTCAGCTACGCCGTCGAGCGAATCACCGCGCTCCGCCGCTGCCCCTGCTATCCGCTCCACGAGCACCGTCCCGCCGACGCCCCGCCGTCCGGCGGTGTAGAGCGAATCTTCCACAGCGACGTCATCATTGATCAGCACTGATCGGACCTCGACGCCCTCGGCCTGCGCCATCTCCGCCGCGGTTTCGAAGTTCAGGACGTCTCCTGTGTAGTTCTTGACGATGTGGAGCACCCCGGCACCGCCATCAACGGCAAGTGTGGCTGGAATGATCTGGTCCGGGGTGGGCGAGGTGAACACCGCGCCGGGGACGGCAGCGTCGAGCATTCCGCGGCCCACGAACCCGGCGTGCAGGGGTTCATGGCCGCTGCCGCCGCCCGAGACGAGGCCTACCTTGCCTTTCACCGGAGCATCCTTGCGGGTGATGAACAGCGGGTCAGAATGCACCTCGACCAGATCAGCGTGGGCGGCCCCGAAACCCTCGACGGATTCAGTTACCACTGACTGCGGGTCATTGATGAGCTTCTTCATGCGACTCTCCTTGACGGTGATCGACGGGTGGATAACCGGTTCGCCATTGATCGGCCCGCTTCGTGTCCTGATACGGAAAAGGCCACACCCGGCAGGCCGCAAGGGTACTTGAACAGTACTCTGCGGCAGCGACGGTTGCCCAGACCCTCCCGGGCCCTAACCGTCAGACACAGCTGTGGGAAGGACCCACAAGGGTCCTTCCCACAGGTGGTGGTCTAAAGGCGCCGAATCCGATGCCGACTATTTCTTGAAGGCGTCCTTGATGTTTTCGCCGGCGTCCTTGAGATTGGCCTTGCTCTGGTCCTGCTGACCTTCGGCTTCCATCTTCTTGTCACCGGTAGCCTTGCCCAGACCTTCCCGGACCTTGCCGCCCAACTTCTCGGCCTTGTTCTGTGTCTTGTCGTCCGCACCCATGGCGTTCCGCCTTTCGTCGACGTTCCGTCCCCCAGTTGGGAGGACTCACCTGGCCTTCAAATACCAAGCACCCTTAGTTTATCGAGAACTGCCCGTCTCTGGCCAGGTGGGTCCTTAGAGATCGCAGATCATCCTGGTATTGCCGAGGGTGTTCGGCTTCACCCGCGCCAGGTCCAGGAACTCCGCCACGCCCTCGTCATGCGAGCGCAAAAGCTCCGAGTAGACCACCGGGTCCACGGCCGACTGGTCCTCCATCACCCGGAACCCGTGGCGGCGGAAGAACGCCTCCTCGAAGGTCAGGCAGAAAACCCTCCGCACTCCGACGGCGCGTGCTTCCTCCAGCAGCGCAGTAACGATGGCGCTGCCCACTCCCCTGCCCCGCGCCGCCTCAGCGGTTGCCAGGGTACGAATCTCCGCGAGGTCCTCCCACATGACGTGGAGGGCTCCGCACCCCAGCACGCCGCCGCCGTTGTCTTCGGCGATCTTGAACTCCTGGAGGCCCTCGTAATAGGCGACCGTTTCCTTGGCGATCAGGATGCGCTCCTCCGCAAGCGGGGCCACGAGCTGCTTGATGATGGGCACGTCAGCGGTGGTCGCGCGGCGGATACTAAAGGATTGGCTCACCCGATCCAGTCTAGAGACCTGCGAGGCTTCTACAGTCCGAGCTCAGCAGGCAGATCCACCTTCTCGCCCAGTACGTGACGGGCAAGGAAGTGCTCGACGACGGAGTACCAGATTTTTGCATGCTGCGGCTTGAGGATCCAGTGGTTCTCATCCGGGAAGTAGAGGAACCGGTGTTCGGTCTCTCCGTCAGGCCCAGCGGGAAGCTGTGATCGGGACAGGAGCTCGTACCAGAGCCTCAGGCCCTCACCGATCGGCACACGGTAGTCCTTGTCGCCGTGGATGACGAGCATCGGCGTGCTGATTTTTTCGACGTGGGTGTGAGGAGAGTTGGCGAGCGCCATCTCGGGCGTCATCTCCTTCTCCCAATAGAACGAGGCGTCAGTGGTCGGGCCGAACTGGTCCAGCGCCCACAGGCTGGCATGGGTGACGATCGCGTTGAAGCGGTCGGTGTGCCCAGCCACCCAGTTGGCCATGTAGCCGCCGAAGGAACCGCCCATCGCCGCCGTCCGGCTCTCATCGATGTCATCGCGGGCAACTACTGCGTCTGTCGCCGCCATCAGGTCCGTGTAGGGCGCGTCTCCCCACGCACCCCACCCACGTTCAATCATTGCCTGCCCGTACCCCGTGGAAAGTGCCGGATCCGGCAGCAGCACCGCGTACCCCTTCGCCGCCAGCAGCCACGGCGACCAGCGCCACGTCCACGCGTTCCAGGAGCCCAGCGGCCCTCCGTGGATCCAGAGCAGCAGCGGCACCGGATTGGAGTCACTGGCGCCTTCCGGCAGTACGAGGTAGGACTTCACCGGGTGCCCGTCCGCCCCTGTGGTCTCTACCCGCTCAAGCGTTCCGGGAAGGGCCGGGCGCTCACTCGGGGCGGGAAGTGCCGAAACCGTTCCTGTGGCCAGCTCAATCCGGACCGGCTCCGGCGGGAACTCATAGGAGCTGCGCAGCGCGTAGGCCGTTGCCCCACCTGGTGAGACGACGACGTCGGTGTACGACGCCGCGTCCGCCGTTACCCGCCTGACCTGGCCTGTGGCGACGTTGATGGTGAAGACCGGGGACGCGCCGTCCTCGTCGGCGGTAACCACCAGTGCGCTTCCATCCGGCAGCCATGCCGCGGGATCGGGCCAGCGGTCCCAGTCGGGCGCGAGCGGCGTGAGCTGTCCGCCGGTCGCGGGAAGGAGACCGAGCTCTACATCGGGCGGAGAATCCGGTCCGGTCCGGTGCCGCACCACTACGACGGCGGTGGAGCTGTCCGGGCTAATGGGGCCGGCGTCGTAATTGAAGTCAGGATGATCGAGAATGACGGTGCGGTCCCCGGTTGCAGCATCGATGCGCACGAGCACCGAGCGCTGGTCTCCTCCTCTGACGGGCACTGTCTGCGAGGTGAGCAGGAACGTGCCGTCCGGACTGATGCGGGGAGTGGCGTTCCGCAGGCCGGTTCCGATGTCCCCGGTGACGTTGCGGAGCGTGAGGGGAGGTTCGTCGTCGACAGTGACCGGCTGCGTCTCGCCCTGCTCGCCGTGCTCGGCGAGGAAGTAGCGGGGCTCTGCCGGGCCCAGATCGGCATCCCAGCGGCGGACGGGATAGCCCGTGTGCAGGATCGCGGCGACGCCTGCTTCCTTGCGTGCCTTACGGCGCTCCTCGTCATTCTCCTCGTCAGTCGATCCCGCCAAAACCTCCGCCACCACGACGACGGCGTCCGCCTCCGCTGCAGCGATGACCGACTGCACTCCTCCCGTTCGGGAATGCACAACACGGGCTTCGCCGCCTGCGGCAGGAATCTTCCAGAGCGCCGCGATGGGCTCTTCGTCCGAGTTCTCCGGGTCCGGCCGGGCGGAGGTGAACAGCAGGTCACCGCCTGGAAGGAAGGCGGCACCCGATTCGCCCTTTGAGCTGCGGGTGATGCGTCGGGCTGGTTGGCGACCAGCCGGATCGAGCTCCCAGAGGGCAGACGCGTACGCCGTGCCCTTGGGATTGGGAGTAGCCACCGAGGTAACCAGGCGTGTGCCGTCGGCGCTCAGTGAGAGCCCGCTCAGGCGCGGCAGGGCCACGAAGCGATCCAGGTCATGGAAGGCAGAGTCGGGGTTCGCGGGGGTGGGCGAATCGGATGCGGAAGTCATGAACCATCTTTACCACCCGATGTGGGCCACTTCACAACCCTGCCGTGCGGGGCGCGCTCATAAAGCCGTGCGAAGTCCGCGCTTAAAGCGGTCATGCCCGCACCGGCAATCCGGTGCGGGCATGACCACTTGATGAAGTTCCGGCTTACTCGGGAACGACCGCCTCGATAGCCGGCGGCACGTCCTCGATCTCCTTGGGGGCGCCGCGTCCCACGAAGGTGAAGCGAGCTTCGTCGCCCTCGCCCTCGACGTCGACCGCGACGATCTCTCCGGACTTAATGTCTCCGAAGAGGATCTTCTCGGACAGCTGGTCCTCGATCTCGCGCTGGATGGTCCGGCGCAGCGGCCGCGCGCCCATCGCCGGGTCGTAGCCGCGAGTTGCGAGCAGCACCTTGGCCGCGGGGGTGAGCTCGATGCTCATGCCCTTGTCCGCCATGCGCTTGCTGAGACGCTCGAGGAACAGGTCGACGATCTGGATGATCTCGTCCTGGGTCAGCTGCGGGAACACCACGGTGTCATCGACACGGTTCAGGAACTCTGGGCGGAAGTGCTGCTTGAGCTCCTCGGTGACCTTCGCCTTGATTCGGGTATAGCTCGTGTTGGTGTCGGTGCCCGACTGGAAGCCGGTCATGACGCCCTTCGAGATATCCCGGGTACCGAGGTTGGTGGTCATGATGATCACGGTGTTCTTGAAGTCCACCACGCGGCCCTGGCTGTCGGTCAGGCGGCCGTCTTCCAGGATCTGGAGCAGCGAGTTGAAAAGATCAGCGTGTGCCTTCTCCACCTCGTCGAACAAAACCACGGAGAACGGACGACGACGGACCTTCTCGGTGAGCTGGCCGCCCTCTTCGTAACCCACATACCCGGGAGGCGCACCGAAGAGACGCGAAACCGTGTGCTTCTCCGAGTACTCCGACATGTCCAGCGTAATCAGGGCGTCCTCGTCGCCGAAGAGGAATTCGGCCAGCGCCTTGGCGAGCTCCGTCTTACCGACGCCGGTAGGACCGGCGAAGATAAATGAGCCACCCGGACGCTTGGGATCCTTGAGGCCGGCGCGGGTACGGCGGATGGCCTGGGAGATCGCCTTGATGGCGTCATCCTGGCCGATGACCCGCTTGTGCAGCTCATCTTCCATCTTGAGCAGACGAGAGGACTCTTCCTCGGTGAGCTTGAAGACGGGGATGCCGGTGGAGTTGGCGAGGACCTCGGCAATCAGTTCCTCATCAACCTCAGCGATGTCATCCAAGCCGCCGGACTTCCAGCGGCGCTCCTTGTCCACGCGCTCGTCGTGGAGCTTCTGCTCACGATCGCGCAGGCGGGCGGCACCCTCGAAGTCCTGGGCGTCGATGGCGGACTCTTTCTCCCGCTTCACGTCGGCGATGCGCTCATCGATCTCCTTGAGCTCCGGCGGGGCCGTCATACGACGGATACGAAGACGCGCTCCGGCTTCATCAATAAGGTCAATGGCCTTGTCCGGCAGGAACCGGTCGGAAATGTAGCGCTCAGCCAGGTTCGCAGCGGAAGCGAGGGCGGCATCAGTGATGGAGACCCGGTGGTGCGCCTCGTAGCGGTCCCGCAACCCCTTCAGGATTTCGATGGCGTGCGCTACCGAAGGCTCCTGGACCTGGATTGGCTGGAAGCGGCGCTCAAGTGCGGCGTCCTTCTCGATGTGCTTGCGGTATTCATCCAGCGTGGTGGCGCCGATGGTCTGCAGCTCGCCACGGGCGAGCATGGGCTTCAGGATGGAAGCGGCGTCGATAGCGCCTTCAGCTGCGCCGGCACCGACCAGGGTGTGGATCTCATCGATGAACAGGATGATGTCGCCGCGGGTGCGGATCTCCTTCAGAACCTTCTTCAGGCGCTCTTCGAAGTCACCGCGGTAGCGGGAACCGGCAACGAGCGAACCGAGGTCGAGGGTGTAGAGCTGCTTGTCCCGGATGGTCTCGGGGACATCGCCGCGGACGATGGCCTGTGCCAGGCCCTCCACCACGGCGGTCTTGCCGACACCGGGCTCGCCGATGAGCACCGGGTTGTTCTTGGTGCGGCGCGAGAGGACCTGCATGACGCGTTCCATCTCAAGCTCGCGCCCAATAACCGGGTCCAGCTTGCCCTCGCGGGCAGCCTGAGTGAGGTTGCGGCCGAACTGGTCCAGGACAACGGAACCGGCAGGAGTGCCCTCCTGCTGCTGACCGCCGGACGCCACGGGCTCTTTGCCCTGGTAGCCGGAGAGCAGCTGGATGACCTGCTGGCGGACGCGGTTCAGGTCAGCGCCGAGCTTGACCAGCACCTGCGCAGCAACACCCTCGCCCTCACGGATGAGGCCAAGGAGGATGTGCTCTGTGCCGATGTAGTTGTGGCCGAGCTGGAGCGCCTCACGCAGAGAGAGCTCAAGCACCTTCTTGGCACGCGGAGTGAAGGGGATGTGACCGGAGGGAGCCTGCTGGCCCTGCCCGATGATCTCCTGCACCTGCTCGCGCACCGCTCCCAGGGAAATGCTGAGTGATTCGAGCGCCTTTGCGGCGACGCCCTCACCCTCGTGAATTAGCCCAAGCAGGATGTGCTCGGTGCCGATGTAATTGTGGTTGAGCATGCGGGCCTCTTCTTGGGCCAGCACTACAACTCGACGGGCACGATCCGTAAATCTCTCAAACATGAGGCACACTCCTAGCTAACGCGTAATTCGATGCTACGTGCCTAGGAAGGGCTTGTGGGGCGTGTTCGCCACAGGCGAGATAGCCCGCTTGCGGCAGGAAGCCCGGACCGCTGGCGAACGGACTAGCGCTGGGCCGCCCGGTATGCCTCAATAATCTCGGAATTGACCCTGCCCCGTGCGGAAACGTTGTACCCGTTCGCCTTGGCCCATTCACGGATCTGGGCCGCTTCCTGGTTCCGCGCAGCAGGAGCATTCTGGCGCTGCTTGGGCTGGCTCTCCCGCCGGGCAGCGGAAACGTAGCTTGAGAGAGCACTCCGCAGTTCCTCAGCGTGCGCTGAGGAGAGGTCTATTTCATACTGGGTACCGTCGAGGCCGAACCTCACGGTTTCATCTGCCTCGCCGCCATCGAGGTCGTCAATCAGAATGATTTTGACTTTCTGCGCCACGATAATCTCCTCTATCGGCTCGGACAGGTATTCAACAACAATTATCGTCCGTATTAAAGCCAAACGTCAAAGAGAAAAAGTCCCCCGAAGGGCTTTACTGCTCCCCCGGTACATCATCCTGCGACGGCGGCGGTTTTGTAATTGCATTCTCCCTGCTGCTCCGTTCCGCAGATTCTGCTTCACGCTCCGCGCGGTCCGCGTTGAAGATCGCCTTCATGACGAAGTAGAAGATGACGCCAACCGCAAGGGAGGGCAGGAGAACAGCCAAATACTCCATGAATTATCCAAGCTCCGGCTTCAACAGGGGGAAAAGGATGGTTTCCCGGATTCCGGCGGAGGTGAAAAGCATGACAAGGCGGTCGATCCCCAATCCAATCCCACCCATCGGCGGTGCTCCGTATTCGAGGGCGCGAAGGAAGTCCTCGTCCAGCTGCATGGCTTCCTCATCACCGGCGGCTGCCCGTCGCGATTGCTCGGTGAGGCGCTCGCGCTGGATCACCGGGTCAATGAGTTCGGAGAACGCCGTACCCCGTTCCATGCCTCCGATGATCAGATCCCATGCCTCGATCAAGTGTGGCTGATCCCGGTGCTGTCGAGCCAGTGGCTGCGCGGAGGGCGGGTAATCGTAGACGAACGTCGGCTGCAACAAAGTCGGTTCGACAATTTCTCCGAAGAGTTCCAGGACCAGCTTTTCCTCGCCCCAGGCGGGATCGACTGAAATGTTCCGCTCTCCGGCGATCTCCAGGAGCGTTTCCTTGCCGGTTTCCGGAGTGATTTCACGGCCTACTGCTTCGGAGAGTCCGGGGTAAACCCCGAGCCAGCGCCATTCCCCGTCCAGGTCAACGGTCCCGGCCTCGGTTTCAATCTGCCTCGATCCGAGGAGGTCTGCGCAATTGAGGATGATCTCCTTCATTCGTTCAGCCATCACGAACTGGTCGGCATAAGCTTCGTAGCACTCCAGCATGGTGAATTCCGGGCTGTGCGTGGAATCAACACCCTCATTGCGGAATATCCGCCCAATTTCGTAGACGCGGTCGATCCCGCCAACAACTGCGCGCTTCAGATAGAGCTCCAGCGCGATGCGGAGGGTCATTTTCTGGTCGAACGCATTCACGTGCGTCTCGAATGGTCTTGCCGCCGCGCCGCCGTGAATCAGTTGGAGGATTGGCGTCTCGACCTCGATGTACTCACGGGAGTGGAGTGTCTCGCGGATGCTGCGGGTGATCATTGCCCGCGTTCTGACCATTTGCCGCGCTTCCTCACGCACCAGGAGGTCAACGTAGCGCTGCCGTACACGGGTCTCCTCATTGACGCCTGCGTGCAATGTGGGCAAGGGACGCAGCGCCTTTGACGCCATCTGCCATCTCGAAGCCATGACGGAGAGTTCACCCCGGCGCGAACTGATCACCTCGCCGGTGACCTGCACGTGGTCGCCGAGGTCAACAGTTGCCTTCCAGTCCGCCAATAATTCCTCACCCACGGCCGCGAGACTCAGCATGGCCTGCAGGCGAGTACCGTCACCCTCCTGGAGCGTGGCGAAGCAGAGCTTTCCGGTGTTGCGGAGGAAGACCACCCGACCGACCACGCTGACGTTCTCACCGGTGGAATCGCCGGGCTCCAGGTGCGTGAAGCGTTCGCGGATTTCACCCAGAGAGGCGGTCCTCTCCGGCTTGACCGGATACGGTTCGTGACCGCGCTCCAGCAGGCGTGCGCGCTTTTCCATGCGGATGCGCATCTGCTCGTTGAATTCTTCGGTGGTGAGGATCTGCTCAGTGGTCACGGTATCTAAGGTTACCGGTTCGGCCTTGCGCTCCCGCCGGGACCGCTTTCAACGGCTGGTTGTCGATGAGCCTGACGCTGCCCACACGGGCGGCAATCAGGGCCAGGCCCTCCCCCGAGAAGGGAGCCTCCCGGCAGCTGAAGGCGAGCGGCTCCAGGGTGTTGGGGTCCACCACGTCGAAGTACTCCAGCTTCACGAGCGGCTGACTTTGAACCAGCGCGACGGCGGAATCCAGGTCCAGCGGTTCACAACGGGAAGCGCGCCCTGCCAACAGGCGCAATGCACGGGACAGAACCAGGGCTGCGTCCGCCTCTTCCTCGCTCAGGAATCGGTTCCGGCTTGAGAGGGCCAGCCCTTCGGTCGACCGGACTGTAGGCACCGCCCGGATGTCGGCCGGGAAGTTGAGGTCGCGGGCCATTCTGCGGATCAGGGCCAGTTGCTGGGCGTCCTTCTGCCCGAAGTAGGCCCGGTAGATTGCATCCGCGGCCGGCCACGCGAGGTGCAGCAGCTTGGCCACGACGGTGAGCATGCCGTCAAAGTGTCCCGGCCGGAACTCACCCTCGAATTTTTCCCCGAGGCGTCCGGCCGAGACCCGAACCAGCGGCTCGCCTCCCGGGTACACCTCATCCCTGGACGGCGCGAACACCACATCCACTCCGCACTCTCCGAGGAGTTCGACGTCGGTCTCGAGCGTCCGCGGGTAGCGCTCAAGGTCGGTGGGGTCACCGAACTGGAGGGGGTTCACGAAAATAGTGGCAACAACGACGTCGTTCTCCTCCCTGGCCGCGCGGGCGAGCGCAGCATGGCCCTCGTGCAGGGCGCCCATGGTGGGAACAAGGCCCAGGCTGGCCTGACCGCGGTCTGCAGCGCCCAGCAGCTGGACCGTAGCGGCGCGTAGTTCAGCGGCGGTCGTGAGAACCTGTGGGCTCATTCGATTCCTTCCTGCCCGGGCACCGCGAGTGCGTCGGCGATCACCCGTGCCTGTTCCGCGGTGAGCACCCCCCGCTCCACGGCGCGGCGGGCGGTCACGGCAGCCAGCCGGGTGTAGGCCAAATGGATGTCTTCGGGCGCGTCGGCGAGAGCAGCCGCGTGCGCCGCCACCGTCCCGGCGTCACCGCGTGCAACGGGACCGGTCAGCGCGCCCTCACCTGCAGCCAGGGCGTTCTCCAGGGAGGCACGCATCAGCGGCCCCAGCAGCCTGTCCGGCCGGTCCACTCCGATGCCCGCGAGCAACTGGGTTGACTGGGCGGCGAGGGTGACCAGGTGATTCGACGCGTGCGCCAGCGCCGCGTGATACAGGACCCGGTCCTCCTCCTCGATGACCACCGGCTCCGCCCCCATCTCCACCACGAGTGCCTGCGCCACGGGAAGGACTGCAGAGGGTGCGGTGACGCCGAAGGTACAGTCGGGCAGCCGGGTTAGGTCCAGGCTCAGGCCCGTGAACGTCATCGCCGGATGCAGCGCGAGCGGGATGGCGCCAAGCTTCCGCGCAGGCTCGAGCACCGCCGTACCGAACCGGCCCGAGGTGTGGGCCACGAGCTGCCCGGGCTGCCATGCGCCCACGGCCGCGAGGCCGGAGACGAGGTCCGGGAGGGCGTCGTCGGGCACTGCCAGCAGGACCAGTTCCGCGCGCTCGATGATTTCCGGAATCTCAAGCACCGGGACGCCGGGCAACAGGTTTTCGGCCCGTTCCCTGCTGGCCTCAGAGACGGCAGAGACCCCGACGACGGCGTGTTCAGCCGCGCGCAGCGCGGCGCCAAGTACCGCACCGACCCTGCCTGCGCCGATCACGCCGACACCCAGCCTCCCCGGCTTCCGGCGCGATGCTCCTGTCCGACGGGCCGGATACTCAGGGACGCTCATGGGCTGGACCTTCCAGATAGGACGGCGGTGGGGGCATGACGGGCGTTTCAGGCGGTTCGCTCGGCTCTTCGACCGCCTCCTCCGCCTGTACAGGCCGCATCCACTGTTCGGGACGGCTGCGTCGGCGGGCATCGGCTGCCCGCACTGCCTGGTCCTGAAAAAGTTGCCACGCCTCCTGCTCGGCGATCTGGCGGACGCGGGGCGACACCGGTCCCGGAGTGGTGTGGAAGATGAGGTCGGCAACGCCGAATCTGCGCGCCAGCGGCCCCTGGTGCAGGGCCAGTGACTGCGTGCGCTCGTGCGGTATGACGGCGAGCTGCCGCCACCATGCACCGGAGCGCGCCAGTAGCGCAGTCCGCGTCACCGCCACTGCGTTGCGTCGCCATGCCAACGGTGCAATCAGCCGGGCACGCCGTGGAGTGGTGATGAATCCGGCGTGGGAATCGCGCCCGGCGAGCCCAGCGGAGAATACCTCGACCGGCGAATCGGTGCCGGGATCGGGAAGAACCAGCGCGATGACCTGAAGAACCTCATCGAGTGTTCCCACCGGAAGGAGGGTGGCACGTGCCTGCGCCTCACCGCTCGCGGAGGCGCCGTAACCGGCAACGTTCACGGTGACCTTGTACCAGCCCTTCAGGCGCCACAACGGTGACTGGACCACGCCGACTGCCTGGACCCGTCCGGGCGGCACTGTCTGGGTTCGTGTGTCCAGAAGACCGTAACGGATCCGGATGCCGTCCGGGGATATGGCCGCCCGGAAGTTGAACCCGGTATTCAGGACGTTCCAGTAACCACTGATCACGCCGATCAGGATCGGAACGAAACCGGCGAGCAGCACCCCGGTGT
Source organism: Arthrobacter sp. TJ-270 (assembly GCF_058269075.1). Classification (NCBI taxonomy): domain Bacteria; kingdom Bacillati; phylum Actinomycetota; class Actinomycetes; order Micrococcales; family Micrococcaceae; genus Arthrobacter; species Arthrobacter sp. TJ-270. The sequence continues at coordinate 167,039 of NZ_JBZCNB010000003.1, read as the reverse complement.
CCAGGACGATTGCGAATACCACCACAGCGATGAAACTTAGAAGGACCGTCACCGTGTTGCCGGATAGGGCGGCTGCGCCCAGGACGCGTGCAGGGGTGAGAGCCAGGACCTCACGTTCGGGCGCTTCGGGAATGTCCTGCGGGTGCTCGGGGTCGACGGCGACGCCGGCAGCACGGGCCAGGATGGTTGCACGCAGTTGCTGGGCCTCGCCGAGCTTCAGGAAGGAGAGCCGCACAGCCGATTCACCGGCGTCGGCCACATCGAACTTCAGTTCCGCGAGTCCGAAGACCCTTGCGAGGAAAGGCTGCACCACGTCAATGGCCTGGACCCGGTCCAGCCGGGCCTGCCGGTTCTGGCGGAAAATCACGCCCGAGTTCACCCGGACATGTTCCTCGGTCACCTGGTAGCGCGTGTAGTACCAGGAGAGGAAGAACCCGGCGGCGATGAGCAGCACAACGCCCACCGCGAGCGCGATCGCAATGGGCAGACTGCCCGCTGCTTCTCCCCGAAATCCCCTCGGCTCCCCTATCAGGAAACCTTCGAACCAGTCACGTCCCCCGAAGAAAATCAGTGCCGCAATCGCGATCCAGCCCCGGACCAGCGGCGAGATGATATGGACGCGCTTCCATTCATCCGGGGAGCCGGACAGCATTTCCGGGTCAGGGGCAGAGCCGGTCACAGCCCCGCCAGCTTCGCTTCACCGCGTGCCGAGAGCTGCTCACGCAGACGCGCTCCCTCGCTGGAAGGAAGCCCGGGTATTTCGGCATTGGTGCCCGGAGATGCTGTGTGCAGCTTGAGGGTGCACAGGCCCAGGGCCCGCTCGACCGGGCCTACAGCAACGTCCACGTACTGCATGCGCCCATAGGGCACCACCATGGTGCGCTGGAAGAAGATCCCCTGACGGATCAACAGGTCCTCGTTGCGTTCCGCGTAGCCGATAGCGCGCACCTGCCGGGGCAGCAGGAGACCGCGCCACGCAGCGAAAACAATGACGACGGCGGGCAGCAGCCATGCGAGCAGCGACGGGAAACGCGGCAGCACCCCGGTCAGCAACAGCACGAGCGGCACCGAAACGATGACCAGGAAAATGAGGCTGCCGATCGCCCACCCCGCGAGGCGGACCCACAGGTACTTCGGCGAGACCCGGGTCCATTCGATTCCGGTCGGATCTATTGGTTCCCTACGCATACTCCCCCTCGCCGCTCTCCCCCGATGATGTGGATCCGGCGTCGTCGTCAGGGGGAAGCTTGCAGAAACTCTCCACGATCAGACCGGTTCCAATCATGACTATGCCACCGGCGATCACTGCCAGCGAACCCCATACCGGACCGAGGTTGCTGCGCACGCCAATCAGCGTCAACTGGTCCGCGAGGACACCGACGTGCCACCCCGTGGTCAGTGCACCGGCATACGCGGTTGCCTGCGCGAGAACGACCGTGCGCGCGGCCAGTATGGGGTCCAGGATCCGTTTGCGGTTGCCGGCACGCCAGCGCCGCACCCGGAGGCCGAACACAAGGGTTACGGCGACGACGGCCGCCATGGTCAGAAGCGAGCTCAGCGGAAGCGACGGCGTCGGGAATCCATTCCGGGTGGCCCACCAGTTGATCAGCCATCCCGCGGCGCCGAACACCAACCCGATAAGAACAAGCCAGGCGATTCTGATCGAGGCCACGGCTCTGCTCAGACCCCCTCGAACGGAACGAGCCCGGGAAGGTCCTCCGCCTGTTGGACGAGCTCGGAGACCGGGCGACCGGCAAGGGTGGCCGACCCGTCCATCCACGCCCAGGGCTGCAGCACAAAGGCGCGCCCAGCTGCGCGCGGATGCGGAAGGGTCAACTTCTCATCGTCCGACACGAGGTCGCCGTACGTGATGATGTCGACGTCGAGCGTGCGGGGTCCCCACCGGACGGTACGCACCCGGTGATGCTTGTTCTCGACCGCCTGGCAATGTTCCAGCAGCTCATACGGTCCGAGATCCGTTTCCACCTCGACCACCATGTTCAGGTAGTCCGGCTGGTCCGGGCCGCCGACTGCCTTGGTCTGCACAATGGGAGAGACTTCCCGCAGCCGGACGTTCGGCGAGTCAACGAGGTCCGCGACGGCGAGGGAGAGCGTATCCCTGCTCTCGCCGAGGTTGCTGCCCAGCGCGAGGATGGCGCGCACACTCGGGCTCATGTGCGTTCCCGGTAGATGGAGACGGCGACGTCCCCGAAGGGCACCTCGATCGGCGCCTTGGGCTTGTGCACGGTCACCTCAACGGCGTTCACCGCGAAGGACACAAGGATATGGGCGGCGATGCGCTCCGCGAGTGCTTCGATCAGGTTCAGCGGATCACCCGTGATGAGTTCAGTCACCTGTTCGGCGAGTTCGCCGTAGTGGGCGGTCCGGGTCAGGTCGTCGCTCTGTCCTGCCGGCTGCAGGTCGAGATACAGCACAACGTCCACGATGAACGGCTGTCCATCACGTCGTTCATGTTCAAAAACCCCGTGGTGCCCGACGGCGGTAATCCCCGTCAGGGAGATTGTGTCCTGCCGCGCGGGGAGGGTGTGTGACATGACCCGCCTACCTCGTCCAGGCTGCGGCGACCTTGACCGCGTCCAGGTTCGGTGCGACGTCATGTACGCGGACGCACCACGCGCCGTGGGCAGCAGCTAGCGCGGTGACGGCGACGCTGGCATCCCCGCGTTCGCTGGGACCGGCGGCCTTCCCCGCAGAGCTGAGCAGTGTTCCGAGGAACCGCTTGCGGGAGGCGCCGACCAGGATGCGGTGACCGAGGATTTCGAACCGCTGCAGTGAGCGCAGCAGCGCCCAGTTATGGTCTTCCTTCTTGGCGAACCCGATTCCTGGATCGATGATGATCTGCTCGGGGGATACTCCGGCCGCGTAGAACTTGTCCCGGATAGCGGTGAGTTCCGAAATCACCTCTTCAACGACGTCGTCGTAACTGGCGAGTGAATCCATTGTTTGGGGATTACCCCGCTGGTGCATGAGGACATAGTGCACTCCGCGTTCAGCGATCAGGTCCGGCATTTCGGGGTCGAAGTCCAGCCCGGAGACGTCATTGACAATGGCGGCACCGGCGTCGATGGCCTTCGCCGCAGTGGAAGCATGCATGGTGTCGACGCTGACCAGCGCACCGGCTTTCACCAGTGCGGCGACAACGGGAAGGATGCGCTTCTGCTCCTCCTCCACCGTGATGCGGTCTGCGTTCGGGCGCGTCGATTCGCCGCCGACGTCTACGATGTCGGCTCCCGCGTAGTGCATCCGGAGCCCCTCGGCGATGGCGTTATCCGTCGTGACGAATTTGCCTCCGTCACTGAAGGAGTCGGGGGTGACGTTCAGGATCCCCATCACCAGCGCCCGGTCGGTAGGCAAATCTGCGAAAGATTTGCGGACCCGGGTTGGCCGCAGGACGGGAATAGGTGATGTTGCCGGTCCGGTCCCTGGGGCTGCCGCGAGTGAATCCATAGAGTTGCTGTGTCCTATCTTCCGAGTATCAGGCTCATGGCCTCGGCGCGCGTGGCGGCTTCCCGCACCTGCCCGCGTACTGCCGAGGTGACGGTTTTCGCCCCCGGCTTGCGGATGCCGCGCATCGACATGCACATGTGCTCGCATTCGATGACCACAATGGCGCCCTTTGGTTGCAGATGCTCCATCAGCGCATCCACGATCTGCGTAGTGAGGCGTTCCTGGACCTGCGGGCGCCGTGCGAAAATCTCGACCAGCCGCGCCAGCTTGCTCAGGCCAGTGATTTTTCCGTCCTCAGAGGGAATGTACCCGATATGGGCCGTACCGTGAAACGGAACGAGGTGATGCTCACACGTGGAGTAGAACGGAATGTCCTTCACGAGGACCAGCTCTTCGTGGTCCAGCTCAAAGGTGGTGGAGAGGACGTCCTTGGGGTCCTGTTGGAGACCCGCGAAGAATTCCGCATACGCCCGGGCCACCCGTCGTGGCGTTTCCACCAGACCGTCTCTGTCCGGGTCCTCTCCGATAGCGGCAAGGATCTCCCGAACGGCTCGCTCGATTCTAGGCTGGTCCACCACGGAACCACTGGCCGCGAGAGCGGCCTCAACCATCTGATCATCAAAATCGGTCACGCCAAGAATCCTATCCCGGCCCTTTTAGCCGTCCAGCTAGTCGTTACGAGACTTAACCTGGCCCGTTGGCGCCACCATCTGCGGTGTTCCCGGTTGTTCCGCCCTTGTCATCCGGTTCGGTTTCCGGCTGCGGCAGGTTATCACTCGAGACGTCGAAGTCGCTTGGCAGGTTTGCGTCGGCGATCTGATCCTGTGGCGGAACGCTGTCCGGGTCCGGTTCTCCGGCAGCCTCCGCCTGTTCGCGTTCCTTCGGGGTGACCACCGGCGGCAACGAGTGCACGGGCCGACTGTCCTTCGAGAGCCAGATACTGCGTGCGTCGCGCTTGCGGATGTCGGCGAAGACCTCCGCAATTTCAGCCTGGTTCAGCGTCTCGCGCTCAAGCAGTTCGAGCGCCAGCCGGTCCAGAACGTCTCGGTTCTCGGTAAGGATTGCGTAAGCCTCGTCATGGGCGTTGTCGACGAGGCGTCGCACTTCCTCATCGACGATGTACGCGATGTGGTCGGAGTAGTTGCGCTCATGGCTCATATCCCGGCCAAGGAACGGTTCACCACCGCCCTGTCCCAGCTTCACTGCGCCGATGCGCTCACTCATGCCGTACTGTGTGACCATTTTCCGTGCCGTCGCCGTGGCCTTCTCGATGTCATTTGACGCACCGGTCGAGGGATCGTGGAAAACGATCTCCTCAGCCACGCGGCCGCCCATGGCGTATGCGAGCTGATCGAGCAATTCGTTGCGGGTGATCGAATACTTGTCATCGGCGGGCAGCACCATGGTGTAGCCCAGGGCGCGACCGCGGGGGAGGATGGTGACCTTCGTGACCGGATCGGTGTTGCGCAGCGCCGCGGCAACCAGGGCGTGACCGCCCTCGTGGTAGGCCGTGATCTTACGCTCCAGCTCTTTCATGACGCGGCTGCGCTTCTGCGGCCCGGCAATGACGCGGTCGATAGCCTCGTCAAGCGCCCGGTCATCGATAAGCTGGGCATTGGAGCGCGCAGTCAGCAGCGCTGCCTCGTTCAGCACGTTCGCGAGATCAGCACCGGTGAACCCGGGGGTCTTCTTCGCTACCGACTGGAGGTCAACGTTGGGCGCCATCGGCTTGCCCTGCGCGTGGACCTGCAGGATGCGATGGCGTCCGCCCATGTCCGGTGCCTCGACACCGATCTGGCGGTCAAAGCGTCCCGGACGCAGCAGAGCCGGATCCAGGACGTCAGGACGGTTGGTCGCTGCGATGAGGATGACGTTGGTGTTCGCGTCGAAGCCGTCCATTTCAACCAGGAGCTGGTTCAGGGTCTGCTCGCGCTCGTCATTGCCGCCGCCCACGCCGGCACCACGGTGGCGTCCGACCGCGTCGATCTCATCGACGAAGATGATTGCCGGAGCGTTCGACTTGGCCTGCTCGAAGAGGTCACGGACTCGCGACGCACCCACACCGACAAACATCTCCACGAAGTCCGAGCCGGAAATCGAGTAGAAGGGCACTCCAGCCTCACCGGCCACGGCCCGGGCGAGGAGGGTCTTACCGGTGCCGGGAGGGCCGTAGAGAAGCACGCCCTTGGGGATCTTTGCACCGAGAGCCTGGAACTTGGCAGGCTCCTGGAGGAATTCCTTGATCTCATGGAGTTCCTCGACGGCTTCATCCGCGCCGGCGACGTCGTTGAAAGTCACCTGCGGCATGTCCTTGCTGATGAGCTTTGCCTTGGACTTGCCGAACTGCATCACCTTGGATCCGCCGCCCTGCATCCTGCTCAGCAGGAACCAGAAGATGGCACCGAGGATCAGGATGGGAAGGATCAGGCCGAGGATGCTCGTGAACCAGTTGTTCTCAACCGGCTGGTCGGTGAAGCCTTCGACCTCAGAGCCGTTGATGGCGTCGACGATGTCCTCGGCGCGGGCCTCGCTGAAGAAGAAGGAAACGCTGCGCCCGAGGTCCTCGTAGTCCTCGCGCAGCGTGAGATCGACGCGCTGCTCGCCGTCGTAGATTTTGGCTTGCTCTACCTGATCGTCGGCGAGGAGTTCCAGGCCGACGTTCGTGTCCACGCGGGCACCGCTGGTGTCGAACACAGAGGGCAGGATGACCAGAAGCGCGGCAACCGCCAGCACTATCCAGAAAATGGGTCCTCTGAAAAAGTTCTTGAATTTCATTCAACTCAGGGCTGGGTGCCCTGTCCCTCCTGCTTAACTGCCAAATGGCCCTCGTCCGCAACTGCGGATCGCCTAATGCGGTGCGCCCCGAACGTGTGTACCAGCTTTACATTCTCTGCAGAATCCACGCGCACCCGCGGTGGAAAGTTCCCTCTGGGCGTACAGGACGGGGCAGGGGTTACTCGTAAACGTGCGGCGCGAGCGTACCGATGAAGTCCAGGTTGCGGTACTTCTCGGCGAAGTCCAGACCGTAGCCCACCACGAACTCATTGGGAATGTCATAGCCGACGTACTTCACGTCGATGGCGACCTTCGCGGCGTCCGGCTTGCGGAGGAGGGTGCAGATCTCCACCGATGCCGGTCCGCGCGAGAGCAGGTTGGCCTTGAGCCAGGACAGCGTCAGACCCGAATCGATGATGTCTTCCACGATGAGGACGTGTTTGCCCATGAGGTCCGTTTCAAGGTCCTTCAAAATTCGGACGACGCCGGAGGACTGGGTTCCCGAGCCGTAGGAGGATACGGCCATCCAGTCCATTGTGACGTGCGAGTGCAGGGCCCGGGCAAGATCCGCCATTACCATCACGGCTCCCTTGAGCACACCCACGATGAGCACGTCCCGGTCGGCGTAGTCACGGTCGATGTCCGCGGCCAGTTCCTGCACCCGTTGCTGGATCTCTTCCTTGGTGTAGAGAACGTGCTTGAGGTCGGACTGGACGTCGTGTGAATCCACCAATTACTCCCGAATTTAGAGGTTTTTTCTAAGGACAAGACTGCCATAGCTTGGGTCACCTTGGGGAACGCGGGATCCCCTGACCTGCCGGTAGGCGCTCACCTTGCCGCCAAGCTGCACAGGACCCGCCGATCCCCTGCGCCGGAGCAGGTTCTCGGCGGCCAGTAACCGCTCGAAACTGGGCTGCACCCCGCCAAGTTCGACGACGGCGAGCGCCAGGACCCGTTGCCGCAGCGCAGGTGGCAGGGCACGAAGGGCGTCCTCGGACAAGAGGAGGGTGCCGTCGTCGTGCGCGGTGTTGTCCGGTTTCCTCCGGAGCCGGGCGTATTCAGCCAGTGCGAGTTCATCCAGGTAGGCGGCGTCCTGCGCGAGGATCCGGGACGTCCGGTACAGGGACTCGGCGATGCCGGGGCCCAGCGTGTCCTCAAGGTAGGGCAGCACCTGGGTGCGCACGCGGGAGCGGGTCAGCGCGGGGTCGGCGTTGGTGGGGTCATGCCACGGCTCAACAACGCTGACCCGGCAGATCTCTTCAGTCTCCGTACGTCGCAGGGCAAGGAACGGACGCAGGTACAGGCCCCGGCGCGACGGCATGCCGCTGAGCGATCGCGTACCGGAACCACGGGAGAGGCCAAGCAGCACCTGCTCGGCCTGGTCGTCGAGGGTGTGGCCGAGCAGGACGGCGGACGCTCCGTGCTCTGCCGCGGCGGCGTCGAGGGCCTCGTAGCGCGCGGTTCGGGCTGCCGCTTCGGGACCCATCCCCGCGGTGGCCACCTCGACCCGGCGCACCTCAACCGGTTCGAGGCCCAGTCCCGACAGCTGCTCACGGGCCTTCGCCGCCACTTCCGCGCTGTCAGGCTGCAACCCATGGTCGACGACGACGGCACCCACCCGGTACTGCCCGCTCCGCGCGAAGTAGGAGGCCGTCGCGGCGAGTGCGAGCGAATCCGTGCCGCCGCTGCAAGCGACGAGGATGAGCGATCCGTGGGCGACCCCGGCTTCCTCCAGCGCAGCGCGGACGAGATTCCGTGCCGTGCCGACGGTAGGGTTCAGTCGTGGCCGGCGGCTCACAGCCCCATCCGGTTGATCCACTCCTCGGGGGCGTGGATCTCCTTCTCGGTCGGCAGGTTCTCCGCCCGCTCCCATACCCGGTTGAACCCCTCCATGCCCACGGCGTCCACCACCGCGCGGACAAAGCGGGCTCCATCGCTGTACTGGCGCATTTTGGCGTCCAGGCCCAGGAGCCGGCGGATGAACTTCTCCACCGGTCCGCGGGACTTGCCTCGGGCATTGAACCGGCGGCGGATAGTTTTCACGGTGGGCACGACGCTGGAGTCAACGGCGTCCATCACCACATTGGCGTGCCCTTCGAGCAGGCTCATGACAGCAGTGAGGTGGGAGAGCCGGGCCTTGTCCTCGGGTTCCTGGAGCAGCGACAGGATCCCGCCGTCGCCTTCCGGCACACCGTCGTCGTTCTGTTCCTGGCTGTCCTGCCGGCTCCCCGACGGGAGGGACTTCAGCGCGTTGGCGAGCCGTTCGGCGAGCGTATCGGCCTTGTCGGCCAGCCCGACGGTGAGCTGGGAGATGTGCTCCATCATGTGGTCCCTGAGCCACGGTGCGGCAGCGAACTGCACGCGGTGTGTCTGCTCGTGCAGGCACACCCACAGCCGGAAGTCGGCGGGCTCGAGGTTCAACTCCCGCTCCACGGACACAATATTGGGCGCCACAAGCATCAGACGCCCTCCCTTCCCGCGGGAGGAGGCGACGAAGGGATCATACTGGCCGAGGACCTTGCTGGCGAGGAAGGCGAGAATCGCACCCATCTGCGCACCCGTGACGGTGCCGCCCAGTGCGGCGTTCGCGGCTTTGAGCTGCTCCGCCTTGGTTTCCAGGAGGTGTTCAAGTGCCGGTGCCATCAGCGTCTTGAAACTCTGGGTGTTCGCCTTGGCCCACGACGCGCGGTCGACGATGATCAAATCCGAGTCCCGCAGGTCCCGGGCGGCTTCGAGCCCCGTGATGCGGTGGACGTGCTCAACGGAAAGGTCGGCCAGTTCCCGGAGGTTCTCGACGACGGCCTGAACCTCTCCGGCGCTGAGCTTCGGACCCGGCGGCGTCAGTTTCGCGGCGGAAGTCGCGGCGAGATCCCAGTTGACGAGCTGAAAAGGGGCGTTGCTGTCCATGGTGGCCATTCGACCACATTAGTCTGCGAGGCCGCTTGAGGGGCATCCGGTCAGCCCTCGATTCAGGGCTCCCGGCAGCCACAGGTGGCGAGGACGGCCGCGGCGGCGTCCATCGCGCCTCGCGCCGGCTCGGTGGTGCCGTCGAGGCCGCTCGCGATGAATGAGAAGACCAGCAGGCGGCCGTCGGCCGAAACCACGTGACCGCTCAGCGCAGTCACGGTGTTGAGGGTCCCCGTCTTGGCCCGCACCAGGCCTGCTCCGGAAAAGGCAGGGGCCTCGCCGTCGTTGAAGCGTTCGGTCAGTGTTCCCGACAGGCTGGCCACAGGCAGGCCATGCAGCACATGCCTCAGCGAACGGCTGTCCGACCGGAGCAGCGTGCGGACCACGTCGGCCAGTTGGCGGGGAGCGATGCGGTTTCGCGGTGAAAGGCCCGCAGCGTCGCCGAGCACCATGCCCTCGGTCGGCACCTCCAGCCGCTCGATGACCTCCGCGATCGTCTCCAGACCGCCTCCGAACGACGCCGGCCTCCCGCTGGCCTGCGCCGCAAGACGGGCCAGTGCCTCCGCGAGATAGTTGTCGGAGGTCAGGAGCATGTGCTCGACCTGCGCTTCGACGGTGGCTGATTCGACCGACGCCAGCACCACGGCATTGTCGGCGGCGGCCTGCCGCTCGATGCCCTCCTGCACTTCCACCCCGGCAGCGATCAACGCCTCCCGGAACGTCGCGGCGGCGGCGAGGGCTGCATCCGGCGCCCTGGCCCCCGACTGCTTCGACTCGTCGAGCCAGGAGGAGTTGACGGCGAGGGGATAAATCGGCGCAATCTCGCCGGCCTCCACATCGCCGGGCCGCCAACTGGCGTTCAGGACGTCGCCCACAAAGAACGTGTCGTCGAGGACGAGACGGTAGGGGCCTTGGCCCGCGAGCTTTGACGCGGTCTGCTCGGCGAGCGTTGCGAGGCCGGCGTGGCCGACCACGCTCTCCGGGTTCGACTCGCCCGATCCGAGCAGCACGTCCCCTCCCCCGCGCAGCACCAGGACATCCTCCGTTCCCGTGCCTCCCGCAAGGACGGACGTGGTCAGGCGGTGGTCGGGCTCCAGTTTCGCCAACACCGCGGTAGCAGTGAGGATCTTGATGTTCGACGCCGGCAGCTGCGGTTCGCTGCCCCCCTGGTCGAAGAGGACCTCTCCGGTCAGTGCATCCAGAACGACGCCGGCCACGGGGGTACCGCCCGGAACCTCCAGTGCCGTGGTGAGCAGCGGAGCGAGAGCCTCCGGCGTGGGCATCGGCGCCTGTGCGCTCAGCTGGCTGACGAGTGCGGGGGCCGCGACGTCGTCGGGCGTTTGCTGGATGCGCGGAATCTCCGGCTCGGCATCCGCGCGCGGAGCGGCGACCAGTTCGGCGATCTGCGGACCGTAATGCAGGCCGAATGGAATCGCCAGGACTCCCAGCACGACGGCAAGCAAGAGGGCAGTGAAGACCCTGGCGCTGCGCTTCATGTGGCCCTCTCCCCAAAATCCGATCGACTGCCGCCGGTCATGAATCGATGATGTCGGCGGCGGCCTATATCTTTAACAGTAGATCGGGGCCGTGGGTGGTGGTCACGCTGGATCGACACGTTTGAGTTACGTTCCGGCAGCGTCGTTTGCCGCGCGGTGCCCCACTGACGTCCCATCGCTTTCCTACCGCTGACTGCAGGAGTTCCACATGGCCATGAAGCTCGACGTAACCATCGAGATCCCCAAGGGATCACGCGTCAAGTACGAGATTGATCACGAGACCCACCGGCTTCGCCTGGACCGGGTGCTTTTCACCTCGATGCAGTACCCCACGCACTACGGCTACTTTGAGAACACCCTCGGGGAGGACGGCGATCCGCTGGACGCCCTGGTGCTCCTGCAGGACTTCGACCTCATTCCGGGCGTTCTCGTTGAGTCGCGCCCCATCGGCGTCTTCAACATGGTGGACGACGGCGGCGGCGACGCAAAGGTGCTGTGCGTCCCCGTTGATGCGCGCTTCGATCACATCCAGGACCTCGGGGACGTCTCCAAATTCCTGCTCGACGAAATCGAGCACTTTTTCCGCAAGTACAAGGACCTGGAGCCGGGCAAGTGGGTCGAAGCCGCTGACTGGGAGGGCCGTGAGGCTGCAGAGGCGGAGGTCGAGGCGTCACTGAAGCGCTTCGAGGCTCTCGGCGAGCCCAGCGAAGAGGACGAGCCGCAGGGCCGTGCCGTTGAGACCGACGCGGACAACGCCGACGTTCAGCCGCAGGGCCGCTAGTCCCCCGCGGATACGGCACATCGAAGCCCCCGAATCAACGCAAATCGGTTGATTCGGGGGCTTCCTCCGTCATACTGGGGTCATGCTGTTCGTGGTGACCATCAACCAGCGCGACTCCCGCGAGGTGGGCGACCTGGTGCCCGAACTGCTGCGTGAATTCCGTTTCATCGACGCCGTCGTGCCCTTCCAGCGCTCGGTGGGAGACGAACTGCAAGGCGTTGTCGGCAGTGCCAAGGTGGCCGTAGATGTAGCCCTCAAAGCAATCCGGTTCCGCCGCTGGCATGTGGGAATAGGGGTCGGAGAGGTCCACTCGCCTATCCCCGAGCGGATCACGGACGCTGAAGGGTACGGGCTCGTGTACTCCCGCAGAGCTGTGAACCGGGCTCAAAAAACCGGCGAGCGGATCCCGCTGGCGATCGAGGGGCCGGACTCGGAAGTCGCGGCCGAAGCCGAAGCGGTGCTCCGGTTGCTGGGGCAGATTGTCTACACGCGAACGGACGCCGAGTGGAACGTACTCGACCTCATGACGCCCGGAGCGCGGGGGCAGCAGAAACTGATCGCACAGGAACTGGGAATCACAACACAGGCGGTGAGCAAGGCCGTCATCCGGTCCCACTGGGTGGAAGAGTGGGCTACCCGTCCCGCGGCGGCCAGGCTTCTTGACCTGGCGTACGGCCCGGTAGCGCTCCCGCCGGCAGCACTGGCGTACTAGCGCACATTCGAACTACGCGTGCGTCTAACGCTCGTTCTGGGCCCCGCGGGCGAGGGAGCGCAGAATTTTGGCCGCGCCGTCGTCGTACACCGACGCCGTCACCTCCGACGCGGCGGCGAGCACCTCTTCCGGGGCCTGGCCCATGGCTACGCCGCGAGCCGCCCAGGAAAGCATCTCGATGTCATTGCGGCCGTCACCGATGGCAACCGTATCCGACGGGTCAACACCGACTCTGCGGCGCACCAGCTCAAGCGCACTGGCCTTTGTGACGCCCGCGGCCGCGATATCCAGCCAGGCCGTCCAGCCCACCGAGTAGGTGACTCCGTGAAGGCCGATCGATTCGACGGCGTCGCCGAATTCCTCCGCCGTACTGTCGGTGCTGAAGACCACCACGCGTACTGCGCGTGCCCGGAGCATGCGATCAAAGTCCACGCTCTCCGCCTCCGCGCCGAAGCTCGCGTCCTGGAACCGTTCCGTCGAAAGGAAGCGGCCCTCGTCGTCTTCAAGGGCGAACTTTGCCGTGGGAAGGCTCTTCCGGAGCGCCACCAGGGCCGGCCGCGGGTCGAAAACCACACGGTTAACTATCTCGTAACCGTCTTCGAACTCGTCCACATCGATGCGGAGGGTGACACCGCCGTTTGAGCACACAGCGTGTCCGCGCGTGAGGCCGATCTTTTGGATGATCGGCAGCGTTGCCCCGAGTGACCTGCCGGTCGCGATCACCGTTTCATGGCCCGCTTCGACGACGGCGCTGGCCGCCGCGCGGACCTCGTCCGACATCTGGCCTTCGTGATCCACCAGGGTTCCGTCAACGTCGAGCGCAATGAGTTTTCGTGTTATCTGCTGCTGGTCCTCGGTGCCAGCGTGAAATGTAGTTGTCATCGTTAAAGTGAACCAGAAACCGCGTACGCGCGGGAAAGATTTTGGTCACAGCTAGGCAAACGTGAGGTTACGGACAAATGTAGAAACCAGCAGGAACCGCAGGGAAACAGCGAGCCTACAGCACCGGGAGAAGCTCAAGCCCACCCAGATAGGGTCGCAGCGCCGCCGGCACGTTCACCGAACCGTCGGGGTTCTGGTGGTGCTCAAGGATGGCTACGATCCACCTCGTCGTAGCAAGCGTTCCGTTCAGCGTCGCGACTGCGCGGGTGGACTTTGCGCCCTGCACGCGTTCACGGATGTTCAGCCGGCGCGCCTGGAAGCCGGTGCAGTTCGAGGTGGACGTCAGCTCGCGGTACGCGTTCTGCGTGGGCACCCAGGCCTCGCAGTCGAACTTGCGCGCCGCTGACATCCCGAGGTCACCGGCTGCCGTGTCGATCACCCGGTAGGGCAGCTCGACCTTCGCCAACATTTCCTCTTCCCAGGCGAGCATGCGCTCGTGTTCCGCGTGCGATTCCTCAAGCGTGGTGTAGGTAAACATCTCCACCTTGTTGAACTGGTGCACGCGAATGATTCCACGGGTGTCCTTGCCGTGGGATCCGGCTTCCCTGCGGTAGCACGAGGACCATCCCGCATACCGGAGCGGCCCGACCGAGAAGTCCAGGATTTCGTCGGAGTGGTACCCGGCGAGTGCAACCTCGGACGTACCCGTCAGGTAGAGGTCGTCTTCGGGGAGGCGGTAGATCTCCGCATCGTGGGCAATATCGAAGCCGGTGCCCTGCATGGTTTCAGGGCGCACCAGCGTGGGCGTGATCATCGGGGTGAATCCGGCCGCAACTGCCTGGTCCATGGCCATATTCAGGAGCGCAAGCTCAAGCCGCGCTCCCACGCCCTTGAGGAAGTAGAAACGGGACCCGGACACCTTGGCGCCACGTTCCATATCGATTGCACCGATAAGCTCGCCGATTTCAAGGTGATCCCGCGGTTCAAAGTCGAACTGCCGCGGCTCTCCTACGGTCTTGATGACGACGAAGTCATCTTCCCCGCCGGCCGGCACGCCATCGAGGATGGCGTTGGGCAACCGACGCAACAGGGAGTCAGCCTCTGCCTTCGCTTCCTCGGCTTCCGCCGCTGCAGCCTTCACGGATGCGGCCAGTTCCTTGACCTCTGCGAGAAGCGCCTGCTTTTCCTCGCCCTGAGCTTTGGCGACCCGCTTGCCGAAGGAATTCTGTTCGGCACGAAGTGACTCTGCATTCGTGACAGCCTCACGACGCCGGTAATCTGCCGCAATGATCGCATCAACCAGAGACTCATCGGCCTTCCGGGAACGCTGGGACAGGCGGAACTTTTCAGGATTGTCGCGGAGTTCGTTTACGTCGATCACTCCCCAAGACTACCGAACGCGACCTGCGCGCCCGCACTCCCGCGCGGAAGGATAGTCTGGGGAAATCATGCCCCTCGAGTGGATTATCGTCGCCCTTGCGGTTATCGCCGCAGCCGCGTCAGCGTTCAGCTGGTGGGGAGTACGAAAGCTGCGCCGCGAACGCTCCCCCCACTGGGAAGAACCCCGTGCCGCGCTCCAGATAACCGGTGAACGTCAGCGGGTGGCACTGATCCTCAACCCGGTCAAGATCAGCGCTCCGCTCGCGCGCGAGCAGGTCGAGCAGGCCTGTTCCGACGCCGGCTGGGAACCTCCCCTAGTACTGGAAACCACAGTGGCGGAGCCCGGCGCTGCCCAGGCAAGACGGGCGGTCGAGGAGGGCTGCGACGTCGTTATTGCTGCCGGCGGCGACGGCACCGTCCGTGCCGTGGCGGCCGCCCTGGTTCACAGCAATGCCGCTCTCGGACTACTGCCGCTCGGGACCGGCAACCTGCTGGCCCGCAACCTCGGTATCGCCGTGAATGACGTACCCCGCAGCGTACAGCAGGCACTCCATGGTGCCGCCCGGCGGATCGACATGGGCCGGGTCGAGCTACGCAACGAGCGCACCGGCGTGAGCGGTGAACACACGTTCCTGGTGATGGGCGGCGTCGGGCTTGATGCGGTGGTGGTTGCCGCCACCAAGGACACGCTGAAGAGGAAGTTCGGTTGGCTGGCGTACAGCGAGGCGGGTGTGCGGAGCCTGCCCGGCAAGCGGCAGCGAATGTCCATCAGCCTCGACGGCGAACCGGCGCAGACGCGCAAGGTCCACAGCGTCCTCTTCGCGAACTGCGCGAGGCTGCCGGGAGGAATTACGTTCATTCCGGACGCCTCGATCGACGACGGCTACCTCGACGTGGTCATCACCAGTCCGCGCAGTATCCTCGGCTGGCTCTGGGTTGCAGCGAAGATTCTCTTCCGCCACCCCGGTCCAATCCCGGTAATTACCTACCACCGGGTGAAGCGGGTTGACGTCGAGGTTTCGGAGGCAACGGGAACACAGCTCGACGGTGACACTTCCGGCGATGTCACAGCGCTCAGCGTCAGTGTGGTTCCGGGCGCACTGATGGTCCGGGTCCCTGGCAGGGCGACCGGACCATCAGCGGGAATGTTCAGCGATTCTGCAGCGAACTAGGGACGCTGAGTCCCCTCCGCGTCTCCGCCCTCCTGGAGAGAAGGCACGGAGTCAGCGTCGGTGTACTCGCCCTGCAGGTCTGAGTCGGCGTCCGTGGTGCCGTCGACGTCGGTGTACTCGCCTTCATCCGGCTGGTCCTGGCCTTCGGTGTAATCACCGGCGTCACCAGCGCGCTGGGCATTGGTGTATCCACCGCGGCCGCCCGCCGCAACTCCCTCAGTGTCCTCGTTCTGCGCCTGGCTGTTGATCAGCTGCTGCTCCTCTGCGAAGCGCAGGTCATTGGCCTGGTCTCCAGCGTCGCCGTGCCAGTTTGGGTCCGACGTTGATCCGTCACCCTTATTCGGGTTGACCTCACTGTTGTCTGGCTGCTCGCTCATGGTGCCTGCCTTTCATCAAGGGTCGCGCCACTGGCCGGGCGCTCTCTATCAGCCTACTTAGCAGTAGAGCCCGAGGAAAGGATTCCTAGTCTTTAAGCAGCTCGCGAACAGCCTTCTCCGACGCTGAGTAGCCCGCCACCGGAATGACCTCCCCGGACATGAAGCGATCAACCACGCGCGGGTCGACGTAGGAACTGCGGGCGATCGCCGGAGTGTTGCCCAGGTGCTCGGCGACGGATCGCATGGTCGCAGCGACTGCCTTCTGCCGCGCCGTTCGGCTGGTCGCTTTCAGGTCCATTCGGGCGAGCTCCATGGATGCCACGACGGTGGCCTGCCAGGTGCGGAAGTCTTTCGCGGTGAACCCTCCACCTGTGACCTGACGGAGGAACTCATTGAGTTGAGCTGCATCCACAGAGTGCCAGGACCCGTCCGGCGTCCGGTACGCCAACATGGTCCCCGCGTCCTCCCTGCGCACCATCGGGCGCAGGGCCGCAGCGAGGTCCTGATCCTCGATTGTGGTGTCCCACTGCTGCCCGCTCTTGCCCGGGAACCGGAGCGTGACCATCGGCCCGTTGATCGTGACATGGTCCGTGCGGAGTGTCGTTACCCCGAAGGAGCCGTTTTCCGCAGCGTACTGAGCCGAGCCGATGCGTAGCGCGCCGGTGTCCACAATTCGCAGTGCCGCAGCGAGGGCACGTTCCTTGCCGCTGCCGTTGCTGCGCAGATGCTGGGTGATGACCCGCCGGGCGCCGGGCAGCCTTTCGCCGAACTCCAGTGCGCGGTCGAATTTCTCGCGGTCCTTCTTCTCCCGCCAGGCAGGGTGATAGATGTATTGGCGGCGCCCGGCGTCGTCCGTGCCTACTGCCTGTATATGCCCGTTCGGGTATGGACTGATCCAGACATCACGCCAGGCAGGCGGGATCACGAGTTCCCTGATCCGCTCGATCTCGTCCGATTCCAGGGGCTCGCCGGACTGATTGCGGTAGCTAAAACCTTTTCCATGGCGGCGACGCGCATATCCGGGCTTGTTGCTGTCACTGCGTCTCAGTCGCGGCACGCCGCCTCCTCTGATTGCCCCGGCGGGGGAAGACTAGCCTATGTCCCCGGCGTCCGGCGTGGGGGAATGCAGCAGGGAGTCAACCCACTCCTGCGCCGCCCGGAATGCCTGGTCCGAGGTGTGCCGGGCTACTTCGTATTCGCGCCGGTCGGCACGAGCGTATGAGCCGAGGAAGCGCAAGCCGGGACTGATCCGGTGCAACCCCTGCAGTGCGTCAGCGACCCGCGCATCGGCGACGTGCCCGTCGGCGTCGATA
Organism: Arthrobacter sp. TJ-270; assembly: GCF_058269075.1. Classification (NCBI taxonomy): domain Bacteria; kingdom Bacillati; phylum Actinomycetota; class Actinomycetes; order Micrococcales; family Micrococcaceae; genus Arthrobacter; species Arthrobacter sp. TJ-270. Next base: position 149,776 of record NZ_JBZCNB010000003.1, on the reverse strand, counting down.
CTAAAGAAATAGTCGCCGAGAAACAGGCCGGTGGGGCGGGATTCGATCCTGCTGAGGTTGACCCCCCGTGCTGCGAACTGGTCCAGGATTTCCATCAGGGCGCCGGGATGGTCCTCAGGGAGGGGGATCACCAGCGTGGTCTTGTCCGCACCCGTCCGCTCCGGCAGGGAATCCGGCTTGCTGACCAGGATGAATCGCGTCACCGCATCACCAACGTCGCCGATGTGCTCGGCAAGTACGCGGAGGCCGAGCCGGTTGGCGACCAGCGGAGAACAGATTGCAGCGTCGTGGCCGGCGCCGTCGTCAAGCAGCTCGTGGGCGGCGGCTGCAGTGGAAGAGGTCGGCACATATTCCGCAGATGGAATGTTCTGCTCCGTCCACCCCCGGCACTGCGCCCAGGCGTGGCCGTGCGTCCCCACGAACCGGATATCGTTCAGTTCCACGCCGACGCGGGCGACCAGCACAAAGGAAATAGGGACAAGCACCTCGCGGATGATGCGCAGCGGTTCCCCGTTTGCGATCGCGTCGAGAGTGGCTGACACGCCGCCTTCGACCGAGTTCTCGATCGGAACCATGGCTGCTTCCACCCGGCCCTCCCGCACCATATTGAGCGCCGAATTCACCGTGGTTGCAGGTACCCGGTCGGCGTGCTCGGCCCCGGGGACCTGGAGGAGGGCAGCTTCGGTGAAGGTGCCCTCGGGGCCCAGGTACGCGTATGCAGTCATAGGACGCGGGGCTCGGCGTCGGTTTCGGAGACCAGCGGCTTCGACGCCTCGACCCAGGCATCCATCCCGCCGCTGACGTTCACGGCCGAGTATCCGTTGGCCACCAGCCATTCGGTTACCCGGAAAGAGCGGCCACCGGTGCGGCAGATGACGTGCAGGTCCTCATCCGGATCCAGTTCATCGAGCCGGGCCGGGATCTGGTCCACGGGAATGTGCAGGGCACCCTCAATATGCCCCGCTTCCCACTCATAGTCCTCGCGTACGTCCAGCACGGCGGTGTCCTCGCCGATCGCCTCAATGGACACGTTTTCACTGTTGCTCATTGCCAGTCCCGTTCATGTTCTTCGTTCGATTCCCCAACTTGAACCAAGCCTATAGTGGGGACCGGACTCAACCCATCAGTGCGGAAGGCATCCTTATGAGCTCCCTGCATGAGCTGACTGCCCTTGACCAGCGTGACCGGCTCCGGAACGGCGAATTGAGCTCGCGGGAGCTCACCTCGCACTACCTGCAGCGGATCGAGACCCGGAATCCGGAGCTGGGCGCCTTCGTTGCGGTGACCGCCGATGCCGCAATGGCGGAAGCGGAGGACGCGGACCAGCGGCAAGCATCCGGTGGGAATCTGCCAATGCTTCACGGGCTGCCGCTGGCTCACAAGGACCTGACCGACGTCGTTGGCGTTGTGACTACGCACGGCAGCGCCGCGCTGCAGCATACGGTGGCCGCCGCGGACTCACCGCTCGTGGCCGTTCTTCGCCGTGCAGGAGCGGTCAGTGTGGGAAAGACACAAGTGCCCGAGTTCGGGCTTAGCTGTTACAGCGAGAACCTGATCGCGCCGCCGTCGCGCAATCCGTTGAATCCCGCGCTGAGTTCGGGCGGCTCCTCCGGTGGCAGCGCCGCAGCCGTTGCGGCTGGACTGATTCCGTTCGCACCGGGTACGGACGGCGGCGGCTCAGTCCGGATACCGGCTGCCGCCACCGGGCTCATTGGCCTCAAGCCGAACCGCGGCAGGGTTCCCTCCGGTTCGGGACAGAGCGACCTCGGCCAGTTTGTGGTGGCCGGGCCGCTTGCACGGACGACGGCGGACGCCGCCCTGCTGCTCGACGCCATGGTGGACGAACCGAATTACCACGCAACCAGCGCGGCCGCACACGGCACCTTCCTTGACGCGGCAGTCCGGGCGGAAGGACGGTTCAGGATCGGCGTGAGCACCGTTTCTCCCTTCGCTGAAGCTTTTCCCATCGAACTCGACGACGACGCGAAGCTGAGCTTCGAGGCGGGCATCCGGGCGCTCAGCGCGGTGGGGCACGACGTCGTCGAGGCGGACCTCCGATACGACCCGCGGTACCACGAGGCTTTTCAGTCGGTGTGGACGGCCGGGCTTGCCGTCGCGCGCATTCCGTCCGCCCGGGAAGGGGACCTCACCACGCTGGCCCGCACCCTGCGGCGCCGCGCGCAACGCAAGTCGGCAACCGATCTGGCGACCGCCGTCGACATCCTCCGGCAATTCGAACAGGACACGATCCAGCAGTACTCCGCGTTTGATCTCATCGTGACGCCCGCGCTCGGCATGACGCCCCGCCCGATCGGCTGGTACACAGACGCCGATGCGGACATCGACTACATGCGCCAGTGCCAGTACTCCCCGTACACGTCCATGGTTAACGTGTGTGGCCTGCCCGCCATCTCGGTACCCGTATTCACCACGGCCAGCGGACTCTCCATGAGCATTCAGCTCATCGGCCGGCCCAGCGCTGAAGCAGAACTTCTCACCGTTTCGGCCCAGCTCGAAGACCACCTCGGGCAAAGCCGACGAACCTAACTGCTTGAGCGCACCCTTTTTTCAGGAACGACGACGGCGCGGTTCTTTCGGGGAGCGCCGTCGTCGTTTGGCTTGTGCTGGGCCTAGGAGCCGTCTTCGCTCTTGCCGGTTTCGTTCTCCGGCCCGGGCCCGCCGTAACCGGATTCATCCAGAGCGTCGGCAGCCTCATCCGCGTCCCGCTCCAATTTTTCGTCGTCTGCTTCGTCGATTTCGTCGCTGGTGGGGTTATCGCTCATGACACAACCTTTCGTTGACGGGTTTTTCAAACGTACCGCCCGCCAGGCGTGTGCACTAGGGCGGGGCGGTGCCACACTGGGCCTGTGGGGAAATACGGACTCGTCCTGGCACTTGCGTTCACCCTGGCCATAGCGGCATGCAGTGCACACATTGCATGCCCGGCGATCGGCTAGTCGAACACGTTGCTCGTCGAGCTAAAGGGAAACCACTCCCGTGTTGGGCAAGTGCAGGCTTGTGTTGACGGCGTCTGTTCGAGTCCGGCACCGCAACCCGTGAAAGGGCCCACTCCTCCAGCTGGCTCCCTTACCCCTGATGCAAAAGGTGGGACGGCGGGGAACAAGGCGGTTCCCCGGGTGCTGCTCCGGACGCCACCGGGCGAACAATCGGGCCCTTCCTTTCAACCCGCATAGAGAGTGACCGCTGGAGAATCGACGTCGGCATGACGGCTCCGGAGAACGTTACGGTGCGGGCTCTCGATACGGCTGGTGAGGTCCTCACCGAGGATGAGTTCGCGCTGGAATGGCGTCGCGTCGGCGGATCCAAGGAGTGCGGCGGGCCCGGTGAGGCAGGGCCCGTCGTCCTCACAGTTCCGTGATCACCTGACTAGAGCCAATGAAGAGCAGCTCCCCCGTAGCGCTGGGGAGGGTGCGGGTACTCAAGCTGCCTTCCGTTGACCACCAGCGGTGGTGGAACGTAGACCAGCTCGCCATAATCACTGGCTGCCCGCCGCAGCATCGGCTCCAGCTCCACCGACTGCGCATTGTCCGGCGTCGGGATCTGTAGCAGTTCAGCTGCCGTGTGCGCCAAAGAAAGATGCGCGGAACCGCACAGCCCTCGACGGCGGGCAGAGACAAGTGCGACGGCGGCGGCCGCCATCCCGAGCCCGGTTGCGTAATCGAGCGCCTGAACCGGGAGGGCTCCCGGCTTGAATTCCGGCCCGGAGCCGGTCCCGTAGACGTGGGCGATGCCGGTTGCGGCTTGAACGATGCTGTCGAATCCTCTCCGGTCAGACCACGGCCCGTGTTCTCCCCAGGCATCGAGGGAAACAACAGCGAGCCCGCGGAAGTCCTGCCGTAACGCTGCGACATCCAACCCGTACCGGGCCAGCGCCCCACCGCGGTACGCGCTAAGCACTATGTCCGTCGCGGGCAAGAGGGCCCGCAAGCGTGCGAGGGCCTCCGGGTTATTCAGGTCGGCCACGGCACTTCGCTTGGCGAAGCCGGTCTCCACGTGCTGGTGTTCCAATTCGGGGAACGCCGGCGGGTCCACCCGCAGAACGTCCGCACCCAGTGCACCGAGGAGTCGGCTCGCTGAGGGACCGGCGATAACTCGCGTGAGGTCCAGGACGCGAAGGCCTTCCATCAGCCCTCCGTCACCACCGAAGATCCCAGCCCGTACACCGCGCGGCACTTCAGGGCTGGCCGCGACCGAGAGTTCCACCCACGGCTCGCCGGCAACGGCTTGCCCGGCCGGGGTCGCACTCCACTCCTGTGGCGTCCTGACAGCCGAGGCCAGTCCCCCTCGAGCGGTGACGGCGTCCTCTATGACGCCGGCCGGTAGCTCCCGCAAGGCGGCGTCGACATCAGCGGCTGCGACCAGACCGAGCGCGTCCAGAAGTGCACGCTCATGGTGCGGATAGTTCCCGTGGATGCGAACCCACCCGTCGGCAGCCCGGCGGAACCCGGACAGCGGCCCGAACCCCTGGATCGGTGAACCTGCTATTCGGAGGTGAGTAAAGGAATCGAACCAGGCACTGACCCCCGATGACGTGAACGAAACTTCGTGCCGGCGCCCGTTGGACGATGAACCATAGGCAAGGGCCGTGGCGACCGCCTGCATGGAGGCGAGCGCGAGTCCCTCCACATCCAGTGGCCCGGCCCACCACCAACGAGGCCCGGACCACGACACCGGTTCATTCGCCTGCAGCAGGAGCTCGTCCAGAAACCGCCAAAGCGTAGGGACCGGGTGGCCGGAAGGATCGTCGCCTGCTTCGCCTGCCATCTCTGCATTATGTGCATCATGGAACGAACTTTGAGCCGTCGTATCCCGATTCAGTCAACAGAAATTGCTCGGTTCGGCGAAATTTCCAGTCATTTCTGCTGACTTGTCGGACGTGATGGCATGCTGGACCCATGGCTAATCGAGCAGGCACCGTTGCCCAATCCAGCGACCTTGTTGATGTAAGCGCCCTTCTGGACGCGTATTTCGATTCCAAACCCGACCTGTCGGACCCGGCGCAGCGAGTGGCTTTCGGCACTTCCGGTCATCGCGGATCGTCGCTGAAGTCGTCCTTCAACGAGGGGCACATCGCCGCGATCACGCAGGCGATCGTCGAGTATCGGGCCGGTCAGGGCATCACCGGACCGCTCTTCATGGGCAAGGACACGCATGCCCTGTCCGAACCCGCACAGAACACCGCCCTTGAAGTACTCGCGGCGAACAACGTGGCGGTGCGGATTGACGCCCGCGGTGCCTACACGCCCACTCCGGCACTCTCGCACGCCATCCTGGCCTACAACGGGTCACGAACGGACCAGTCGGACGGCATTGTCATCACGCCGTCGCACAATCCCCCTGCTGACGGCGGCTTCAAATACAACCCTCCCCACGGTGGTCCTGCGGACTCTGACGCCACCAACTGGATCGCCGCCCGCGCCAACGAACTGCTTGAGAACGACCTCCGCGACGTCAAAAGAATCCCCACTGCCCAGGCGCAACAGGCCGATTCCATCAGCGCCTACGACTTCCTTCAGCACTACGTCGAGGACCTCCCCAACGTGCTGAACCTCGAGGCCATCCGGAGCGCCGGCGTGCGTATCGGCGCTGACCCGATGGGCGGGGCGTCAGTTGATTACTGGGGTGCGATCGGGGAGCGGCACAACCTCGACCTCACCGTCGTCAACCCCGCCGTCGATCCGCAGTGGGCGTTCATGACGCTGGACTGGGACGAGAAGATCCGCATGGACTGCTCTTCACCGCACGCCATGGCGTCGCTGATTTCGCGCGCGGGTGACTACGACATCTCCACAGGCAACGACGCCGACGCCGACCGGCACGGCATCGTCACCCCGGATGCCGGCCTGATGAATCCCAATCACTATCTCGCCGTCGCAATCGATTACCTCTACCGGAACCGTCCGCAGTGGCGCTCGGACGCGATGGTCGGCAAGACCCTCGTGTCGTCGTCGATCATTGACCGGGTGGCGACGGACCTTGGCCGGGTGCTCGAAGAAGTTCCCGTCGGCTTCAAGTGGTTCGTACCAGGGCTCATGTCCGGGCAGGTTGCGTTCGGCGGAGAAGAATCTGCCGGGGCGTCCTTCCTCCGGCACGACGGATCCGCCTGGAGCACCGACAAGGACGGCATTCTCCTCGCGCTCCTCGCGTCCGAGATCACCGCCGTCTCGGGACGCACACCATCCCAGCATTACGAGGGTCTCACCCAGCGCTTCGGAGCTCCGGTCTACGCGCGTATCGACGCCGCTGCCACCCGGGAGCAGAAATCCGCGCTCGGCAAGCTGTCGCCGTCGGACGTCACAGCCACCACGCTGGCGGGCGAAGATATCACCGCGCGCCTGACGGAAGCGCCCGGCAACGGTGCACCGATCGGCGGCCTCAAGGTCACCACCGAGAACGCGTGGTTCGCCGCACGCCCATCCGGAACCGAGGACGTCTACAAGATCTACGCCGAATCGTTCCTCGGTGCGGAGCACCTCAAGCGTGTGCAGGAAGAAGCAAAAGCTCTGGTGGACGGAGTCATCGCCTAGTCCGCCGAAGTTTTTGTCGCCTATCTGCTGTCTCAGCGGCGTTTAGCAGCAGATTGGCGACAAAAAGTGCAGGGTAAGATTTCCGGAGATCCCACCATCTCTGGAAGGCCCCGCCATGAGCAGAATCGGAACGAACTGGACGCTGCACGGAGACGGGCGGAACGTCCGGCCGGGGCGCTTCGTGGCACCGGATGAGAGGCTGAGCTGGCCCCGTACCGTGGGCATTGGTGCACAGCACGTGGTTGCGATGTTCGGCGCCACGTTCCTCGTCCCGCTGCTGACCGGCTTCCCGCCGTCCACCACCCTGCTTTTCTCCGGGCTCGGCACCATGCTCTTCCTCATCATCACGGCGGGTCGGGTGCCCAGTTACCTGGGATCAAGCTTCGCGTTCATCGCGCCGATTGCCGCTGCGCAAAGCCAGCACGGCCCTGCGGGGGCACTGGGTGGCGTTGTCATGGCCGGCGCCGTGCTGGCGCTGATCGGTCTGGTGGTGCACTCGGCAGGCGCGCGGTGGATCCAGGTCTTGATGCCGCCGATCGTCACCGGTGCGATCGTTGCCCTGATCGGCCTGAACCTCGCCCCGACCGCTAGAACTAGCTTCGAACAGGCTCCCCTGACTGCGCTCGTTACCGTGGTGTCGATCCTGCTGGCCACGGTGCTCTTCAAGGGGATCCTGGGACGCCTCTCCATCCTTATCGGCGTCCTCGTCGGATACCTCGTGGCAGTGCTGCGGGGCGAGGTGGACTTCACCGCCATCAACGACGCCGCCTGGTTCGGACTGCCGCCGTTCATGGCGCCGGTGTTTCATCTTTCCGTCGTGGGCTTGTTCGTGCCGGTGGTTCTCGTGTTGGTGGCCGAAAACATCGGCCATGTGAAGTCAGTTGCTGCCATCACTAACCGGGACCTCGACCCCGTCACAGGGCGCGCTCTCATGGCTGACGGCCTGGCCACCGTCCTTGCAGGTTCTGGCGGAGGCTCCGGTACAACGACCTATGCCGAGAACATCGGCGTTATGGCCGCCTCCAGGGTTTACTCGACCGCTGCCTACTGGGTGGCCGCCGTAATCGCTGTTCTCCTCAGCCTCTTCCCGAAGTTTGGTGCACTGATCGCTACGGTTCCCGCAGGGGTACTGGGCGGTGCCGGCGTCGTTCTCTATGGCATGATCGGCATCCTCGGGGTGCGTATCTGGGTGCAGAACAAGGTCGATTTTTCCAACCCGATCAACCTCTCGACAGCGGGCGTCGCCCTCGTGGTGGGCATTGCAAACTTCACCTGGACCGTTGGCGCCCTGACCTTCGAGGGGATTGCCCTGGGCACGGCTGCGGCGCTCATAATTTTCCACGGAATGAGCGGAATCGCGCGGCTTCGCGGCAGCGAGCACGTGGCCGGCCCCGATGAGCTTGAGGCCGAAGACCACGGAAGCCGCCCATCGAAGCTCGGGTGATTCAAGTACCCATCCTCCACGCTGTCTGCGCCGAACCACCGGTGACCAAGGCCTCTTGAGGCGAGAGAACCGACGGCCAGAACATGTGTTGGCACACTACTCGATCTGGCCGCCGGCTCCGGTCGGAACACCATATCGCCGCGGCTCCGCACCCTTACAGATGCGCAATCAGCGTCGCGGGGTTCCCCCATGCCTTTCGCACGCAGGTAGCCGGCAGCAACACCTGTTCCGGTGATGAGCAACATAACCGGCTAGCTGCTGAACCGGACCATGACCGCTCGTATCCATTCGAGCACTACCGGCGCAGCGTGTAAACCAATCATCTATGACGGCACCCTAGTAATAAGCATGCTTCCTATTTGAGTGGATTTGTGGTTAAGGTGAGTGCACACCAACTCGGCGAGGAGCACAACGCTCGCTAAAGCTCATCGGTCGGAGGCATAGATGGAAGAAACCCTCAGAAGTGGCCTAGCCACCGTCGTCGAATTCATTCCGAAGTTGCTGCTGTTTTTGGTCATCCTGATTGTCGGCGTGATCATCGCGAAAGCAATCTCGAAGGCGCTGTCCAAGCTTCTGGAGCGGGTTGGCTTCGATCGGGCCGTAGAGCGCGGCGGAGTGAAGAAGGCGTTGGCGAAGTCATCTCTCGATGCGAGCGACATCATCGCGAAGATCCTCTACTACACCCTCGTCCTCTTCGTGCTGCAGTTCGCCTTCGGAGTCTTTGGACCTAACCCGGTCAGCGACCTCCTGCGCGGCATCATCGCCTTCCTGCCGAAGATCATCGTCGCGATCATCATCGTGATCATCGCCGCAGCAATCGCCGCTGCGGTCAAGAGCCTGATCCAGAACGCCCTGGGCGGACTTTCCTACGGCAAGATCCTCGCCAACATCGCGAGCATCTTCATCCTCGGCATCGGCATCATCGCAGCCCTGAACCAGGTGGAAATCGCCACTACGGTGACCACCCCGATCCTGATTGCCGTGCTCTCAGCGATCGTCGGAGTCATCATCGTCGGTGTTGGCGGCGGGCTGATCAAGCCCATGTCCCAGCGCTGGGAGACCTACCTCAATAAAGCTGAAGAGGAAGCTCCCCGGGTCAAGGCCGAAGCGCAAAATTCACCGTCTGCATCACAGCAGCTCAAGGGTGTGGCTGAGCAGGCGAAAGCCAGGACCGATTCAACCGAATCCGGCGCACACCGCGTCTGACCCAAGCACTCCCATCCAGTACGAAATGCACCACAACTGATAAAGGAGAACACCATGATTTCCCAGGACAACATTTCCCAGATCCTCGAATCCGGCGGCAAGGTCATCGATAACGACGGCGACAAGGTCGGCTCCGTCGGCCAGATCTACGTCGACGATCACACCGGCAACCCCAGCTGGGTCACCGTCAACACCGGGCTCTTCGGTTCCAGCGAGTCCTTCGCACCGCTCGAAGGCGCAACACTTGAGGGCAACGACGTCCGCGTCGGATACTCCAAGGCCAAGATCAAGGACGCTCCCAACGTTGCTCCTGACGGTCACTTGAGCGAGCAGGAAGAGGCGGAGCTTTACCGCTACTACGGTCTTTCGACCGGGACCTACGACGCCGACACGGCCGACTACAGCACCGGAACCACCGGTGACTATGACTCGGACCGCGCCACGGTCGGCCATGACACCTCCGGCCCGACCACGGACGATTCAATGACCCGCTCGGAAGAGCAGCTCCGCGTGGGCACCGAACGCCGTGAAGCCGGCCGCGCCCGGCTGCGCAAGTTCGTCGTCACGGAGAATGTCACCAAGACGGTCCCGGTCCAGCGCGAAGAGGTCCGCATTGAGCGTGAACCGATCACCGACGCCAACCGGGATGAAGCCCTCGCCGGCCCCGACATCAGCGAGGAAGAGCACGAGGTCGTCCTCCATGAGGAGCGCGCAGTCGTGGACAAGGAAACTGTGCCGGTCGAGCGGGTCCGCCTGGACAAGGAAACCGTCACCGAGCAGCAGACCGTCACCGAGGAAGTCCGCAAGGAGCAGATCGACACGGATGACGTCGACGGCATCCGTGATGGACGCTAACTAGCAACTCGCGTTCCAGGCAGCCGGCCCATCTCCCTCGCGGGAGGTGGGCCGTTTGTGTGAGTGGGGACTGACACCGCTCCGGGAGACTGCCATGATGGGGCCATGTTGCGCATTGGAATGCTGGGAGGTATGAGCTGGGAGAGCACAGCCGCGTACTACCGCCTGGTCAATGGGATGGTCAGGGACCGCCTCGGTGGCCTCCACTCAGCGGACTGTCTGCTCAGGTCGATCGACTTCGCATCGATCGAGGAATTACAGACACGAGGGGACTGGGAGGAGGCTGGTGCCGCGCTGGCTTCCGCCGCCGTCGAACTTGAACGCGGCGGCGCCGAGCTTCTCGTGCTGTGCACCAACACCATGCATTGTGCACCAACACCATGCATAAGGTAGCGCCCGCAATCGAGCGGTCCGTGACCATCCCCTTCATCAACCTCATCGACGCGACGGCCGCCGCGGTAACGGCGGCCGGTACGACGACCGTGGGCCTGCTCGGGACGGCTTTCACTATGGAGCAGGACTTCTACCGCGACGGACTGTCCGCCCACGGGCTGAAGGTGCTTATCCCGAATGCCGAAGACCGCGCCACGGTTCACCGGATCATCTACGAAGAACTGTGCATCGGTACCGTCTCGGACGATTCTCGGAAGGAACACCGGCACATCATCGCCGAACTTGCATCCCGCGGCGCCGGGGGCGTCATCCTCGGCTGTACGGAAATAGAACTGTTGATCTCGCAGTCAGATGCGGACATCCCCCTCTACCCAACGACGTCGATCCACGCGCGGGCTGCGGTCGACGCTGCCCTGGCAGAGTGAGGTCCCGAAGGATCCAACGGCTCGCGACTGCCCGTATGATCGAGGAAACTCGTACTTGAAACTTGAACTATTGGGGGAACCGTGTTCACACCGGTTGGCAAGAAATGGTGTGCAATCGCTGCTGCCATCGGCGCGTTGTCCGTCACAGCGTGTAGCCCATCTGCAGATGCGACTACTGGTCGCGTAGTGCGCGTTGTCGACGGCGATACGTTGGTCGTGAGCATTGCAGACGTCCAGACCACTGTCCGCCTGCTCAACATCGACACCCCGGAAACCAAGCACCCTGACGAGGCGATAGAGTGCTTCGGGCCGGAGGCGACCGCCTTCCTTGAGGACACGCTTCCGCCAGGCACCGAAGTGGGGCTGGATTTCGACATCGAGCGGGAAGATCAATACGGCCGAACACTTGCTGCCGTATTTTTGGAGGACCGGACGCTGGTCAACGCCGAGATCGCCCGCCAAGGCCTGGGGTCGGCAGTCATCTTCGAGCCGAACAAAAAGTACCACGACACTGTCAAAGCCGCTCAAAGCAAAGCACAGGAAGCAGAACTGGGGGTATTCAGCGCTGAGGCTGAATGCACACTCCCCGCAGAGGTGGCTGCGACGGTTGACTCGGTGACGGCCGCTCTCGAACAACCAGTCGCCTCAACTTCTGCTGGTGCGGCCGCAAGCGCAGCCGCAATTGCTGCAGCTCTGGCAACGGCCGAAGCGCTGCATGCGTCACTGGAGGCAGGGGAAGACTCGGTTCGCTGGGCCGCCCTGGGGACGGCGGCAACCTCTTCCCTCGCTGCCAGACTCATGACGTCCATCGACATTGGTCGCGGAGCGCTGGACAAGGTGAAACAGGATGCATCGCGCCTCAAGGCCGCGGAGGATGAAGCCTTGAAAGAAGCGGCGGAGCGAAAAGCTGAGAATGAAGCAGCGAAGCGTGAAGCGGAGCGTGTGGCAGCTGAAGCAGAAGCAGAAGCACGCCGGGTCGCCGCCGAAGCGGCCGCACAAGCGGAGGCGGCAAGACTGGCCGCTGAAGCAGCAGCCAGGGCTGAAGCAGAGAGAATACGGAATCTTCCCGCCCCGGCGCCCTACGTACCTCCAGCTCCAGCGCCCGCTCCGTACGTGCCACCAGCGCCGGCGCCGGTCCCGCCCGCTGAACAAAACCCGTATCCCGGTTATAACGGACCACGCTGCTACGCGCCCGGTGGCAAGACGTGGAAGCCCTGCGGCTGAAAAGATCACTACAGGGCCATAACGCGTGCCGGTTTGCACGGGCTCTACGGGAGGTTACCGCTCTGGGACCAGCACGGACAGCCGCTACCCGGCACAAAGCCAGACACAACAGGCCGAGAGTTGGGCAATCCGGAACGCGCAAGATGACGGTGACAGAATGATCCGGTGACCTCCCCCGCCCTTCATCCCACCGAACTATGGAAAAGCCCTGCCTGGCAATCGCAGGTGCAATCCTGGGTCTCGCAGGTCCTGGGGACTGTCAACATTGAGCAGACGGGACCTGTGAGTGAGCCGAGGATCCGGTTCTGGTCGGTACAGCTCACCGTTCCCACAGACCACGGACGGCTCTGGTTCAAGGAGAACAACCCGGGGCAGTTCCAGGAGGCGTCGATCGTGGCGGCTCTGGCCGGGATCGCCCCGGAGTATGTCGTTCCGCCGCTGGCCATCGAGCCGACCAGGGGCTGGATGATCTCGCCGGATCACGGAGCCACCCTCGCCACACTCAAGTCAACGGATTACGCCCTGTGGGCCCGGGTGGTGACTGATTTCGCTGAGCTGCAACAGCAAGTAGCTCCGCACGGCAAGAAGCTGATGGAGGCGGGGCTGGCATCTCTGAAGCCCGGCATCGCGGGCAACTTCGTCAGCAACCAGCTCCTCCTCCATACGGGCCTGCCGGAGGAGCACCCGCTGCACCTCAATGCCGAGCAGGCGGACGGGATCTACGGCGGCGTGCCCGCGATCGAGAACGCAGCCGCGCAGCTGAATGCCCTCGGCGTGCCGCTGTCCCTCGAGCACAACGACCTCCACCCGAACAACGCCTTCATACCGGGTTCGAGTACGGACCCGTTGCGGTTCTTCGACTTCGGTGACTCCTACTGGGCCCATCCGTTCAGCTCTCTCTACGTTCCGCTCGGCGTCATGATGGAGAACTGGGATGCAGGCCCTGAGGACGCCCGCATCCGAAGGGTGCTCACCGCCTACCTTGAGCGGTGGACGGGCTACGCACCGCTGCCCCGGCTCCGCGAGGCCCTGGAACCGGCACTACAGCTCGGCCGCCTCAACAGGTACGCCTCCTGGCTGCGTCTGCTGATACACGCCGATGACCAGTCCATGCGCGAGTACGGCCCACACGCCCTCGGATACCTGCAGACGGTCACGCAACCGGTTCTCTAGCACCCTCAGGCGCGCTGCGCAGCGGCAATCACTTCACGCATCATCAGGTTAAGCTCCTCCGCCTGCTCGCGGGAGAGGCCCAGCTTCGCCAACATGGTCCCCGGTACAGACAGCGCTCGTTTGCGCAGTGCGCCTCCCTCAGCGGTGAGGCCGACGGCGAGTGCACGCTCATTGCCGACGACCCGTTCGCGGGTAACCAGACCGCTGGCTTCGAGCCGCTTGAGCATCGGCGAGAGAGTAGCCGGCTCCATGGCGAGCGTGTCGCTGAGCTCACGGACAGTCCGGGGACTGTTCTCCCACAGGGCGAGCATCACGAGATATTGCGGATGGGTGAGGTTGAGCTGCTCCAGCACCGGCCGGTAAGCGCCGATAACGCTCCGTGAGGCCACTGACAGGGCGAAGCACAACTGCCGTTCAAGGAGCAGGTCCTCCCCCTCAGAAATTTCCTGGGAAGCCTCCCCGAGAAGCTCCCGAGAGGCCGTCACTCCCGCCCTCCATCGCGCTTCACCAAATACGTGGAGCCATCAGCGTTTCGGACAACATCCCACTGCTTCAGTTCCTGCTGGCGCTGTTGATGAGCGGCACCGTCGGCGTACTTGATCGGTCCGTCCAATCCGCCCTGGTCTGCGGGTCCGAAGAACATCCGCAGTTTACCCGTGGCGCTCATAAACCGATGTGACAACGGTTTTTTGCCCGTCATTTTTCCAAGCCTCCCGCGATGGTCATCAAATCACCCACCGCAAAGCATAACGGCAAACGTTAGTGCACTAACAATCGGCTGGCCAGTGCCCCAGCGCGCGCATCACGGCAGCCAGTGTGTCCGCACGATCGGACACCAGACCACCCACGCCCTGTTCCAACAGGGTTTCCATCACGGACCGCTCATTGATCGTCCACACGTGAACCGGAATCCCCGCAGCCTTGCATCGCCTGATGAAGCCGCTGGTCACCACCGGAAGTCCGCGGTAGTACCGCGGAACCTGCAGGCAGTCGACACGGGCCACCCGAGCTACCCAGCGGATGAGGCCGGGCACGGACAGCACCTTGATCACCGCGTTCACGGCCATACCAGCGGACGACGCCGTCGGCCGGCTCAGCCGCTTCAGTACCCGCAGACGACGGCGGTCGGAAAACGAGGCAACCAGCACCCGGTCATGAGCTCCGGCCGCCTCAATCACATCAACAAACGGCTGCACGGAGGAACCGTCCTTGATATCCACGTTCAACCGCGCATACGGCCACCGCTCAAGTACCTCGGCAAGGGTGGGAATGCGCTCATTCCCGCGAACTCGCACGGAGTCCAGTTCCGCCAGGGAGTGGTCAGCGAGCCGGCCGGCGCCGTCGGTGACGCGCTCAAGGCGCTCGTCGTGGAAGACCATGACGACGCCGTCACGGGTGGCCCTCACGTCTATCTCCAGATAACGAAAGCCTAGCTCCAGGGCCGCCTCCATGGCGGACAGGGTGTTCTCCCGGCCGTCCAGTGAAAAGCCGCGATGTGAGAAGGCAATAGGGCCTGCATTCTCCAGGTACGGCTTGCCCACGGAGATTCAGGCCGACTTCAGCGCAGCGAGCCGTTCCTCAAGGACCTGCGCCACGCCGTCGTCATCGAACGCGGGTGCGCGAAGATTTGCCGCGGCGAGTGCATCGGGGTGGCCGGAAGACATGGCGTAGCCGTGGCCCGCCCACCCAAGCATCTGGATGTCATTGGGCATGTCACCGAAGGCGATGACGTCCGCCTGGTCGACGCCCAGTTCGGCAGCATACTTGGCGAGCGTGACGGACTTGTTGATTCCCGGCAAACTCATCTCCAGGAGGGGCACGCTCGGCGCCGAGTGCGTTGTGGCGACGAGGTGTTCAACGGCGGGCGCCACCCCGTGCAGGAACTCATCCGGAGTGATGTCCCGCTCACGGGCCAGGAACTTGATCACACCGGAGCCGCTGAGGGACTCACGCAGTGGCCGCGGCTCAGCGGCACCGAGCAGCTCAACGGACCCTGGCTCCGCGAAACCGGGCTCGATCAGGAAGTTGTCCACGGTTTCGGCGGCGAACCGTACTGCCGGGTAGAGCTTCCGGATGATGTCCTGGGCTTCGAAGATGCTCTGATCGTCAAGCAGGTGCGACGCGACGACTTCCTCCCGGCCGAGGTCGTAGGTCAGCGCGCCGTTGGAGCAGATGACAGTTCCCTTGAAGCCGAGGTCCCGTAGGGGCTTGAGCCAGCGCGGCGGACGTCCGGTCACGAACACCACCTCGATGCCGGCAGCCAGACATGCCTCAAACGCACGCACTGTCCGGTCAGAAATCCGCCCGTCGTGCCCGATGATGGTGCCGTCCATGTCGCTGGCGACCAAACGCATGCGCAAACTCCTTGCTTGGGTAGGTATCCAGCCTACCCAAGCGGCACCGGGTCAGCGCGCGCCGGATGAAGCCAGAGCGTTCTTCTCGCCCCTGGATACCTCTGAGGTGATGCCGCAGTACGCGCAGGTCCGCGAGTAACGACGGCTGGTAGTGAAGACCGGGATGAAGAAGACGGTGAACTTCGAGGCGCGCTCATCAACGCGCTGGGACGCGTTCTGGCCGCAGTTCGGACAGACACCCTGCCGGCGGAAAAGTTCCTTCACAGCGGTCTTGAATCCAAACAGAATCAACATGACGTTCCTCCCGAGGGCCTTGGCGATCCTAGTGCTCGTAGGTGCCCACGATACGCGCGCGTCCGAGGGTGTGGGAGAAAAGATTGAAGCCGAGGTAGGCATTCGAGGCCTCGGCGGGCACATCGAGCTGTTCAATGTCGACCGCGTGAACGACTACGTGATAGTGGTGCGGACCATGCCCGGGCGGAGGTGCCGCGCCCACAAAGCCGGGGAAGCCGGCGTCGTTCTTCAACTGGACAGCCCCCACAGGCAGCGCAGCGCCGTCCTCTGTGCCGGCACCGGAGGGCAGGGATGTGGTGCTGACAGGAATGTTGGATACGGCCCAGTGCCAGAAGCCGCTGGCCGTCGGCGCATGCGGATCATAGACCGTGACGGCGAAGCTCTTGGTTTCCTCCGGAAACCCGCTCCAGCTCAGTTGCGGTGAGATGTCCTGACCGCCGGCGCCCATGCGCCCCGACGCATGCTTGATGTCCAGGGGCTGGTTGTGCGCTATGTCGCTGCTCGTAAGCTCGAACGACGGAACGTCGGGAAGATCTGCGTAAGGATCGCGGGTCATGCGTACACTCCTTGTGCTCTCAGTTCATCTCTCGTGGGCGGGTTGGCACCCGCGCGTGACACCGTCACTGCCGCAGCCGCAGCGGCGAACGCAAGGACGCCTCGCATCTGCTCAACGGACAGCTCGCGCAGCTCATTCCGTCGCTGGGCCCCATCCAACTCCCGGTCCACGATAGCGCTGAGCAGCGCCGCCATGAAGGAGTCACCGGCGCCTACCGTGTCCACCACGGATGTCGCCGCCGCCGAAACCTCACACTCCCCGCGGTCAACAACCGCCCACGGACCTTTGGAACCGCGCGTGACCACGACGACGGCGGGGCCGAGCCCCAGCCACCGGCGCGCCGATTCGCGGTGGTCCTGTCCCGGATACAACCACTCGAGATCCTCATCGGAAGCTTTGACCACATCCGCCAGGGCGACGAACTTCTCCGCCTGCTCCCGGGCGTAGGTTGCGTCCTTGACGATGCTCGGCCGGCAGTTCGGGTCATAGGTGACCGTTGCGAAGGGCCGAGCGTACTGGATAGCGGTCAGGACATCATGCGCGCCGGGAGCCAGCATGGAGGCAATGGACCCCGTGTGTACAAGGGTGGTTCCGTTGAAAATTTCATTCCGGGCGGTCAGGTCCGGCAATTCCCACGTTAGTTTGAAGGTGTAATTGGCTCCCCCAACGGGGTCGAGCCTCGCTGATGCCACGCTGGTCGGGTGGGGGTCCGGCGGCAGCGGTGCAAGGACGGAATTGTCGGAGAGGTGCTGATGTATCCGGCGGCCGAATTCGTCGTCCCCGAACCGGCCGAGGAACTGGGTTGGGTGGCCGAGCCGGGACAACCCCACGGCTACGTTGAGTGGGCTCCCTCCGACGTGGGCACGCGGTGGGGCGGTGTCGCTGATGACTTCGTCGATAAGGGCTTCGCCGATTACTGTGAGCACGTCTCAACCTAGCATTTTGCGCCACCGGGGACGGGTTGAAGTGTGTTACCGGAAGCGGTGGATGCTGTAGCCGAGCAGCGTCAGCGCAATGATGGCGGACAACACGAGACTCAGCCCTGTGCCCCACCCGCCGAACAACCACAAGTCTCCGTTGAATGGCCACCAATCGGGTATGGGCGGCTGAAGCATCCAGATTATCCCGAGGCTCATGAACCCCAGGGCTCCCAGCGCACTGACGGCTATCCGGGGCCAGGTTTTCACACCGATCCTGGCCGCCTTAAAGGCCTGTTTCTTGACCGGGTGCAGCTTACGCTCAGCCCAGACATACTGCTGCGACAGGACTGCCAGGCCGCCGACCAGCATCAACAGGCCCGGTCCTGGCAGCACCAAAGCGGCGATTCCGAGCACGACAAGGGTCCAGCCGATGATTTCGAGGCCGGTGCGGTGGGCTACCCGATGGAAGCGGGATCGCTCGCTCATTGGTGCAGGATTTCACACTTCCGTGAAATCCCCATTAACACGGCTATGTGAGACGTTCAACGGCGGCCGTAACGCGCGCCCACGCATCCGAGCCCGGGGTGATCATCGCGTAATGGTCTCCGGGGATCTGCTCGAGTTCCGCCCGCGCCCCAACTGCCTGCGCGGCCTCGACGTACGACTGTGACTGGCTGAGCGGAACAGTGGTGTCCTCCTCCCCGTGAAGGGCAAGCACCGGCACCGGAAGCGGAAGTGCCGTCATCGGATCCGCCAGGCGGTACTTCTCTCCGTCCGGTTCACCAAGAAAATCCCGCACGGCTCCGTTGCCCAGCTTCTCCTCGTGGGCCCGCTGCAGGTTCAACACCCCGGACTGACTGACGACGCCGGTGATCGGCACCGCCGGCACGCCGCCTCCCGGTGCGTCCCCCGGCAGCGACGACCGCCCGGCCGCCCACACCGCAAGGTGGCCTCCCGCGGAGTGGCCGAGCGCCGTCGTCGTGCTGGTGTTGAGGGTGTGCTCCTGTGCCGCGGCAGCGAGCAGGTCGATGCCGGCGGCGACATCCTCGAAGGTCTGCGGCCAGCCACCGCCGTTACCCACGCGCCGGTACTCGAGGTTCCAGCAGGCGAAGCCGCGCGAGCTGAGGTCTTCGGCGAGCGGGGCGCCGAGGTCCAGCGTGTACCGGCTGCGCCAGAACCCGCCGTGGATAATGACGACGACGCCGTCCCGTGTCTGCCCGGCCGGCAGGTAAAGCTCGGCGAACTGGCTGGGGTCTGTGCCATACGTGTAGCGCTTGGGTGCCATGGCTTCCTTGCTGTCCTCTCCTGAACCCGCTGAGCGCCCGGAATCGCAACCCGCGACGGCGGTCGCGCCCAGCAGTGCCGCGCCGAGGACTGCGCGTCGCGGGAGGCCGATCATCCTCGACAGCGTAGCCGGTGTCCGCGGCGGGTGTTTAGATGGGTTGGTGAGTGCATGGGATGAGTTGGACGAGCGGCTGCGGCCGGCCGTCGAGGAGAGCGTTCGGGAGTATCAGCGTGTCCGGCCTGCGCTTGAGGCTGTTGCGGCGGATGCCCGGGAAAGAATCGAGGGCATCTTCACCGGCACGGACCTCCGGCCGCTGTTCGTCACGGCGCGCACCAAGAGCGTCGAGTCGTTCCGGGACAAGGCTTCGCGGATGCTGGTGGATAGTGACGGGCCGCCCAGCCTGGTTTTCCCGGACCCGCTGCGGAACCTGACGGACCTCGTCGGCGTCCGCGTCATCACCACGCTGCCCCATGAGGTGGACATCGCCGCCAACCTCGTCAAGCGCCAGCGGCACGAGTTCGACTGCCGCGGTGACCGTGAAAAGGACATCGGATCCATTGAGTCGGGTACCTACGGTTACTCCAGTCGACACCTGATCCTGCGGACCATCCAGAACGACGCCGTCCGCGCCTACCAGCAGCTGCTTGGTTCCGATTCCGGCAGCTACCTGTTCGAGACGCAGATCCGTACGGTCCTGGCCCATGCCTGGTCCGAGATTGAGCATGACATCCGGTTCAAGTCGTTCAACCCGAAGGCGTGGAGCCCCTATTTCGACCGGCAGTTCACCGCCACGGCGGCCATGCTGGAGAGCGTCGAATCAACATTTGCGGATCTTCATTCGCGGTATCAGAAGGTCACGGGGTTCTGGGATCCGGAGGGCGAGGGAGGCGTGGAGCTGTCACCGGACCGAATTCGTGAGGTGTGGCAGACGCTGCTGCCGCACGTGGACCGCAAATCCGACGATGACTGGCGCTGGGCCGCCGAGCTGCTGTCCGCCCACAGCCTGACAACGACGACGGCCCTCGCCTCCCTGCTGCAGGCCGACACCATCACGTCCGTTCGGCGCGCTCTCGATCACCGCTATTCGCCCGGCCCAGACCGCCTGCTCGACGACGTCCTGCTCTGGAACTACGGCGAACGGCACATCGAGCTCACGGCTGACCCGTCGTCGGAATCCGGGGCTTCGCGCCGGGACAGTCTGGTGCGGAGGTTCCGCCAGATCAAGACGTTCCGGTCGCGGGGCTAGGCATTTCACCCGGGCCGCATCAGCGCGAGCTCACCCGCCCGAACAGTCCGGCAATCGGCGCCAGCACAACCGGTCGGGCTGCGACCCGGGCACCGATCACGAGCAACAATGACACGAAGAAGATCCAGAAACCTGCCCAGTTCACGGCATCCTGTCCGCCATACATGTGGTTGAGGTTGCGTAGTGCACCTGTGGCGAATACCAGCGCAACGTGGGCGATGATGAAGGCCACGAAAAAGAGCATCGTTGGGAAATGGATTGCCCTCGCCCACTCGACCGGGTAGAGCCGGTTCAGGGTCTTGGCGTCCTTCGGCCAGACGCCTGACATGCGCACGCCGCTAATCGCGGCGAGCGGCGCTGCAATGAAGATGATGACGAAGTACGCGAGCATCTGGAGGCTGTTGTAATTCACCCAGCCGTTCTCGGTGGGCCAGTCCAGCGAAAGGTACTGGATCAACGCCGATAGGGCGTTGGGGAACACCTCCCAGGTGGTGGGCACCAGCCGCGCCCAGTGGCCGGTAATAAACAGCAGCACCACGAATATCAGCCCATTCAGGAGCCACAGGATGTCGAGCGCCTGATGGAACCAGAGATTGATGCTGATCTTTCCATCGCCGCCCTTGGACCACTTCGGCGTCCAGTATCCCGGCGGCCGTGTTTCCCTGCGGACCTGCAGGCCGGATCGGATGATGAGGACAATCAGGAAGAAGTTGAAGAAGTGCTGCCACTGCACCCACGCCGGGAAACCGGGCTCAGTGCCGACAGGCAGGGGCGTTTCACCTGGATACGTCGCCAGGAAGTCCTGCATGAAGCCGAGAGTGATGAGCCACCGGGTAAAGAACACCGCCGCCAGCGCAACCACCAGGAGTCCTCCTGCTCCGAGAAGGAGTTTGGCTGTGCGGCTCGGCGCACGGCGCGACCGCGCGACTTTAGTCCGGTCATCGCGGACCGGCGGTTTCGGTGCCGGCTGGGCTTGGGTTGCTGCAGGGGCGGGTTCGATTGGCGTGGGTTCGACCGCCTCGGGTTCAGCACGCGCAGGTTCGGTTGGAGCGGATACAGCAGGCGCCGGTTCAGTTGATGCGGCGCTCCCCGTGGGGCGCGCCGGCACGCTTGCCGCGGCAGCGGGAGCGGGTCCTGCGGATTCGGGTGCCGGTTCGACGACGACAGCCGCCTCCGCCGGCCAGGCCTCGCCACCCGGGACGCGGGGCAGTCCGCGACGCAGCAGTCGCGTGGAGCCCGCCCCTACCCTTGCTGCGGCAGGAGCAGCGCTGGAGGAGTCGGATGCTGGTGTCGGTTCAGTCGTGGATGCAGCAGCGGCAGGTACCTCGGGGCGATCGACGGGCTCGGCTGCCGGAGCAGATGCACTCTTGGCCTGGGGAACGGCGTCCCCAGCCGACGCTGGCGGAAGGGTCGCACGCAGACGGCCGGCGGGGGGCCATGGCTCGCCTCCGGGAACCCGGGGAAGACCGCGGCGAACCGTACGGGCCACCGTCGGTGCCGCTGACGCCGTGACCTCCTCAGGAGGCGCCGCCGTCGTTCCTTCCGTCGTGGATGCCGCCGACGGGGTTTCATCCGGAGAAGGGCGGGAGGACGGCGCGGTGGGGACAGAATCCGCCGTCGTTGTGTCCGCGCCGGCGCCGTTGCCGGCAGCAGTGGCCGGATCGGCAGCGGGATCCCGAGTGAGGCCGTCGTGCAGCTCGGCGGGCATGGCATCCGCAGGAGGCCACGGTTCCCCGCCGCTCTGCCGGGGCAATCCCCGGCGCATCGTGCGACCGTGCGTCGCCATGCCCTACTCCTTCCGCGCCGAGAGCGACTTGATCAGCTGCGGCACGACCTCAAAGACGTCTCCGACGACACCGAAGTCAGCGATTTCGAAGATCGGCGCGTCCGGGTCCTTGTTGATGGCGACGATGGTCTTTGCCGTCTGCATGCCCGCCCGGTGCTGGATGGCGCCCGAGATACCGAGGCCCACGTACAGTTCCGGGGAGATCGAGACGCCGGTCTGCCCGATCTGGTAGCTGTTCGGCACGTACCCGGCGTCGACCGCAGCACGGGAAGCACCGACGGCTGCGCCCAGGACATCGGCCAGCTGCTCAACGAGGGCGAACTGCTCCTTGGAGGTGAGCCCGCGACCGCCCGCCACCACTCTGGCGGCGCCGCGCAGTTCCGGGCGGGTGGACGTCATCGTCCGCTCCTCAAACGACTCGATCGAGGCTGCGGCAGCTCCGGACGGCGGGACGTCAAGCGACTCGACTGCGGGGCTTGCAGCCTCCGCTCGGGCATCGACTGCACCTTCGCGGATGGTGATCACCGGCGCACCGAAGGTGGGCGCGCTGTCGACGTTGTAGGCGCCCCCGTACACAGAATGGCGGGCTACGATGCCCTCTTCGTCACGCGCAACCCCTACAGCGTCCACGGCGAGCGCGGAACGCGTGCGAGCGGTGAATCGTCCAGCTACGTCACGCCCGTCGATGGAGTTGGAGATCAGGATGGCGTCCGGCCGAACGAGATCCGCGGCGGCGGCCAGTGCATCGACCGTGGGCACTGCAAGCAAGGAGGACGCTGCTTCAGGCTCTGCTACCAGCACATACTGTGCCCCGAGGGAGCCCGCAGCCTGTCCCGCCTCAGCTCCCTTGCCGGCCCCGGTCACAAGAAGCACAACCGGCGTGCCGATTTGAGCGGCTGCACCGAGCAGTCCCGCCGCGCTCCTGGCCAGCTCTCCCGAGGGCGTCGTTTCGAGGAGGACGAGAATTGAGTTGTCAGGGAATGTGGTCATGGTTGTTCCTTAGGCGAGTCGGTTCTGAATCAGGAACTCGGCGAGCTTCTCCCCGCCGTCGCCCTCGTCGATGATCTTTGTTCCGGCTGATCGGGCGGGCCGTTCGGAGACTGCAAGCATGATGGACCGGGGAGTGTCCAGGGCTTCCGGATCGATGTCGAGGTCGGCGGCCGTCAGGGTCTCGACCGGCTTCTTCTTCGCCGCCATGATGCCCTTAAAGTTGGGGAACCGCCCGGTGGGGAAACGCTCCGTAATCGAGATGACCGCCGGCAGAGGAGCCGAGACCGTCATGATCCCGCCGTCCGTCTCCCGTGTTCCGCGTACGGCATCAGCCGATAGTTCCACCGTGGCCAGGGTGCTCGCATGCGGTACGCCGAGCAGTTCGGCGATCATTGCCGGGAGCACCCCGCCGTAACCGTCAGTGGACAGGTTTCCGGCGATCACAAGATCGAACCCGGTACGGCGAATCGCCGCTGCAAGCACCTCGGCAGTGAGGCCCAGGTCGGCACCCACGAGTTTCTCATCGGCGATGTGGACCAGCTTGTCCGCGCCCATCGCCAAAGCCTTGCGCAGCGTTGACGTTGCTGTTTCAGGAGCCATGGAGACGACGGTAATTTCCACGTTGTCGATCGAGCCCGTCTGCGACAGTGCCAACTCGAGTGCGCGCTCACCAATCTCGTCGAGGACGGTCTCGCTGGCGCCCCGCTCAGCGAGTCCCGTCTCGAGATGCAGCTTCCGTTCCCCGTAGGTGTCCGGCACCTCTTTCATGAGAACGACGATCTTCATTGACCCTCCTAAGTGTCTGACGCATTCCCGCAGCACCTCGACCACTTAAGTGAAGGAGCGTTAACCGAAACCGTCTGCACAGAGGATACCGCGAGACCGGCTAGGCGTGGGTTTCCGAGGGCGCAGCGGGTGAAGGCTTTGTGCCGTCGCTTCCCCAGTTGCGCAGCATCCCGACAGCGTCGAGCCCGGTGGTGTCCTTCAACAACTGGAGGGTCTGCTGCAAACCGCCGCTGACGTTCTTGCTGAGCTGGCTGGCGCCGTCTGTGGAGATGACCGTCATGTTGTCGATCGAGGACATCGGTGCGGCAATTTCGCGCGCCACCAACGGCAGCATCTCCATGACCTTGTTGAGGACGGCGGCGTCGTTGAACTGCTCGTAGGCGCGGGCCTGGGCCTCGATACCCTGCGCTTCTGCGATGCCCTTCTGACGAACGACGTCGGCCTCGGCGACACCCCGGACCTGGATGACCTCTGCCTCGGCTGCACCGTTGGCACGGGTGACCGCTGCGGCAGCGTTACCCCGGGCGGTGCTGGCGGCGGCCTCGGCTTCGGCGGCGACCCTGTCGCCCTCTGCGGTCAGCCGGCGCTTGGTCAGCAGGACCTCGGCTTCAACCTGGTCTGCCTCCGACTGGCGTTTGCGCTGCTCGAGTTTACCGGCCGCTTCCTGTTCCACACGGTACTTTTCGGCGTCGGCGGGCTTGCGGATCTCGATGTCGAGTTCCCGCTCGCGGAGTTCCGCCTGGCGGGAGGTCACCTGCTGCTCCTTGAGCAGGATCGCCTCCTTCTGCTCGGCAGCGGCAAGGGGGCCCGCAGCGTCGGCCTGCGCCTGGCGTGCGTCGGCGACTTCCTTCAGCTCGGCGCGGCGGATAGCAAGGCGCTGTTCGGCCAGCGCTACCTGCTCGTCGGCGATCGCGGCAGCTTCTGCGGCTTCCTGTGCGGCGTTGGCCTCGGCGATTTTGGCCAGCTTTTCGGCCAGGGCGGCCTCGGGGCGTCCGAGATTCGTCAGGTAGCTGGAATCGTCATTCACGGACTGGATCTGGAACGTGTCGATGACCAGGCCCTGATTGTGCATCGAGTGCTCCGCCTCTTCCTTCACGCTCTTGGCGAAGGAAGCACGGTCCTTGATGATGGAGTCGACGGAGAGCGTGCCCACGATCGAGCGCAGTGAACCGGACAACGTTTCCTGCGTGTAGTGGTCGATCTGCTCCTGCTGGTTGAGGAAGCGCTGGGCCGCGCGGCGGACGGCTTCTTCGTCGCCGCCGACCTTGATCTGGGCCACGCCGGTCAGGTGGAGCTTGATGCCGTTTTTGGAAATGCCCTCGATCTGGAGGGTGACCTGCCGGGAGGCCAGCGAGATGGAGAACGCCCGTTGCGTGAACGGGTTGATGAAGGTTCGCCCGAAGACCACCCGCTGACTTTCCTGGGCACCCTTCCCGGTGATGATGAGCGCTTCCGACGGGCTCGCGATCCGCAGGGCCATACGGGCGACGATGACGGCGATCAGAGCAAGAACAACAACGACGCCGGCAATCACCCCAAGCGTGATTAACAGACCAATGTCCACAATTTCCCCCATTTATGAGACTGACTAGTGACGGCGGTTACTCGCCGACACCGACGCTACACGATGGGGAAAGGGAGCCTCGTGCGCCGTCGTCGCCCCGGTTTCTCAGGCGCCTTCGCGCCGGGCGTCAGCCCAGCTTTCCACAGCAGCGAGATGCCGTCGGGCGGCTGCCACCACGGCGTCGGGCCGAGGGTTCCGCCATGCCTGCTCAAGGTCGAAGAGCGCCTCGGCAACGGCGCGGCGCGCGGCGGCCAGAGTAATGGACTCCTCCGCCGAAGTGCTCTGTGTTGCCTGGTTGATGCTCATGACCCTTATTCGTACCTGCGCGGTCTTAGGACTGTGTATCCTGCAACGAATTTAGACGTCGGGTGGTGCGAGCTGCCAATCGGTCACGACGCCGATGTCCTTGCCTGCGTCCCGCGTGTTCAGATTTCGACGACGACGTCGGACGGTCGCTTGTCCGGTCGCCACCCCCGCCATACCGGGTGGCGCAGCTTGCCGCCCTGTGTGCGTTCGCTGAACTGGACCTCGCCTACGAGCGCCGGGCGTACCCACCGGGCATCCGACGCGTCAGGCGCCGGAACGTCATCGAGTGGTGGAGTCTTGCGGCCCATCTTTTTCAGCCGCGAACCGATCTCGGCCAGTTCCCGCTCCGTCAGGCCGGAGCCGACCCGCCCGATGTACTTCAGCTCCACACCGTCGGGGATCGCCACCAGCAGTGAACCGACCTTGTGCGCACGGCTGCCCTTGCCCGGCCGCCAACCTACGACGACGACCTCCTGGGTCAGTGAGTGCTTGATCTTGACCCACGATTCGGAGCGGCGGCCCGGCGAGTAGGGGCTGTTCACCCGCTTGGCCATGATTCCTTCAAGGCCAAGTTCCTTGCTCGCGTCAATGGCTTCGTCCAGGGTCGCATCCAGGGCAGGCGGTACCTGGATGTGGCCGTCCCCGGGTGCGTCGACTGCCTGTTCGAGGACTTCGCGGCGTTGGGAGTACCCGAGGTCAAGCAGCGAGTTGCCGTCGAGGTGCAGCAGGTCGAAGAGCAGGAAGTGAACCGGCGTCCGCTTCCGTGCCGCATCGATGTCCGACTTCTTGGTCAGGTTCATGCGCCCCTGGAGCATCCCGAAATCGGGCCTGCCGGCTTTGTTGATGGCGACGATTTCGCCGTCGAGCACTGCCTGTTCTCCGTTGACGTAGCTGCCTAGGTCGGCCAGTTCAGGGTAGGCGTTGGTCAGGTCGTTGCCGTTCCGGCTCAGGAGCCGGGTTCCGTCCGGCGTGACGGTCGCGAGGGCCCGGATTCCGTCCCACTTCATCTCGAAGGCCCAGTCGTCCTCGGAACGCAGCAGCCCCGGAGACCCCGTGGTCGCCAGCATGGGCTTCAGCTGAGGCAGGTCCTCTGCCGGCCGGGGCGTGAACGCCGGTGGTGACGCCTGACCGGGCTGTTCCTTCATAAGGTGGATCAGCCAGTTCTTCTCGGCGGAGTCGGTGGAGCCGCCGGTGTGAATGAGGGCGTACCTGCGCACAGCGTTGCCGCCCTTGGCCAGGCCGCCATCCTCGCGGCCGTGCAGGGTGCAGATGACTTCCTTGCCGGGCCGCCATTTCTCGGCTTCATAGGTGCCGGAGTCCCAGATGTGGACCTCGCCGCCGCCGTACTCACCTTTGGGGATGGTGCCTTCGAAGGACGCGTAGTCCAGCGGGTGGTCCTCGGTCTGGACGGCGAGGTGATTCTCACCGGTGGAGGTCGGCGGCCCTTTCGGAATGGCCCAGGAGACCAGGACGCCGTCGCGCTCCAGCCGGAAGTCGTAGTGCAGGCGCCGCGCGTGGTGTTCCTGGATGACGAAAGTGTTGCCGCCGGACTCCCCCACCTTGTCCGGGACAGGCTCGGGCGTCTTGGAGGCGTCCCGCATGGAACGGTACGTGTGCAGCCGGTCCGGGCCGCCGTCGTCGTGTGAGCCCAAGGAAACAGCCGCCCCGTCGGCCTGTCCGGGATACATGTCGGCCAGCAGGTCCCCGTACTCCCGGATGCGCTCAACGACCTGCTCGAAGTCGACGTGGGCAAGATCAGGATCGTCGAGTTCCTCCCAGGTCCGCGGCGCCGCCACCATCGGGCGCACTTTCCCACGGAGGGAGTAGGGCGTGATCGTGGTCTTGTTGCGGTTGTTCTGGCTCCAGTCCAGCAGCACCTTTCCACCGCGCAGCGACTTCTTCATGTCGCTGACCACCAGATCCGGATGGTCAGCTTCAAGGACCCGCGCCAGTTCCTTCGCGACGGCGGATACCTGATCCGAGGTCTGCTTACGGTCGAGCGCGGCGTATAGGTGGATACCCTTCGACCCACTGGTAACCGGCCGGGGATCCAGGCCCATGTCGTTGAGGATCTCCCGGGCCAGCCGCGCCGTCTCCGCGCATTCAAGAAGCGAGGCGCCCGGGCCAGGATCCAGGTCCAGCACCATCCGGTCCGGGTTGTTAATTTCGCCGTTGGGCCCGAACTGCCACTGCGGGACGTGGATTTCGAGGGCGGAAATCTGTCCCAGCCACGTCAGCGTCGCCAGATTGTTGAGCATCGGATACACGTTGGTGTGGTCACTGTGCTCAATACCGCGCCGCTCCACCCACGACGGCGCCGACTTGTCCAGGTTCTTCTGGAAGAACACTTCCCCCGGCTTGTCCTCGGTTCCAACGCCGTTGACCCACCGCTTGCGGGTCACCGGGCGGTTACGGGCGTGAGGAATAAGGCAATCAGCGACGGCGGCGTAATAGGCCAGGACGTCGGCCTTCGTGGTGCCGGTTTCGGGATACATCACCCGGTCCAGGCTGGTCAGCTTCAGGCGGCGCCCATCGACGGTAACCGTCTGCTGCGCGTTGCCGGTGGCCATTTCCCCAGTCTTGTAGGGATGCGCCGTTTTCGCCAGTGGCGGCAGCGGGCACAACCGCCCGGTCAGTCGCCGAACTGCTCCTCGTACCGGGCCACGTACTGATCCCACAATGCCGGGTCCTGCCCGAGGGAGCGTTCATTCAGGTAATCGTCCAGGCCCATCAGCGTCAGGTGCCAGCCTGCCGCCGACCGGGCGATGTCCTGGCCCTCCTGAATGGTGTTGGTGAGCGTGAGGAGGCTGCCGCCGTCGTCGTCGTCCTCAATTTCCCAGCGCAGGACTTCCTCATCCCAGGTGTAGGCGAGCAACCGGGGCTTTTCCGCCTCCAGGACGGTGCCCTCCATGGCCTTCTGGCCGGGGAATTTGAAGGTGACCACGGCACCCGGCCGCGGCAGGATATCCAGCTGGCACGGGAACCAGTACTTGAGTTTCTCGGGCTCGGTGAGGTGCTTCCAGAGCACCCTGGCCGGTGCGTTGAAGCGCATTTCGAACCAGAGGGCGGGTTCTCCATCGGCAAGCGTCTTGGTAACCATCGGTTCGGAGTTCACCTAAGCAATCGTAGACCGGCACGGGCAACACTGGTTCACTAGGAACATGAGAGCGATCTGGAAAGGCGCAGTAGCGTTTGGGCTGGTCAACGTCCCTGTGAAGGTTTACAGCGCCACGGAGGACCATGACATCAGCCTCCATCAGGTCCATGACAAGGACGGCGGCCGAATCCGCTACCAGCGCCGATGCGAAATCTGCGGAGAAATCGTCGAGTACAAGAACATCGACAAGGCGTACGACGACGGCGAGCGCACCGTCGTCCTCACCAGCGAAGACCTTGCGTCGCTCCCCGTGGAAAAGAGCCGCGAGATCGAGGTGGTCGAGTTCGTTCCCAGCGACCAGATCGACCCGATCATGCTCGACCGCGCCTACTACCTTGAGCCCGATTCAAAATCGACGAAGGCGTACGTCCTGCTCCGGCGCACGCTGGAAGAAACTGACCGGACTGCGATCGTGCAGTTCTCTCTCCGACAGAAGTCACGGCTCGCGGCGCTGCGCGTGCGCGGTGACGTACTGATGATTCAGACGCTCCTCTGGCGGGACGAGGTACGGGAGGCCACCTTCCCGTCCCTCGACGAGAAGGTGCGTATCTCCTCCAAGGAGAAGGAAATGTCCGCGGCCCTGGTCGAGTCATTCTCCTCCGACTTCGATCCCGAGAATTTCAAGGACGAGTACCAGGAACAGCTGCGTACCCTGATCGAGGCGAAGCTCGAAAAGGGCGAAGCTCTCGATACCGAGGAAACGTTCGGGGAAGGTGAAGAGGGCGACGGGTCAGGGAACGTGCTCGACCTCATGGAAGCACTTCGCCGCAGCGTCGAGAAGAACCGCGAAAAGAAGACCGCGGCGGGTACAAAGAAAACATCGAAAGCAGCATCAAAGAAAGGCGCATGATGGGATTCATACGGAATGATCTGGGGCAGCAGACAGTGGTGCGCCCGCCCAACGCTCCCATCATTGGATGGGCGCTCCTGGGCGCGGCATCCATGATGGCGCTTGAGGAAAAGAACCGGCAGGCGCTCTCGGCAGCCAGTAAGGGGTGCCTAATGCTCTGGGCGGCGCTGGAAGTGACGCAGGGAGAGAGCGGCTTCCGCCGGACCATGGGCAGCCTGACCTTGGGCTGGCTGGCCCGGAATCGTTAGTCAGGACGCCTGGCCCCCGACCAGTGGGTCTTCGGGCGCTTCTTCGCGTTCCTTCTCCAGGAGTTTTCGGTCCCGTACCAGCCGGAGCGCTGTGACCAGCAGGATGCCCCCGACGACGTTGAACACCACGGTGTAACTGAACCAGCCCAGCCAGTCCTGGTAACTGATATCGGCACCGGTCTGAATGGCGCCGAAGATCAGCAGCGAGTCGAGGATCGAGTGGAAGAGTTGCAACCCTGACAGCAGGAAGCCTCCGACGACGGCGGCGGCCAGCTTGCCGCTCATCGCCTCGGTCCCGTGCTGCATCCGCGTCATGAGCGTGATGGTGCTGCCGCCAAGCACGGCCAGGCACACTGTCTGCCAGCTGAAGCCGGCGCCGACGTAGTGTTCGGCCGCAGTGACGACGGTCGGGGTCCACTGCGGGAAGGCTGTCATCACCAACGCCATGAAGAGCCAGCCGCCCGCGAGGTTAGCGAACAATGTGCCAGCCCACAGTTTGCCGAGTTGGCCAATAGTGGCTTGCTTGGCAGTGACGGCAGCAATCGGGACAAGGAAACCCTCAGTGAAGAGCTCACTTTTCGCGAGGAGAAGCGCTATCAGACCGGCGCTGAATGCGACTCCAGCCAGTAGATGACTATCCGTCTGATGGAGTACCGCCAGGTAGGCCATGACGCCGATGCCTATTTCAAAACCACCGAACAGCCCTGTGATGAGGACATCGGGGAAAGTGCGGTGCAGGCGCTGGGCACCTTCGTCGACGGTTCGGTCGAACGACTCCTCGATCTCATCCTCGACCGGGCCGGGTGTGTTGCCGAGTTCCCGCCGTCGCGCGTCGCGGTCGTTCTGGTGATTCTCCAAGCGCCTCGCCTATTTTCCGTTGAAGTATTCGCGATCGGGCAGGACTTAACCCTCCTGGGGCTCTTCACCGCCTTGCCTGCCAACTCGATGCTACGGCGCAGGGTAGGGCGCCGATTTCAACGACTTCGCGAGGTGAACCGCGTTCGCAGTCATAGCGGAAATGGTCGAGGCAACCGGATCAGGCACCTGGTCGAGGTCCTTGAAATCCACCGTCTGCATCGCCTCTCCCACCCAGTACACGCCGCCCTGGGCAGGAACCGTGAAGCCGATGTCGTTCAAACCCTGATGCATCTCCGCGGTGACGTGGTGGGCGCCGTCCTCGTTCCCGACGACGGCGGTGAGTGCCACCCTGTTGTACATGATAGGCCTGCCGTCATCATCGGTGGAGGACAGATCCGCATCCAGCCGCTCAAACACGCGCTGCCCAATGCTGCTCATGTGGCCCACCCAGATTGGAGCGGCGAGGAGGAAAATGTCCGCGTCCAGGATCTGCCGCCGGAGCTGCGGCCACTGGTCCCCCTCACCCATGTCGATTTCCACGCCGGGAGCCACGTTGTAGTCCACGACCCGGGCCGACGACGTCGTTACACCCTGCTCCTCCAGCTTGCTGAGAATGCGGCTGGCCATAAGGCCAGAGCTCGATTCAGCGGGTGAGGGGCTGAGCGTGCAGATCAGCGCAAATGCTTTCAGGTTTTCCATGGGGGTTCCTTCCACTCTGTACACGATCTTCGTCGCCGTTCCCGTCGTGGACGGGACAGCTTACTGGCGGTACCCCTCCACCTGGTCGATCGGCCGGGCCTCTGCCTCCTGGGGACTCTCCCCCGCATCCTGCTTTGCCCGCCTCTGGCGGAGCAGATCCCAGCACTGATCGAGTTCCTCCTCGACCCGCCGCAGGCGGCCCCGCCGGTCTTCGGCGGAGTCACTCTCATCGGGGGAGGAATCGCGCAGTCCGTGCTCCTCATCGACAAGGGACTGAATCCGCGCCAAAATGTCCTGATCATTCATGACAAACTCCTTCGCTGGCTTCGAGAAGTGCTCGCCCGCTGGGATGTCCCGAGACAGGCCGGGATAGACAGGCTACTTAGTGTCCGCCCGAATATCCACCGAAAGGGGCGTTTGCGTGATCACTCCATCGATGCCCTAAACTGACTGGGAACTATTTGCCTGTGTAGCTCAGTCTGGTAGAGCATCCGCTTCACACGCGGAAGGCCCGGGGATCGAGGCCCCGCGCAGGCACTGTTCGTAGCCCGTCCCGCCACCCGCGGGACGGGTTTTTTCGTGGGCTTGCGTTCGTTATGAGCGAACAAAAAGGAGTTAGCACTCCATGGGGTCGAGTGCTAATCTACCTACAGGTTGAGCGAACAAGGCTCAACCCCAGCACACTAGATATTCTCAGGGAGTGAACCATCATGGCTATGAAATTCGACCCATTTCGCGAACTGGACCGCGTGGCCGGCGCACTTCTGGATACCCGCCAGGGCCTGCGCCTGATGCCGATGGACCTCTACCGCGAGGGCGACCACTACATCCTCAGCGCTGACCTTCCCGGCATTGACCCGGGGTCAGTTGATATTGACGTCGACGGGCAGCTGCTCACCATCCGCGCCGAGCGCACGCTGCGCAACGTTGAGGGGGTCAAGTGGCTCACCCGCGAACGTGACAGCGGATCCTTCCTCCGGCAGCTGAACCTTGGTCAGGGTATCGACATTGACGCCATCTCCGCACGGTATGAGAACGGTGTCCTCAGCGTCACCATCCCGGTCAGCGAGCGCGCGAAGGCCCGCAAGATCGAGGTGGTCTCAGGCGAGGACGCCCAGCCGGTACGGGGCGACAAGGCTGTGGAAGCCTAATCCCCCTTCACCGAACCACAGCAAAAAGAACGACGACGACGGGCTGCGACCCGTCGTCGTTCTTTCTCCTCTGGAAGGTTACCGGCCTCGAACCGTGCGGTGCTTGTCCCGCAGCGCAAGCGCGAGAGCAATCATGGCGATAGCGAGGACCAGGTGCAGGATGTTGTCCCCTGCGTTGAAGGGGACAAAGTTGGCATCTGAGTCATGCGGGACAATCAGCCCATAGATGAACAGAACGGCATAGATAACGCCTCCCCACAGGAGGAAGTTATAGGCGCCGGTCGCCGATTTCGCCATTACCACACCAGCTACGCCGAACAGGAGGTGAACGATATTGTGCAGGACGGAGACCTGGAAGATCCCGAGCAGGAACGCTTCCGAGCCAGGACCCGCAATGGAAAACTGATCGTAGTTGCTGGTGATGCCCGGAATGAATCCGAGGATACCGATAAGCAGGAAGACTATTCCGACTGCGAGCGCGGCTTTCTGGATGTTGCTTCGGGTTGTAACTCCCGGGTCCGATGAGTGTGTGGATGCCATTGCTATATCCCCTCTGATCTGCCGGCGTGGCGGGGCGTCGGCGTTTGTTCTTGCGAGATGATGAACAGCACTTCCCGCCACTGGTAATGCCAGACTGACACAATGAAGTGGAAATAGAAAGCATGCTTAGTTAACTTTTCGATAACCCTTTGTCTGGTTATCGACCCTTGCGGTGCCTGCCGGACCTTGGGGAGGATGGTGCATGACATTCTCACCAAAGACTGCAATAGTGACGGGATCCAACTCGGGTATTGGACGGGCGACTGCGGTGGCCCTCGCCGAGGCCGGAATGGACGTCGGCATCACGTGGCATTCCGGAGAAGAGGGGGCGAAGCAAACCGCGCGGGAAGTAGAGCAGCGCGGACGCCGGGCGGTGATCGCTCACCTGGACACCTCCGACCCCGAGGCGGGGGCAGCTGTGGTTGATCACCTCGCAGAAGAGCTCGGCGGGCTCGACGTCTTCGTCAACAACGCGGGCATGAACAAGCCGATGCCCTTCCTCGAAACAGATTTCGACACCTGGCGGACCATCCTGACGGTCAACCTCGACGGCGCGTTCATCTGCATGCAGCGCGCGGCGCAGAGAATGATCGAAGCCGGCAACGGCGGACGGATCATCGCCGTCACCAGCGTGCACCAGGAACAGCCACGCGTCGGCTCCACTGCATACGACGCTTCCAAACATGCGCTCGGCGGGCTTGTGCGCACCATGGCGCTTGAACTGAGCCATCTCGGCGTGACCGTGAATGCGGTCCTCCCTGGTGAGATCTCCACGCCAATGAATGATGCCGAGGATGAGGACCCGAAAGAGGTCGACCGCCCCGGCATCCCGATCGGCCGTCCAGGTGCTGCCATGGAAGTCGCATCAGTGATCGCCTTCCTCGCAACGCCGGCGGCCAGTTACGTCAACGGCGCGTCGTGGGCCGTTGACGGCGGGATGCTGCAGATGGGACCGCAGGCCGGCTCGCACCTTCACGACCACGCGTGGCGGAAGGGCTGAGGTCGTTTTGCTGTCACTAGTTTTTTGCTTGTTTGCCTAGTTTTTGTCCAGACTCCATTCACCAAACATTCAGGAAGGCCCAATAGTGTGGCGTCAGTCACACTTCAGAGAGGCTCTTCCATGACCACTTCGCAGCACCAGTCCCTGACCGACTTTTCCGCTTTGAAGCGCGGCCAGCAGGTCACCTTGCGCCACCAGTCCGGCAACCAATACACGGGAGTATTGGACGATCGCGCAGACGATTCCTCAGTAGTCTGGGTCCGTCTTGACGACGGTGCGGGACGGCGCCTCTTCCACCGCGAGGACGGATACAGCATCGGATATTGACTGCATCACCCTCAGGGCACCGGTGCCCAGGCGCTCCCCCGCTCAGGCCCGACCCACGGCGAAGAGCTTCCGGACGTCTTCTGCATTGAGGGACTGCTGGCGGTATTCGTCCATCAGCACACCAAGGACGTTCTCCGCATACTCTTCATTGGTGGAGGCGATCGCCTCCTTCGCGTACGCCACCCGCACGTTGTTGGCGTACGCATCCGCCGCAGTCTGAGCTATGCAGTTGTGTGTCGCTACGCCGGCGAGGACAACCGTATCCACGCTGAGATTGCGTAGACGCTGCAGTAGATCGGTACCGAAGAAGGCGCTGTCCCGTGTCTTCACCAATTCCGGAAGTCCGTCGATGTCCAGCCCGTCAACGGGCTCCGCCTGTTCCGTGCCGCTGAAAAGGAATCCCTGGTCGTCGTCGAGCATGCTCAGGGTCCACGTCGATTTGTCCCGCTGATGCTCCGTGCGGA
Source organism: Arthrobacter sp. TJ-270 (assembly GCF_058269075.1). Taxonomy (NCBI): domain Bacteria; kingdom Bacillati; phylum Actinomycetota; class Actinomycetes; order Micrococcales; family Micrococcaceae; genus Arthrobacter; species Arthrobacter sp. TJ-270. The sequence goes on along the minus strand of NZ_JBZCNB010000003.1, from coordinate 115,127 downwards.
TTACATAGACCGAAATACCGGCTTCACGGGCATCCGCGATGGCCGAGTTACATGCCTTGACCAGCGGATCCTGCTGCCGTCCGAGGGTTTCATCCTCGAAGAACGCCTTCTGCATATCGATAATCAGCAGCGCAGCCGTCATGTCTCTTCCTTCCCTGTTGCGGGTCCATTGCGACCATTTAGCCAGCATACTTACGTTCCACCCGTGCGGCGGGGTGGCTGCATACAAGACAAGGGCAAACAACTGGGCCTCCTCGGCCTACTTGTTGACTGTTAACAGTCGAGCGACTAATGTGAGTCCTGACACAATGCCGTCGTCGGCGGTCGTGACCGCTAAGGAGCGCGTTTCGCCGAAACCGGAGAAATCCACACGAGGTGAACACCCATGGAATCGACCACAGAACAGATCGCGCCTGACGCGGAGCGTCTACAGCGAATCAAGGAAGCGGCCCACCGCATCCGAACCAATGCGCTCATCCAGGCCGAGGTGCAGGGGCAGGGTTACATTGGACAGGCGCTCGATCTGGCCGACGTACTCGCCGTCCTCTACACCGACCAGCTCAAGCTCGATCCTGCCAACCCTGAGTGGGAGGACAGAGACCGATGCCTGCTCTCCATCGGCCATTACGCCATTGCGCTCTACGCTGCGCTGGCTGAGGCGAAGTTTTTCCCGCGCGAGGAACTGGAAACCTACGCAACCGACGACTCGCGACTGCCCATGTCGGCGATGGCTTCCTACACGCCCGGCGTGGAGATCTCCGGTGGATCGCTGGGCCACGGACTCACGATCGCAAACGGGGTGGCGCTCGGCCTCAAGCGAAAAAGGAACCAGGCCTTTGTGTACAACATCCTGTCCGACGGCGAGTTGAACGAGGGCTCTACCTGGGAAGCGGCTGCGGTAGCCGCACACCACGCGCTGGACAACCTCATCGCCATTGTCGATTTCAATGACCAGCAGGCCGATGGAAAGAGCTCATCGACCCTCGGCATGGAGCCGATCGACGGCAAATGGGAGGCTTTCGGCTGGATCACCCGACGCGTTGACGGCAACGACATCTCCGCCGTCCTCACCGCTCTGGAGGAGTTGCGCGCCGCAGATGCTGCCCAACCCCGCTGCCTGATCGTGAACACCAAGCTCGGCAAGGGCGTGCGGTTCCTGGAGAACCGGGAAAAGCTGCACTTCATGTCCGTTGCCCCTGATGAATGGAAACTGGCCCACCAGCAGCTGAAGGAGTCGTTCGAAGCATGAGCACCACCCAGAAGAAGAGACTGACCTCGGATGCGATGAGTGCATCCCTCGCCCATGAGGGCCAGCGCGTCACCGCCGCTCCGCTCGGCCACGCGCTCGTCCAATTGGCGGAGCAGGATGAACGGATCGTGGGTCTTTCCGCCGATCTGGCCAAGTACACCGACCTGCATATCCTGCGCGATGCCATGCCGGATCGTTTCTACCAGATCGGCATGGCCGAGCAGGCACTGCTCGGAGCCGCAGCAGGCCTGGCGCTGGAAGGCTTCGTCCCCTTCGTTTCGACCTACTCGGTCTTTGCCACACGCCGCGCCTATGACTTCCTCTGCCTGGATATCGCCGAGGCAAACCTGAATGTCAATATGGTGTGCGCGCTGCCCGGTCTCACCACCGGCTATGGTCCTTCCCACCAAGCCACGGAAGACGTTGCCATCCTCCGCGGCATGCCCAACCTGACCATTGTTGATCCCTGTGATGCGGTCGATATTGAGCAGGCCGTCCCCCAGCTGGCTGCACACGAGGGCCCGACGTACATGCGCATTCTGCGCGGCAAGGTCCCGAGGGTCCTCGACGAGTACGACTACACGTTCCAGCTGGGTAAGGCCCAGTTGCTCCGTGACGGTGCAGAAGTGCTGCTCATTTCCACCGGCCTGATGACCGAGCGTGCGCTGGAAGCAGCGAAGGCGCTGGCGCTCGACAAAGTAGACGTGGCCGTCTTGCACGTGCCGACTCTGAAGCCATTGGACGAGGCCACCATTCTGCGCGAGCTGGCTCGGGACCGAGTGGTTCTCACCTGTGAGAACCACACAATCATCGGCGGCCTCTTCGACGCAGTGGCACACGCTGCGGTGCGTGACGGCGTTCATCGCCGCGTCACCCCGATTGGGTTGCCCGACGAATTCCTTGACGCCGGCGCCCTGCCCACCCTCAACGACCGCTACGGGGTCAGCACCTCGAAGATCGTTGAGCGGGTCAAGAGGCTACTGAACCCCCCGCATACGGAACGCGCGGACTGATAGCCGCTCGAGCTCGGCCACTCCTTGAGGTGATCCCCGGCGAGGTCTAGCGTTGGCCACACGGAGGTATTGGGCGGAACTGATCAACCGCCGTATAGAAGGAGAACTGGCTGTGAAATCACTTTGGCTTGAATCGTCACCGCGCATCCCAGTCGACGCCTTCCAGGAGGGCGGCCAGTACGACTCTGTGATCGTCGGTGCCGGCATCACCGGGCTCACCCTGGCCGCGCTGCTTGCGCGGTCCGGCCAGCGCGTTGCGGTCCTGGAAGCCCGCACCGTCGGAGCGGTTACCACGGGAAACAGCACGGCGAAGGTGTCACTGCTGCAGGGCACCCGGCTGTCCTCGATCATCAAGCATCACGGCGCGGCCCTGGCTCGCCATTACGTCACCGGAAACCGCGAAGGCCAGAGCTGGCTGCTCCGGTTCTGTGACGAGAACGGAGTTCGCCACGAGCTGCGCGACGCAGTGAACTACGCGGTAACCGACGACGGCGCCCGCCTCCTCAGTGACGAACGCGATGCGTGCGCGAACTCCGGACTCACCGCCGTTCTGGGGGACTCTTCGGAACTGCCCTTCCCGGTGACGCGCACCCTGCGCGTACCAGGCCAGGCGCAGGTACACCCGATGGAGGTGCTCGCGGCACTGGCCGTCGACCTGCGGAAACATTCCGGCCACCTGGTCGAGGGCGCAAGGGTGACGGGGGTGAAGGCGGGCAGTACAAAGGGCGAACGAACCACCGTCCAGACCTCCGTCGGTGAGGTGTCAGCAGCCCACGTGGTCATCGCCACGGGTACTCCGATCCTGGACCGCGGCGGACACTTTTCCGTCCTCCAACCGCACCGTTCCTATGCGGTCGCTTTCACGGTGCAGGATGAGATCCCCAACGGCATGTACCTCTCGGTCGATTCGCCCTCCCGGACGTTGCGCAATGCCACGGTTGAAGGCCGGCCGTATCTCATCGTGGGCGGCAACGGGCATGCCGTCGGGCGCCAGGCGCACACCCAGTCCCTTGTCGATGACATCATCCGCTGGACCCAGGAGCACTTCCCCACTGCACAACCGGCATTCAATTGGTCGGCGCAGGACTACCGACCGGCGTCGTCCGTTCCCTATGTCGGCAAGATGCCGGTGGGAGGCCAGTCCATCTACACCGCCACCGGTTTCGACAAGTGGGGCTTCACCAACGGAGTAGCTGCAGCCCTGGCCCTGTCCGCGGAAATTCTCGGTGGGAACATGCCCTGGGCGAATGAGCTCTACAAAATCCGCGTGGGCAAACAGGATGCACTCAGCACCGCGAAGACCAATGCCGGTGTGGGCCGCGAAATGGTCGCCGGTTGGCTGGGAGGGCTGGTTCGATCCTCCCACGCTCAGCCGCCTGAGGGTCAGGGCGTCGTCGTGCGCAACGGTGCGCGGCCGGTCGGGATTTGCCAGATCGACGGCGTGACCCATCGTGTGTCCGCGGTTTGTCCGCACCTCGGCGGAGTTCTGAGCTGGAACGATGCCGAGCGATCATGGGACTGCCCGCTGCACGGCTCGCGCTTCACCCACGACGGCGAACGGCTGGAAGGACCTGCCACGCGCGACCTTCAAGCGCCCTAGGATGAGTTCACCCGCTATTCAACGTGGGTTCACTCAGCATTCACCTGTATCGTGGGCGTGTGATTTTTCGTCGCGCTCTTACCATCGCCCTCAGCTGTGCTGCCGGTCTTACCGTCGCCTCCTGCGGCTCGGACTATCCGCTTGGCTCCGAGCAGGAAGCTGCGGCTGAGAACGCTTCCTCCAGCCTGAGTGGAACCATTACCGGTGCCGGATCATCGGCGCAGGGTCCTGCGATGAATGCCTGGCAGTCGGAGTTTGCCACCATCCACCCGGATGTTCGGGTGCAGTACTCTCCCGACGGGTCCGGGGCGGGCCGTGGTGCTCTCCTTGCCGGTGCAGTCGATTTTGCCGGATCGGATGCCTACCTCAGCGAGGAAGAGCTCGAGGAGTCGCGCGAAGTATGCGGCCCCGACGGCGCGTTCAACATTCCGGCTTACGTGGCCCCCATCAGCATCGCCTTCAACCTTCCGGGAATCGAGGAGCTGAACCTCGACGCGGAAACGATCGCCCGCATCTTCCACGGTGAGATCACGAGCTGGAATGATCCCGCGATCGCGAGCCAGAACGAGGGCGTGGACCTGCCCGATACCCGTATCACGCCCGTGAGCCGCTCGGACGACTCGGGAACAACAGAGAACTTCACCGATTATCTGCACTCAGTGGTGCCGGACGTCTGGACCGACGAGGCGGACGGCACCTTCCCGTCCGGTTTGGCGGGAGAGAACGCCAAGGGCAATGCCGGCGTCGTCAGCACCGTCTCCAGCACAGAAGGAGCGGTCACCTACGCGGACGACTCCGCCGTGGGACCGCCGCTCGGCAGGGCGAAGCTCCTGGTGGGCGATGAGTATGTCTCGGTCAGTCCGGAAGCGGCTGCTGCCGCCGTCGACGTCGCTGAGCCGGTGGAAGGCCGCGCCGAATTCGACATCGCGTTGAACCTTGACCGGAAAACAACAGCGGCCGGAGCATACCCACTGGTCCTCGTGTCCTACCACATCTATTGCGCTACCTACGAGGATGAGGAAACCGCGAATCTCATCAAAACCTTCGGCTCCTTTGTGGTCAGCGATGAGGGGCAACAGGCCGCAGCCGAAGCCGCCGGCAGCGCGCCGATCTCAGAGAGCCTGTCGAAGCGCGCCACGGAAGCGATCAATACGATCAGCGTCGAGAAGTAAACACCTACACGTGAAAAACGGAGGGTCCTCGCGCAAGCGGACCCTCCGTTTCGTGTTCTGCCTTAGGCCGGGTTGGAGGCTCGAGGTCCACCCGACTCCGGATCGTCCAGCGACGGATCGGCAAGGCCTGCGCCCCCCGCCAGGGGATCGGCCGTCTGGCTGACCGTAGCCGAACCCGAACCGGGCGCGTCGACGTTGCCCCGCCAGGCACCCGTCTCATTCCCCGTGTTCTCGATGAACTCCTTGAAGCGGGCGAGGTCGGACTTCACCTGCCGGTCATCGGCTCCAACCGCTGCTCCGACCTTCTCGGTGAAACTCTCCGGATCCCAGTCCAGCTGGACAGTTACCCGGGTAGTGGACTCATCAAGCCTGTGAAAGGTGACGACGCCGGCATGGGACTTCCCATCGGTGCTCTTCCATGCAATGCGCTCATCGGGGTGCTGTTCGGTGATCTCGGTGTCGAACTCCCGTTCCACCCCGCCGATCTTGGTGACCCAGTGGTTTCGGGTATCAGAGATCTGGGTGATGGACTCCACTCCCCCCATGAACTCAGGGAAGGTCTCGAACTGCGTCCACTGGTTGTAGGCGGTGGACACCGGCACTGAAACGTCAATAAATTCCTGAACTGTTGCCATTGTCTGTTCCTCCTCTTTGTGCTGGAACTCGCGTGGAACAAGTCGCGGTGTTGATGACCGCTTGATCGCCACGCTAACCCACGGCTCATCACGGATCAATAAAATGCTAAGTTTACTTAGAGTTTTCCCAGCAACTGGATTCGGCAAAAAGTCCGAGTCTAGGCTGGAACCGATGCTGGCGGCGTTCAGCGGCCGGATTTCCCTGACGAGTGGAGGATTAATGAAGGCGTCAAAGACCCTGACCGACAACATGCAATCTGTACTGGTTGACCTGGTGGAACTGCACCTGCAGGGCAAACAGGCCCACTGGAACGTCGTCGGCAAGAACTTCCGTGACATGCACCTGCAACTGGACGAAATCATCGTAGATGCGCGTTTGTTCGCTGATCAGATGGCCGAGCGCATGCGTGCCCTGCACGCGGTTCCGGACGGGCGGAGCGCCGTCGTCGCCAAGGGAACCTCGCTGAATGATTTCCCGTCCGGTCTGGTGGACACCAAGGACACAGTCACCATGGTGGTTGCCATGCTGGAGTCAGCTGTCGGCCGGATGCGTGAGGTCCATGACCAGGTGGACGAGGAAGATCCCACCACCGCCGATATCCTGCACGGCATGATCGAGAAGTTTGAGCAGTACGCCTGGATGGTGGACGCCGAGAACATGACGCCCACGGCCAACGTGGTGAAGCCCGAACAGAAGTAGAACACCTAGGCAGCAGGGTGGCGGTCGTCCGACCGCCACCCTTTCGCGTTCCTAGCGACCGGGGAAGTTGGGACGTTCCTTCTCCAGGAAGGCCCGCGTTCCTTCTACCTTGTCCTCGGTTGAGAAAGCGGCGCGGAAAGATTCCGCCTCAATGGCAAGGCCTTCACCGGTGGGCTTGCCCTGGGCGGCTGACAGCGTCTGCTTGACGAGCGCAACGGCGGCGGGAGACTGGCGTGCCACCAGCGCGACTGTGCTGCGCGCGCCGTCGAGCAGGTCCTCGACAGAGTCGAACAGCGCTGTGACCAGACCCGCTCTCTGTGCTTCCTCGGCGTTCATGCGGCGTCCGGTGAAGAGCAGGTCGCGCGCCAGACCGGGCCCAACATACTGTGGCAACCGCACGGATCCACCGAAGCCGGGAACGAGGCCTAGGCTGACTTCCGGCTGCCCGAAGGACGCCGCCGACACCGCATAAATGACGTCGCACGCCATCGCCAGCTCGCAGCCTCCACCCAGGGCAAAACCGTTTACAGCAGCGATGACGGGAACCGGCAGCTGCTCTATCGCGAGGGTGACCCGGTGCATGCGTGAGCTGTAGGCGTGAGCTTCGTCCGGGGTCATCGCTGTCATTTCACGAATGTCCGCGCCGGCGACGAAGGCCTTTCCCGCGCCGGTGATGATCACGCCGCGAACCGGCCACGCGCCGTCGTCGTTGGTCAGAACTTCCGACACTGCGGCGATGCAGTGCTCAAGGTCTTCGATCACCCTCCAGGAGAGGGCATTAAGGGCTTCGGGCCGATTCACCGTAATGGTCAGCACCGAGTCGCGGATGTCGGTGAGGAGCGTGGCGTAGACGGGAAAACGCATGCGCCCAAGCGTAGTCCTAGGAGCGGGTGAAGGGAGCCCGAGGTCTGGTGCGGCAGCGGCCCGGTGAAATGTCGGAGGGGGATGACACCTTTGAATCAGGCACACCGAAGGAGCGCATCCATGACCGACCTCATCTTTCATCCACCCTGCTCGTCGCTGGAATTCCTGAACCTCGGACGGGCGGAAGCGCTCAACCGGGAACAGATCGATTCGCAAATGGCACAGGAGGGAGTCCTGCTGAGATTCAGCCACACCACCGGTGAACTGCCCTGCGCCTACACCGTCGGCCTGACGGAGCAGGGCCTTCCGGAACTCATACTCTATGGCCAAAGCCCGGGCCACGTGCGTCATGCGTGGTCACTGCTTGAACCGGCGCTTCATCAGCTCACGCGGCCTGGGAGCCGGGTTTTCCACGGCCAGTTCAACGGGCAGACCGTCGGTGTGCGGCGAGCATCGCTGCGAAGACTTCGGGATGCTTTCCAGCTATATGGCCAGAACGGGTTCAGCGCGCTGCAGGTCTACTGGATGGTCGGTTCGGACAATCACCTGCCACAGCAGTGGGAAATCCGGTTCCTCGCGGCACAGCCTTTCCTCGGCAACGGCACCTTGGGGGACCTGGTTGATGGCAAGGACAGCTCATAGCTAGGGCAGCAGCTCGGGCGGAATCAGAAGCAGTAAGGCTACGCCCGTGCCGTTGAACACTATGTGGGTCACAATCGCCGCGCCCAACCTCCCGGTGATAACCGTCAGCACACCGCACATCAGGCCAATCGTGAATGTACTGAGCAGGAGGTAGACAGAAGAACGGAGGTCCGGAACAGCACCGGTATGCAGCAGACCGAAGGCAAGGGAGCTCACCAACAGGGCAATGACCGTGGAGGTCATGATGGACCGCCTCTGCACGGCAGGTGTCACTGCGTCACGCCGGTTGCCTGTGCGTCGGAGCCATAGCGCGTTCTGGACCCCCCGCAGCACGAGGCCACGGTTGAACAGCTCCTCAAGAAAGGGTGCAATCAGTACACCGCCGAGAACACCGTTGATGAGCAACCAGACGGTATCCCCCATTAGGAACAGTTCCGCATTGCCCTGGATAATTTCACCGTCCTGCAGTGGCCACAGAAGGGTGAGAAGGATGAGGATTATCGCCACGACAATGCGGGCGGCTATGCCGACTCCCAGTCCAACCGCCACGTCCACCCACTGGAACCGCAGACCGAAGTCGCGCGAAAGGGACCGGAAGCCGTGACGCCGCGAGGCATATAAGGTAACGCCGAACATCGCCGTCCAAGTCAAGAGCAATGACGCGAAGACCAGTTCGGGACCGAAGGGCAGTGTCTCCGCCAGCGCGAGGGTCCCGAGCAGCGGCAACAGCACCACAAGCACCAGCCCGCTCAGTGCCAGTCCGGCTCCCCAGCGGGGTGCGAGGGGTCCCTCGGCGGTCAGCTGGCTGGGGTTGGCCAGGCGAAGCGGCGTCTGCTGCCATATCGGTGAGGGAATGGATCGGGCCATGCAAGCACCCTACCGGTCTATTCGGGGAAGAAACTGGGCGTCGCAGTTGACGGGTGGGGGTGGGTAGTTCTTTAGTGAAGGGACATCAAGATCAGGGAGTGTGGATGAGCGAGTTCGGATTACCGCCAGGGTTCGTGTTCGGGACCTCGACGGCTGCGGCTCAGATTGAGGGTGCCGTCAATGAAGGTGGACGCGGACCCAGTATCTGGGACGAATACGCGAGCCAGCACAGCAACATCCTCGATGCCTCGAGCCCCGCCCTCGCGTGCGACCACTACAACCGGTACGAGGAAGACTTCGACCTGCTCAAGCAGCTCGGCGCCAAGGCGTACCGGATGTCCATTGCCTGGCCCCGCATCCAGCCCACCGGTCTCGGCCCGGCGAATCCCGAGGGGATCGCTTTCTATCACCGGCTTCTCGATGCGCTGCTGGAACGCGGCATCGAACCGTGGGTAACGCTGTACCACTGGGATCTTCCGTTGGCGTTACAGGACGCCGGCGGCTGGCAGAACCGCGACACAATCGACGCCTTCGCCCAATACACGCGCATCCTCCGCGACGAATTCGGGGGCAAGGTTGCCGCCTGGATGACGGTCAATGAACCGGTGGTGCACACCGGCGTCGGGCATGCGATCGGGCGGGCTGCCCCCGGGCTCATGCTGCTCGGTAGCGCGTTTTCGGTTGCGCATCACCTGCTGCTTGCGCACGGACGGGCCGTGCGGGTGCTGCGTGAAACCCTGGACACCCCCATCGGGATCGTCAACAACCACTCCCCCGTTGAGCCCGCCGGCGACTCGGAGAAGGAACGCAACCTCGCGCTTCTCTATGACCACTACCACAACGGCCAGTTCGCGGCTCCGCTGCTGACCGGTGAATACCCGGCAGACCTAGGGGAGATCGAGGGCATGTCCTTCGAGGTCATCCAGGACGGGGACATGGAGATCATTTCCACACCCCTGGATTTCTACGGCATCAACTATTACTTCCCGACGAAGGTTGGGGCTGCCCCTCCACTGTTTCCGGTCCCCTTCATGCCGCGTGACTACTCCGACGTGCCGAAAACCGACTTCGACTGGCCGGTCATCCCCAGCGGCCTGACCACAATCCTCAAGCAGCTCAAGGAGCAGTACCCAAACATCCCGCCGATCTACATCACCGAGAACGGCTGCGCGTATGACGACGGCCCGGGCAGAGACGTCGAAGACACCAACCGGATCGAGTTCCTGGAAAAGCACCTGGCAGCGATCGGGGATGCCGTTGCCGAAGGCGTGGATGTCCGCGGCTACTTCCACTGGACCCTCGTGGACAACTGGGAGTGGCAGGAGGGTTACACCAAAAAGTTCGGTCTGATCCGCATGGAACCCGCCACGCTTGACCGCATTCCGCGGGCGTCTTTCCACCGGTACGCGGAAATCATTGCCCAGCACAGCGGCGCCGGCGCTGATGCTGCCCAACCGCCGCTGGCCGCCGAAGCATCCTAGTCCCGGTTCAACCGCTAACGACGACGACCGCGGCCGCGAGCGCCCTGTGCACCCTTGGAGCTCCCCGGCTTGCGCTTGGTGTTCTTGCTCTTACCCGGAGCGGGCTTGCCCTTCACAGGCTTTGCCGTCTTTTTGGGCTCCCTGGACGTTTCCTTCTGCGCCGACGGCTGCCGTGAACTCCGCGCGGTCCTCCCGCGGACTATGCCGACGAATTCCTCGATCTCATCCGTGGTGTTATCGGCAATCCAGGCGACGGCGATGGTGGTTGGGGGCGCGTCCGGCACAACACGGGCAACGACATCGCGGCGGTTGTAGTGACGGGCAACGGACATGGGAAGCACAACGACGCCGGCACCCGACGCCACAACCTCGACAGCCATTCGCGCGCCGCCGCACTCCTGAACGTCGAGGACCTTTTCATCGCCCAGTTCGGGGAGCGGAACCTCGTCGAGCAAGGAGAGCTCGTTGTCCTTCGAGACGACCACCACAGCAAGTTCCTGGTAGAGCGGGATGACACTGAGCGCGTCCCGGTCAACGGGTAGTCGAACAAAGGCGATGTCCACAGAACCGTCCCGGAGCGCTGAGGCAAGCGCGCCGTCGTCGTACTCGGTTGCTTCGATCGGAAGATGCGGATTCCGCTCACGCCAGCGTCCCACCCACTTCCCGGGCGTCACCCCGGGCACGAAACCGATGTTCAGGGCGGAAGGCTGGAACTCGGGCACGTCTTCACAGTAACCCAGTCGACGCTACCGCTCCTGTCCTCCACAGTTCGCTGACGCTCGGCGCGGGGCCCTCGCCCAGTACGCGCTTCTGGGCTCCCATTCCTCGCTGGCGCTCGGCGCGGGGCCTCGCCCAGTACGCTTAGGAGAATGACCCCAGCGAAGTCCCCGCAGACCATGAAACCGGCTACAGCCGCGAAGAAACTTGGCATCTACCTGCCCGCAACACCACAGGAGTTCCAGGACAACGACATCTCCCGTGGAGACTTCAACGAGATCCAGGAGAATCCGCCCGAGTGGCTCGCGGAGCTGCGCCGCAACGGTCCGCACCCGCGCCCGGTGGTGGCGCACAAACTTGGCGTCTCGATCAGTGGCCTCGCCCGCGGTGGAATTACGGACCCGCTGACGACGGCGGAGATCACCGCACTGCTTCAGGCACCGCCTGAGTGGCTGGTGGCAGAGCGCTCAACGATGGCGCGGGTGCGTGCCGAGGAGAAGCGGGCCAAGGAAGCGCGGCGCGCGAAGGACTAGCTCCTACGCCGGGTTCAGCGGCTCGATCAGCACGGGGCTGTCATCCCGGACGGGTCCCACCTCATGGAACTGCAGCCGTTCCGCAACGGGAGTGGCGGCGGCAACCGCTTCGTCAGCCAGTTCCTGCGTCCCCTTTGTTGTCGGGTTCAGCCACTCGCTCCAGAATTCGCGGGGCAGCGTCACGGGCGTGCGGTCATGGATTTCGGCCACTCCTCCCACTGCTTCGCGGGTCAGGATGGTTGAGGAAAGGACCCACCGGTTGGGATGGTCATCCGGCAGTTCCCGGTTGCGCCACCACGCATACAGTCCAGCAAACACCACCGGTTCACCGGGCAGGTGGATGTAGAACGGGGTCTTGGTTTTCCCCTCGGTTAGCCACTCATAGTAGCCGCTGGCTGGAATGAGGGCACGGCGGCTCTCCAGTGAGGGCTTGAAGGTGGGCTTGCTGCCCACGGTTTCTGCTCTGGCGTTGAAGGTGGGGCCCTTGGTTTTCAGTTCCTTGGAGAACGACGGCGTCAGCCACCATCTCGCCGCCTCCATGCGACGGGTAACGTGGTCGTCCTTGAGGGACTCCAACACCACGCGAATTGGGTCGGTGGGGCTGATATTCCACGAGGGTCCGGGGAGATCGTCGCCCACCGTCTCGACGTCGAAAAGGTCCACCAGATCCTTGTTTGAGCCTGCCACAACAAAGCGTCCACACATGGAGACAGGCTACTCCGTATCGCTTGTCCACAGACTCTTCCACAGGTCCTACGATCAATTGACTTAATCGAACACAGGTTCGAATATTAAGTGTGAGTTCACCAGCTGCAGCCCCGTATCAGGCGGTTCCCTCGGGTCACCCCCCGCAGGGTGCCCGTCGGGCACTGTCTGCGGTGGATGACGCTGCCGCAGCCAACTCCAAGGCCAGGCTCAAGGCAGAACTGCAATCCAGAATCAACGGAATGCAGAACAGCCGGCCCTCTTCCCGGCGGATGCCCACCGTGCCGGTGTTGGCAGGGATCCTTCCGGGTGGTGGCCTGCAGGCGGGTACCGCGTATTCGGTGACCAACTCCACCACTCTCGCCATGGCTTTGCTGGCCGGACCATCAGGTGCCGGAGCCTGGTGCAGCGTTATCGGCATGCCCACCTTCAGTGTGGAAGCCGCCGCCGGCTTCGGCATAGCGCTGGACAAACTGGTTTTGGTGCCAAATCCCGGTGACCAATGGCTCACAGTCACCGCAGCAATGGTGGACGTGGTGTCGGTTGTCCTTACCTGTGCTCCGGAACAAGTCACTCCGTCGGATGCGTCCCGCCTCATGGCCCGCCTGCGTCAGCGGGGTGCCGCACTCGTGACCATGGGCCCGTGGCCGCACAGTGAGGCCACGCTCAGCGTGACCGGAAGCAACTGGCAGGGCCTGGGTTCAGGAACCGGCCATCTTCGAAGCCGCAGGATGAGGATTACAGCGCGCGCTTCCACCGGCCGTTCCCGTACTGCGGACCTGTGGCTTCCGGATCTCCAGCGCGGGCCCTGGGCTGCATCAACACCCGCTGCGCACGCGGAGTCCGGGCAGCAGGAATTCTTCTCACGGTCGGCCCGCGCATCATGAAACTTCCCCGTACCGGCCAGGCTGCACCGGCTTCCCCCACCACTACCCGCACCATGGTTCTCTGGTGTCCCGACTGGCCCATCACTGCAGCACTGAGGGAATACCTCCTGCCGGCGGAACATCCCGTGGCACTGATCGAGAAAGGCGAGGTTTTCGCCTGCTCACCCGCTGCCCGGGAACAGGGAGTCAAACGGGGACTTCGTCTCCGGGAAGCCCAGGCCCGGTGCACCGCCCTCACTGTTCTTCCCTATGATCCTGCGCTGGATGCGAGAACCTTTGAACCCGTCATAGCCGCGGTAGAGAAAATCATGCCCGGGGTGCAGTTGGTCCGCCCGGGATTGTGTGCCCTTCATGCCAAGGGTCCGGCCAGGTATTACGGCAGTGAAGAGCACGCTGCGGCTGTTCTGCTCAAGGCCCTCGCCACCATTGGCCTCACTGCCGCCCGCGTGGGAGTGGCAGACAGCCCTTTTGCCGCTGAGCATGCCGCCCGGGCAACTGAATTCCTGGATGATGCGGGGACCGACTCGGTGTGGATCATCCCACCCGGGGAGTCGGCCTCTTTTCTCAGCAGCTTCCCCCTGGAAGTTCTGGAGGAACCAGCACTCGCGGTGGTCCTGCGGCGGCTCGGAATCCGCACTCTGGGCGATTTCGCTGTCCTCACCCGTACTGACGTGCGCAACCGGTTCGGCGCGGAAGGCGCGCTGGCCCATCTCAAGGCAACCGGATTTGACCACCACAGCGTGGTGGAAAGAAAACCACCGGCGGAACTCGACGTCGTCGTGCACTGTGAACCGCCGCTGGCACGCATTGATGAACTCACATTCACCCTCCGTCTGTCCGCGGAAGAATTCGTGGGCCGGCTGCGTGAGGCAGGGCTGGTGTGCACCGTCCTGGTGGTACGGCTGCAGTCAGAATCCGGTGAGGAATCAGTTCGGCTCTGGCGCCATCCCCGCTGGTTCGACGCCGATGATGTGCTGGACCGTGTCCGCTGGCAGCTACAGGGCAGCGGCAACGTTGAGCATGGGCTGAGTTCCGGGATCAGCAGAATCCAACTTCTGCCCGAAACCGTAGAGGATCTCAGCGACCATGCGGACGGCCTGTGGGGAACGGGACCCGACGAGAATATTCACCACGGCCTTGCCCGGGTGCAAAGCATGCTGGGACATGGGGCGGTGCTGACTGCCATGGTGGCCGGAGGAAGGATGCTCACCGACCGGCGGGTTTTCATTCCCTGGGGAGATCCACCGTCGGAGGATGCAGCGAAAAGCCGGGATCTCCCGTGGCCCGGCCAGCTTCCCGGTCCTGCTCCTGCCACCGTCTTCGATGAACCCCGTTCCGTCGAGGTTCTGGACAGGACCGGAAACGCTGTGGACGTTGATGAGCGCGGACTGCTGACAGCGGCTCCGGCCCTGCTTGTCGCTACGCCTCCCCGGCAATCCGCCATTTCTTCCTGGGCCGGGCCCTGGCCCATCGTTGAGCGCTGGTGGGATTCAAACGGGCGCACACTCAACCGGTTCCAGGTCGTGGATGAATCGGGAACTGCCTGGCTGCTGCTTCTTGAGGATCACCACTGGTGGGCGGAGGCCAGCTATGACTGAGCGCCCAGCATGCGGGCCGCTCCACACGGACGCGGGGCCCTGATATGGGTTTCAACAATCCCCCTATTTCCTGGTCCGAGTTCGAACGCACCCTCTCCGACCGGCGCCGTCCCGGTTCCCCTCCCCTGGGTGCGGACGGTGGTGACAGCCCGGCGTGGTCGCTGAAGCGACATCCGTACTCCCCGCCGGAAGACGCGGTGCCAACCACGGTCGGTCCTGTGGTGCCCTACGCGGAACTACACGTGCATTCGAACTTCAGTTTCCTTGATGGCGCCGCCAGTCCCGAACAGCTTGTTGAGGAAGCCCACCGCCTTCATCTCCACGGGCTGGCGCTGACCGATCACGACGGTCTCTACGGGGTTGTCCATCTGGCTGAAGCGGCGGAAAAACATCCCGGGTTGTCCACGGTCTACGGCACCGAGCTATCCCTGGAATTGAGTAAACCTCAAAACGGTGAACCGGATCCCGAGGGCCGGCATCTGCTCGTTTTGGCCCGCGGCGCCGAGGGCTATCATCGGCTGGCTGCGGCCATCACTGAAGCCCAGCTGAAACCGGAAGCCGAGAAGGGCAAGCCCCGGTACAACCTCTCCGAGCTCGCCGCCAGGGCAGGCAACAACTGGATGATCCTGACCGGATGCCGCAAAGGGTCCGTCCGCCATGCCCTCCTCAACGGAGACCTTCAGGAAGCGGAACTGGAAACCCGGCGTCTGATTGACCTGTTCGGGGCGGGCAATGTCGCCGTCGAGCTTTATGACCACGGCAATCCCCTGGACAGTACGCACAACGATGCCCTGTGGGAGATCGCCTCCCGGCTGAAGCTGCCCGTCGTTGCCACCAACAATGTGCACTATGCCGTTCCGGAGCAACACAGACTCGCCACCGCAGTGGCGGCCGTCCGGGCGCGCAGATCGCTTGATGACATGGACGGGTGGTTACCGGCGTCGGGCTCTGCCCACCTGCGCAGCGGCGCCGAAATGGCCACCCGCTTCGCCGCCTATCCAGGGGCGGTGGAACGGACAGTGGAACTGGCCGATGATCTGGCGTTCCGGCTCAGCAGCGTCAAGCCCGGCCTGCCCAAACTGAACCTGCCCGAGGGCCACACCCAGATGAGCTGGCTGAGAAAACTGGTGTGGGAAGGGGCCGCGAAGTTTTACGCCGGTCGCACCGATGTATGTGAGCGCATTGAGAAAGAACTGCACGTCATCGAGGAGAAGGACTTCCCGGGCTACTTCCTGATCGTCCATGATCTGGTTCAGTTTGCGCGCAGCAGGGGAATCCTCTGCCAGGGACGCGGATCAGCAGCGAACTCCGCGGTGTGCTACCTGCTGGAAATCACCGCCGTCGACTCCATCCTGTATGACCTCCCCTTTGAACGCTTTCTCTCCAGCCTGCGGGATGAGGAACCGGATATCGATGTCGATTTTGATTCCGACCGCCGCGAGGAGGTCATCCAGTACGTCTATAACAAGTACGGTCGATTCAATGCCGCACAGGTTGCCAACGTCATCACCTACCGGCCCAAGTTTGCGGTCCGCGACATGGCCAAGGCGCTGGGACACAGCCCCGGGCAGCAGGACGCCTGGTCAAAGCAGGTGGAACGGTGGGGCGCACTGGTTTCCAGCGATGATCACGACATTCCCGGACCGGTGGTGGAATTGGCACAGGGCGTACTGAAATTCCCGCGCCACATGGGGATCCATTCGGGAGGAATGGTGCTTACCGACCGCCCGATCGGAGAAGTATGCCCAATAGAGCATGGACGAATGGACGGGCGCACCGTCCTGCAATGGGACAAGGATGACTGCGCCTGGATGGGCCTGGTCAAGTTCGACCTGCTGGGGCTCGGCATCATGGCAGCCATCCAGTACAACTTCGACCTCGTGAAGAAACACTTCGGCGAGGAATGGACGCTGCACACCATGCCCCGGGAAGAACAGGGTGTCTACGACCAGCTGTGTTTCGCCGATTCCATCGGAGTGTTCCAGGTGGAGAGCCGCGCCCAGATGGGAATGCTGCCGCGCCTGCAGCCCCGACGTTTTTATGACCTGGTCATTGAGGTTGCGCTGGTTCGTCCCGGACCCATTCAGGGCGGAGCGGTGCATCCGTACATCAAACGGAAACTGGGCGAGGAGGAAGAGAGCTACCTCCATCCCAAACTCGTACCGGTTCTCAAACGCACGCTCGGCGTTCCGCTCTTCCAGGAACAACTCATGCAGATGGCCATGGTGGTAGGTAACTGCTCGGGTGCAGACGCGGACCAGTTGCGTCGCGCGATGGGGTCCAAGCGAGGCCTCGAGCGGATCGACACACTCAGGGAGAAGCTGTATGAGGGCATGAAGTCCAACGGGATCACCGGGGAGGTCGCCGACTCCGTCTATCGAAAAATCCAGGCGTTCGCCAACTTCGGATTTGCTGAAAGCCATTCGATCAGCTTCGCCCTGCTGGTGTACGCCAGTGCCTGGTTACGGCTTCACTATCCGGGGGCTTTTCTTGCCTCGCTCCTGCGCGCACAGCCGATGGGCTTCTACTCTCCCCAGACTCTGGTGGCCGATGCCCGCCGACACGGTGTCACAGTCCTTCGTCCGGACATCCTGCTTTCCGGAACCCATGCGGATCTTGAGGTCAACGGCTCCGCCGCCACGGCGCCCACAGGTTCGGCCGACTGCCTTGCGTTTCACCAGCCCCCCGTAGGGAAATTTGATCGCTCCATTCCGTTCGACTCAACTACTCATCGCCGGGATGGCAACTATGCGGTCCGGTTAGGGCTGGACAGTATCCAGTCAATCGGCAAAAAACTTGCCCAGGCCATCGTCGAGGAGCGCGGGACTAACGGCCCGTTCGAGAACATGGGTGATCTTGCACGCCGGACGCAACTGAACTCGAATCAGCTCGAGGCACTGGCAGCGGCCGGAGCGTTTGACTCAATGGGGCTCTCCCAGCGGGAAGCCCTCTGGCATGCCGGCCCCGCCTCTACCGAGCGTGAGGGCCAAATCAAGGGGACCACTGTATATATCCAGCCGCCCCTGTTTCCGGACCTTACCGAAGGAGACCGAGTGGCAGCTGATCTCTGGTCAACGGGAATCACCACCGATGATCATCCCGTGCGCCATGTCCGGCCAACATTACGACGCCGGGGTGCGCTGACGGCCGCAGACCTCCTTTCCGCCGAGCCCGGCCGGCGGGTTGAGGTCGGTGGAGTAGTCACCCACCGGCAGCGCCCTGCCACCGCCAGCGGCATCACCTTCATGAACCTCGAAGATGAGACGGGTCTGGTAAATGTCATTTGCTCAGTGGGCGTGTGGCAGCGCTACCGGCGAATAGCAAGGGAGGCTAGCAGCGTGCTGGTGCGGGGGGTACTGGAACGGTCCAACGAAGGGGTGGTGAACCTCGTCGCGGACAAGTTCGAGGTCCTCCGGCTCAAGGCCACCACAAAATCAAGGGACTTCCGCTGAGGCCATGCGCCGGGGGCACTGCAACAAAAAGAAATGCCCCGACCTGAGGCCGGGGCATTTCAGTTGGTGCGCGAGGGGGGATTTGAACCCCCACACCCTTTCGGATACTGGCACCTGAAGCCAGCGCGTCTGCCGTTCCGCCACTCGCGCAAATTGAGTGAAGATCCTTCGAATCAGCAGAAACAAGCATAACGGAGGCCTGGCAAAAACACCTAAACGGATGAGTTGCCCCACGTTCCGCAACTTTGAAATCTGCGGAAACGTTGAATGTTATCGACAGGCAACGTCCCCGGTTAAGGCCATTTAGGGGACGCCCCAGTAGTATCGACACAAGACAGCAGCGACCCTGCATGCCTCCGCGCGCTTCCGTGCGGGCAGGTCCGGGTAGCCAAAAACGCAGGTGAGGAGGTAGACCATGGGCATTTTGGATAACGTCGAGCGCGGACTCGAGAAGATCGTTCGTGGTGCCTTCTCCACCGGTTCGCGCTCCCAGGTGCAACCCGTCGAAATAGCGAGCGCACTCCGCCGGGAGCTCGACAACAAGTCGCTGACGCTGGCGCAGGGACGCACCCTTGCCCCTAATGTTTTCACCGCCCGGCTGTCCGATCCCGACTTCGCCCTCGCCCAGGAGTGGGGGTCTCCGCTCGCCGAGGAACTGTGCGACGTCGTTATCAAACACGTCAACAGTCAGAACTACACTCTCAAGGGTCCGGTTCGGGTGTCCTTCACCCGGGACTCCGCCCTGAAACCCGGCGTCTTCGAAATCGACTCCGCTACGGAGACGCAGCCCACGCAGCGACCTTCAGCTCCGAGCGCCCCAAGCCGCCAACCAACCCCCTACCAGCCGGTCCTTGAGCTCGACGGTCAGCGCTACTCGCTCAACGTCGGTTCCGTGCTGCTGGGCCGCTCATCGGAAGCAGACATCCTGATCGATGACACCGGCGTATCCCGGCGTCACCTCGAGATCCACACCGGCCAGGGCCAGTCCCGCGCTGTGGACCTCGGCTCGACGAACGGCAGCTACGTAAACGGGCAGCGTGTGCAGGGAGAGGCTGAGTTGACGGACGGCACCGTAATCACAATGGGCCGCACCCGCATGACTTTCCGACTTGTACCCGTGCAGAACGGCGGCCACTAAGCATGAGTGATCTGACCGTAACGCTGCTGAGATACGGCTTCCTCCTCCTGATCTGGATCCTCGTGCTCAGCGTTGTCAGCGCGCTCCGGCGGGACCTCGTCGTCGGGCTCCGTAACCGGACCGGTGCACCGTCGGCCCGGCAGGCCCGCAAACATCCCGAGCTCGTTGAGGAACCACCGGCCAAGCCGCAGGCCAGACGTCTCGTTGTCACGGAAGGACCCCTCAAGGGGACCTCCCTTGACCTCGCATCCAGTCCCATCCTGCTCGGCCGTGCGCAGGAAGCCTCGCTCGTTCTGGAGGATGACTATGCCTCAGGCCGCCATGCCCGGCTGTTTCCGCAGGGCAGCCGCTGGTTCATAGAGGACCTGGGATCGACCAACGGAACCTACCTCGGAGGCAATCAGCTAACGCGCGCACTACCAGTGGAGCCTGGAGTACCCATTCGGATCGGTAAGACGGTCATTGAATTGAGGCCATAGTCACATGGCCCTGGTTTTCCGTTTCGCGGCCCGTTCTGATGTTGGAAAGGTCCGCGCCAAGAATGACGATTCCGCCTACGCCGGGCGCTACCTGGCAGTTGTGGCTGACGGCATGGGTGGGCACGCGGGCGGCAACATCGCGTCGGCCTCAACCGTCCTGGATCTGGTGCACCTTGACCGGAAAGACTACGACGGCGACGCCGGTACCCACCTAGCAGACGAAATCCAGACCGCCAATTCGCTCCTGTCCGAATTGGTGAGCACCAACCCCCAGCTGGCCGGGATGGGGACAACCGTCACCGCTCTGCTCCTCAATGGTGAGAAAATCTCGTTTGCTCATATCGGTGACTCTCGCGCCTACCGCTTGAAGGATGATGTCTTCGAGCAGATAAGCGTCGACCACACCTTCGTGCAACGACTCATTGAGGAGGGTCGGCTCAGACCGGAGGAAGCAGAAATCCATCCGCACAAGAACGTTTTGATGCGGGTTCTAGGCGACGTCGACGCCAGTCCGGAGTTGGACCTGACCACCTTGGATGCGGCGCCCGGTGAACGGTGGCTGCTCTGCTCTGACGGGCTGAACGCTGTCCTGAATGACGCCACTATTGAACGTGTCGTTCGGGAAACGCCTAACCTCTCAGCCTGCGTTAATAGCCTCGTTGACCTGACACTGGCTGGCGGTTCCCCGGACAACGTCACCATCGTTGTAGTTGACGTGGATACTGCAACCCCCGAGGATCTGCGCACTGCCGCCCTCACCGCACTCCCGCCCGCCCGGGAAGCGGCGGGAGAAAAAGACGGTGAGGCTTCTCCCTCCGACGAAGAATTACCCGGTGCCACCATCAGGGCTGACGTCATCCGCGAGGACCTGTCCTCACGACCCCACACTCTGGTGGGTTCAGCAGCATTAGCTACCGAAACAGGTCAGATCCCAATCGTCACCCAGAGATCCACAGAACGGCGTGCGGCCATGATGCTCACGCACAAGGCGCCCCCTGCTGACACGGACGACGACGATACCGATGACGACCCTGGACCCCGCCGCCGGCGGCGCTGGCTGCTGCCGGCCGCCCTGGCTCTGATGGCGCTTATTCTCGCCGCGGTTCTCTCGCTGGGCTACGTGTGGACCCAAACGCGCTACTACGTCGCGACCTTCGACAACAATGTCGCCATCTACAACGGCGTGGCACAGACCCTCGGACCATTTCCGCTGAGCCATCTTGATCAGACCACCGACATCCCCGTCTCCAACCTTCCGGAGTTCCAGCGCAACCGCCTGGAGAATACGCTCGCTGCAAGGGACCTACAGCATGCGCAGGACATCGTCGAGGACCTCAGACAGTCCCTGCGTGCGTTGCCCTGCCCGCCTGCGAGCGACCCGGACCAGTCCGGGAATACAGCATCACCCGAAGCGGCACCACCGGAATCATCACCCGCTGCTAGGCCGACGACGGGCACCTCGGCCACAGCCGAAGCCGCACCGGGAGAACCCGCCCTATGCGGAGAGAGAATCCCATGAGTGACCTCTTCACAGTCCCAAAATCCCGGCGCAATGTCGAAGCGCTCCTGCTGCTGGTGGCCCTGACGGTAGCCATCGGGGCCAACTGGCTCGTCGGTCTGGACAAGGACAATCCATTCGACTCCGCCTTTTGGTTACAGGGCGGGACGCTGGCCGCGCTTGCACTGATTTTCCATGTGGTGCTTCGGGTCCGCGCGAAATATGCAGATCCGGTAATGCTTCCGATCGTGATAGCGCTCAATGGAATCGGACTGGCGATGATCTACCGGTTGGACCTGGCTCTTCCATCCAGTTCGCAGCCGGTCGCGCCAAGCCAATTTCTCTGGACAACCGTGGCCATGGGGGCATCTATCGCAACCCTCCTGGTCATCCGCGACCACCGCATACTTCGCCGATATACCTATATCTCCCTCATCGTCAGCGCCGCGCTGCTGATGCTCCCGCTCACCCCGCTCGGTGTGGAGATCAACGGCGCCCGCATCTGGATCAACGTGGGTGTAGGGACGTTCCAGCCGGGCGAAGTTGCCAAGATTACGCTCGCTATATTCTTCGCGGGGTATCTATCTACCAACCGTGATCTCATTCTGCTTGCCGGGAAGAAGCTCGGTCCACTGCAGTTGCCGCGGTTCCGCGACCTTGCCCCCATGGTCGCCGCCTGGCTGGTGAGCATCGGTGTCCTGATCTTCCAGCGTGACCTCGGTTCTTCGATCCTTTTCTTCGGTCTCTTCATGGCCATGATCTACGTCGCCACGTCGCGCGTCAGCTGGGTACTGATCGGCCTCGCAATGATCGCGGTGGGAGGCTTCGTTGCCCTGCAGCTATTCAGCCATGTCGCCCTGCGCATTGATAGCTGGATCAACGCGTTCGAACCCGAGGTGTTCAACCGTAATCCCGGCGGCAGCGGACAGGTTGTCCAGGGTCTCTTTGGGCTTGCGAACGGCGGGCTGGCGGGTACCGGGCTTGGCCAGGGCCGGCCCGACCTCGTGACTTATGCCAACAGCGACATGATAATTGCCGCCCTCGGCGAAGAGCTGGGCCTGATCGGGCTCTTCGCCATAGTGCTGCTGTACATCCTGCTCATCTCACGGGGCTTCCGTGCGGCTCTTGGCACCCGTGACGGCTTCGGAAAGCTCCTCGCCTGCGGCCTGTCGTTCACCATCGCGCTCCAGTGCTTCGTGGTTATCGGCGGAGTAACCCGGCTGATCCCGCTCACCGGACTAACCACGCCCTTCATGTCTGCCGGTGGGTCTTCCCTCCTCGCGAACTGGATCATCGTCGCCCTGCTCCTGCTCATTTCCGAGACCGCCCGTCGGCCGGCGATCAAAGGTCCGGTACGCGAGACGTTCCCCGAGGGCAAGCAAAATCGCAATTCCCCAGCCAAGGACAACATCAGGGAGGTCAGCGCATGAACCAGGCCATCCGACGCTCCTGGATCGTAGCCATCAGCATGTTTGCGCTGGTCCTCGGTTCGCTCACCTACGTCCAGTTCTTTCAAGCGAGCGCGCTGGAAAACAATGACTGGAACACACGTCAGATTCTCCAGGATTACGGCAAGAACCGCGGCGCGATTTTGGTGGACGGGCGTCCGATCGCCGAATCGGTTCCGTCCGATGACCAGTTCAATTATCAGCGCGTGTACAACCAGCCGGCCATGTACGCCCATCTCACCGGCTTCTTCTCGTTGGTCAACGGGTCCACCCAGTTGGAGAACGTCATGAACGAGGAACTCTCAGGGAGCAGTGACGATCTCTTCATTGACCAGGTGGTGCGCCTCTTCTCCGGTGCCCAGGCTCAGGGTGCCTCCGTCGAGCTGACCATTGATCCGCAACTGCAGCAGATGGCGTGGGAGATGATCCCCGAGGGCCAGACCGGATCGATCGTGGTGATGGAGCCGACTACCGGGAACATCCTGGCGATGGTGTCCAAGCCTTCCTACGACCCCAACCTGCTCGCGGCACATGACACGTCCGTGGTGGTGCAGAACATCGAGCAGCTCTCGCAGGTACCGGGCCTGTCCATCTATTTCAACCCGGCCACCCAGTCGCTGGTTGCTCCCGGCTCGGTTTTCAAATTGGTGGTGGCAGCCGCAGCACTGGAAAGCGGTCAGTTCGATGCTGAGTCCACCATTCCGAATCCGCCGGTGCTTGATTTGCCGGATACCGACGTTGGGCTTCCCAACTTCACGACGGGCGGTTGTATGGCTCGGGCCACCGCTGACCTCGCGTTCGCGTTGGAGCAGTCCTGTAACACCCCGTTTGCCCAGATCGCCTGGGAACTCGGTGAGGACGCGGTGCTCGAGCAGGCGGAAAAGTTCGGTTTCGGAGAGAGCTTCAACGTGCCGGTCGACGTCGCGGCAAGCCAGTTCCCCACTGGGTTGAACGACGCACAACTCGCCCAGTCAGCGATTGGCCAGTTCAGCGTTGCAGTGACACCGCTCCAGATGGCCATGGTGAGCGCCGCGATCGCCAACGACGGCGTTCTGATGAAGCCAAATCTGGTGAAAGCAGTCCGCGGACCGGATCTCTCCATTATCGAAGAACCCGAGCCGGAGGTGCTGCGGGAGGCACTCAGCGCCGAGAACGCCAATCAGATCACCGAGTGGATGGTCAACGTGGTGGAGAACGGTACTGCACGAAACGCAGCGGTTCCCGGCGTGCAGGTGGCCGGCAAGACAGGCACGGCGGAGGTCGCCGAGCAGGGGGACAACGCCTGGTTCACCGGCTTCGCGCCGGCGGACAATCCCGAAGTAGTGGTCTCCATCGTCATGCAGGACGTCGACATCGCGACAGGTGCCCAGCTAACAAGTCCAAACGCTAAGAGACTCATAGAGGCGGTGTTGAATAGGTGAGACCTACTTCAGGTATCACATTAGGCGGCAGGTTCCAGCTCACTGATCGCATCGCCATCGGAGGCATGGGGGAGGTCTGGAAGGCACGGGACCAGGTGCTCGGACGCCTTGTGGCCATAAAGATTCTGAAAGAGGAATACACGGGTGACCCCGGCTTCCTCAACCGGTTTCGTGCTGAAGCCCGTCACACCGCGCTGCTTAACCATGAGGGCATCGCAAACGTCTTCGACTACGGCGAGGAAGGTGGCTCGGCCTACCTCGTAATGGAGCTCGTTCCCGGCCAACCGCTGTCCAGCATCATCGAACGCGAACAGATCCTGGCACCGGACAGGGCGCTCTCCATCATCGGCCAGACCGCCACCGCGCTCAGCGTCGCGCACCGCCAAGGACTCGTGCACAGGGACGTCAAGCCCGGGAACCTTTTGATCATGCCGGACGGCCGGGTCAAGATCACGGACTTCGGAATTGCGCGTCTCGCTGACCAGGTGCCGCTCACTGCAACAGGTCAGGTGATGGGTACTGCCCAGTACCTGGCACCCGAGCAGGCAACCGGCCAGCCCGCGACCGGCTCCAGCGATATTTATGCGCTCGGGGTCATCGGCTACGAGTTGCTCGCGGGACGCCGTCCGTTCTCGGGTGAATCGCAGATCGCTATCGCCCTCGCGCAGGTCAACGATGCTCCGCCTGACCTGCCCGAGAGCATTCCTCATCCGGTCCGCGCGCTCATTGCGAGCATGTTGGCCAAAGACCCTGCTGACCGCCCGCCGAACGCGGAAGCCCTCGCTGAAGCGGTTGCAGCCATCCGCCGCAACGACGTTCGTGCGGCCGAGGCCGCCGTACCCGGCATGCTGCTGTTCACCGACTCCACGGGCCCGCTCACCACGCCGGTCCCGGCGCCCACCAGTGCTACCCGCGTTGTACCTGCCACGACGACGTCTGCCTTACCCACCGTCGCGGGTGCCGGCGCAGTAGCCGCCTCCCGCGAGTGGTCCGAGGAAGACATCGACGAGGAAGTTCCACCTGCGGAAGAATCGCGAGGACGCAGCCCCTGGCTGATTCCGCTGATCATCCTGCTCGTGCTGGCTGCGCTGGCGCTTGCCGGATTCCTGCTGGCACCGCTGTTGGCTGGGGGTGACGACGACGACCCCGCCGCCGCGCCCACCACCTCTGCGTCCCAATCGCCATCTCCGACCGAGAGTGAGAGCCCGACGCCGGAGGAAACCACTCCGGAACCGACTACGGAGGCGCCCACAACGCCGGAAGCCATCGTGGTGGACGCAGCTGCCTACCAGGGCCGGCCCATCGAAGTCGTGGTGGCCGAGCTGAACTCTCTCGGATTCTCCGTCGACCAGCAGCCGGAAGTCACCGATGAGTTCGAGCCAGGAATAGTACTGAACCTCAATCCCGTCGGTCCCCTCCCGCCCGGATCCCAAATCACGGTTACCTTCGCGGAGGCCCCAGAAACCCTCACCATTCCATCGGGTCTTCAGGGCGCCACCGAAGAAGAACTTCAGCAAACCCTTGCCGATCTGGGGTTGAGTGCCGTCCGTTCCGGCACTGAAGAATCCAACCAGGAAGAAGGCACCGTCCTGTCAGTGGATCCGGCGGAAGGAACCGAGGTGGAGCCCGGCAGTACGGTGCGTTACGTCGTTTCCTCGGGTCCCGAAGAAACCGAAGCACCGCCGGCGATTGGACCTGGTCAGACCCCGCCGGGCCAGGACCAGCCCTAGAAGGCATGTGAAGGGGTACCAGGTGAGCAGCGAGAGAATTCTCAACGGGCGCTACGAGCTGGGCGAGCTGATCGGCCGCGGCGGGATGGCTGACGTCCACCTTGGGCGCGACATCCGGCTTGGCCGTACCGTGGCGATCAAGGTGCTGCGTCAGGATCTGGCCAGAGACCCCCTGTTCCAGTCCCGTTTCCGTCGTGAAGCCCAGGCTGTAGCGGGATTGAACCACCCCACGATTGTGTCCGTCTACGACACCGGTGAGGAGGAGGTCGAGGGCCGGCACCATGATGACGTCCGAGTTCCATTCATCGTCATGGAGTATGTCGCCGGGCGAACCCTACGGGACCTTGTGAAAGCGGGGGACCTTACTCACGAGACCTCGATCGACTACATGCTGGGCGTCCTCTCCGCGCTCGAATACAGCCACCGCGCAGGAATAGTCCACAGGGATATCAAGCCGGCCAACGTCATGATCACGCCTGAGGGCCAGGTCAAGGTGATGGACTTTGGAATAGCGCGCGCGATCGCTGACTCGGCAGCCACCATGACCCAGACCCAGGCAGTGATTGGCACCGCCCAGTACCTCTCCCCTGAACAGGCCCGTGGCGAAACCGTGGACGCACGCAGCGACCTCTACTCAGCCGGTTGCCTACTGTACGAATTACTTACCGGCAGACCGCCTTTCGTCGGCGACAGTCCAGTCTCAGTCGCATACCAGCACGTCCGGGAAGCTCCGACGCCGGCGCGCGAGCTCAACGACAGCATCCCGTCCGAGATCGAGTCGGTGCTTCACATCGCCCTTGAGAAGGACCGGGCCCAGCGCTTCCAGAGCGCGGCTGACTTCCGGTCGGCGCTGCTGGACGCCCGCAACGGCATCCGTCCCGCCGGACCGGACGCTCCCACTGAAGCCATCGCTGCCGTTTCCTCGCGAAGGGAGGACCCAGCGCCGCAGACAAGAACCATGGCCAGGGCGCTGGCCGTCGAGAGCGTGGCCGCCGGATCACTTGAGGAAGGTGAGGAGACGGGCTCGCTTCCCGTCACGCATGCGACGCAAAATCGCCGCGACGCCGAAGAGCGGCGGCGTTCACGCCGGCGCAGCTGGATTGCGGTGCTGCTCGTGCTTCTGGCGTTGCTGTTGTCGGCCGGTGGGGTCGCACTCTTCGGAATTCTCAATTCCCAACCTGAGGAACCCCTCCTCACAGCGGTACCTGCTGTTGACTCGATGACTGAAACCGACGCAAGCAACGCCCTCACCGCCGTCGGACTCCGTCCGCAGGTGGAACTCGAGTTCCACGACGAGGTGGAGTCAGGCCTTGCGATCGGCACCGATCCAACCGCAGGCAGCGAGGTGGAACCCGATTCCCTGGTCACGCTGCAGATCTCCAAGGGTCCAGCCACCCGCACCATCCCCGAAGAGATCTTCCAGATGACGGAGTCATCAGCACGGGATGAGCTGCAATCGGTCGGTTTGCGCGGCGGCACGGTGAGTGAAGCGAACAGCGCAACCGTTCCGGTTGGACGCGTGATTGCCACCGAACCGGCGTTGGGGTCATCCGTGCCGGCAGACTCGGAGGTGAACCTCGTGCTCTCCACCGGCCAGGTGACCGTTCCGCGGGTAGTCGGGCTACCCAGCGAAGAAGCCGTGGCCATTCTTGAAGACCCGGCCCGCGCGCTGGTGCCGCGGATTCAGGAGGAGCCGAATGCCGTCGTCGCACCCGGCCTTGTAGTAAGGCAGGAACCGGCGGAGAACGTCGACGTTGCGCCCGGCAGCGAAGTGGTGATCTATGTCGCCACAAGGCCGCCAGAGGAACCGCCCGCCGAGGAAGAACCCGCTGAAGAAGAACCTGAAGCCTCGGCGACTCCCAGCACCACACCGCCCCCTCCCACAGAGGAGGAGACCGGTAACCAGGGACGCGGTCGGGGTCAGGGCAATAACGGCGGGTAGTAGCAGCCGCTGAAGAACTAGGAGCCCGACTGCTGATGAATCAGAGGGCTCAGCATAGCTGAGCGCTCTGCGGCACCAGCCAGACCAACCTGCTCCAGCCAATTGCCGAGCATGCGGTAGCCTCCTTCGGTAAGCACCGATTCCGGGTGGAACTGCACGCCGCACAATGGTGCAGAGCGGTGCTCGAGGCCCATAATTACGCCACTGGCCGTTCGCGCCGTGACACGCAGTTCAGCGGGAACATCACCGACGGCAGCCAGCGAGTGGTAGCGGGTGGCCGTCAGGGGCGAGTCCAGGCCCTCGAAGACGTTGGTGGAGTCGTGCTCCACAAGCGACGTCTTGCCGTGCATCAGTTCCGGCGCGTGCGTGACCGACCCACCGTAAGCCTCGGCGAGTGCCTGATGGCCCAGGCACACGCCCAGCATCGGCTTGCCGTTCTCGCCGCACCACTTGATCAGGTCGATACAGACGCCTGCCTCTGCGGGAGCGCCGGGCCCGGGGGAAATGAGGACGCCGTCGCGGGCTTCCGCCAGTGCGATCGCGTCGGCGAGCGTGACATCGTCGTTTCGGACAACGGTGGTCTCCGCGCCGAGTTCCTGCAGGTAACCGACAAGGGTGTACACAAAGCTGTCGTAGTTATCAACAACCAGAATGCGGGTGGGGCTGCTCATGGTCAGGTACCAATCGTTGAATCGGTCAAGGGGCTGAATTGGGAGAGCCAGGGGAAGACCCAGCTCACCAGGACGGCTACGGCTGCTGCGGCGATCAGAATTGACCAGATTATGCGCAACCAGAGCGGCCCCGGGAGGTGACGGAAAATGAATGCGTACATCAGGCGGCTCCCTGGATAACGCCGGCTACCTGCGCCGCGATCTCGTCCGGCGGACCGTCGTCCAACGGCCGGAACGAGTCCATCATCGCGTAGGCAATGATCCGTTCCTGTGCTCCGAAGCGCGGGTTGCAGCTGGTGAGGGTGAGTATCCGTTGCTCGGGTTCAACCCCGGGTTGCGTTGGAACGGGCGCCAGAACGTCCACACGATCAGGCAGCACAATCTGTGTGTTGCGGTAGACGTAGGTGTAGTACCCGTCCTGTGTCTGCACGTACATCCGGTCCCCCGGCACCAGGGTGTGGATATTGTCGAGGACAGCACCGTTGGTTTGGCGGTGGCCCGCCAGAGCGAAGTTGCCGATCGCACCCGGCATACCGGTCTCCGGGTAGTGCCCGAGACCCAGGTTGTCGAGTACCGCCGTAGTTACACCGCTGGTCACCGGTCGGGTGTAGTCGTCGCCGAAACGAGGAATGTGAATAACCGCGAACGTCTCGCCGGCCGCCCTCTCTCCGAGCACCGGAATCTCGTTGGGTGCCGACGGTTGAGGGGCATCCACGGCCTCCGGAGGAGCGGACTCTCCACCGAGGTCCGCGAGGAATTCCTCCACAGCCTGGTCCTGCTTGGCGTTCGATTCAACGTTGGTCCACCAGAGCTGCCAGGCGACGAACAGCAGGAGAATCACACCGGCCGTCATGAGCAACTCACCGATCACCTGAGCAGCGATCTGAAGGACACTACGACAACGACGGGCAGCGGGCAGGCGCCGAGAACGGTCACGGCGGGCCACCGCGATGCCTCCGCCGAGGTTGCTCAAGCCTTCTCCCTGCTTACGGATATGTTGCCGGGCGTCGCGGCGCCGGTTCATTAGCTAGAATGGGCAGCTAGAACCGCGCCGATGACGATCGTGTTGTCTCAGGATAACTGGTGTCACCGCTGCAGTCCGAGCCTGTATGACCGCAAACACAGTGGCTGGTAACCCAGCGCACCGTCTAGGAGGATCCGTGCCCGAGTCGAAGTCCCGCAAGAAGCAGGTCGAGTCGAGGACGCGCGCGGCTGCGGAACCGAAGCCCAATCCGGTTTGGTTCAAACCGGTGATGTTCGGGCTGATGCTTCTCGGCCTGCTATGGATTCTGGTGTACTACATTTCCGAGGGACGCTTCCCGATCCCGGAGATCGCATCATGGAACATCCTCATCGGGTTTGGAATCGCGATTGCCGGCTTCCTCATGACCACGCGCTGGCGCTGACGGGCTCCCCGGTTCAGGCTCTCAAACCCAGCCTCGCCATAATGCTGTCAGTGACCTCCACAGGCGTGCCGACATTCTCGACAATCAGCCCTTGCTCGTCTTCCTGAAGAGGTTCGAGGGTGCTGACCTGTGAGGGCAACAGAGATTCAGGCATGAAGTGGCCGATCCGCGTCTTCATCCGTGACCGGATGATTTCGAGGTCTCCCAGCAGATGCACGAATCGCACATCCCCGTCCGCGGCCGCAAGGACGTCCCGATAGCGTCTCTTCAGGGCCGAGCAGGTAACGATGGTGGACTCACGTTTCGCGGTCTTGTCGCTGATCCACCGAGCGATCGCTTCAAGCCATGGTGCCCGGTCTTCATCGGTCAGGGCTATGCCTTGGCTCATCCTGTCGATGTTCTCGACGGAGTGGAATTTGTCAGCTTCTGCGTAGACCCAGCCCAGGCGCTCCGACAGGGCGGTGGCGATGGTCGTTTTGCCCGATCCGGACACCCCCATGATGATGAGATGCATTGGTGGTTCCATGTCGTCTCCTCGACCCCCTCGTCGCACGGCCTAGTGATGCACCGCATCTATCCTCTCAGACAAAGGTATCACCTTTCAGGGAAAGGATAGTACCTTTGAACTGCCGTTGCACTCCCGGCATATCCTGATTTCATCCTCGCCCCCACCGTCGGAAAGGTCCACCAGTGGCGCTGTCTTCGCAAGGCCCGGCACCGGTAGCGGCTGTGATGTATAGCGGCATCATCGAGGAGCTCGGAAGGAGCATCGTCAGCGGTGGGCTGTCAACCGGGGAACGGTTGACGATTGAAGCGCTGCAGCAGCGCTTCGGAGTTTCCCGGACCGTAATACGGGACTGCATGCGCATCCTCGAATCAATGAACCTGGTCTTCAGCAAGCGCAGGGTCGGGATTGTGGTCCAGGCACCCCGGCACTGGAACGTGTACGACGCGCGGATCATCCGCTGGCGGCTGGAGGGCACTTCCCGCGCGCGGCAGTTCAAGAGCCTGACGGAACTGCGCTGCGCCGTCGAGCCGCTTGCTGCGGCAGGAGCAGCCCGCAACGCGACCGGGGAACAGCGTACCGCCGTCGTCAATCTAGCCGCTCAGATGCGCACGCTCGGCGAGGAGGGCCGGCTAGAGGAGTTCCTCGCCGTCGATGTCGAGTTCCACGCGTTGCTCCTGCGTGCCAGCGGCAACGAGATGTTCTCTGCACTTGACGGCGTCGTCTCGGAAGTCCTGCGCGGCAGGACCAATCAGGGGCTCATGCCCCGCAAACCGCGGGAGCATGCCCTCGCCAGTCACGAAGCCGTCGCCGCCGCGATCGCCGCCGCCGATTTCCTCGCTGCTGAAGCAGCGATGCGGGAACTGCTGGCCGAAGTGCGGGAAGCCATCACCTGAGCCCGGAGTAAGTGCAGTAATGGTGGAGAACGCGTCATACACACGTTGTGCACCGAGTTATCCACAGCTGTGTGTAACTTAGAGCGACCTTCAAGCATTCGCCGCGTGAATGTACGGTTCGCTTATCCACATCTGTGGAATTACATGTGTGTAAGTTTTCCCCGTTGTTGATAAACCCTGTGGATAACTAGGCCGGCAGTGCGACCAGATTTGCTCCGACAAAGGTCAAGGCAATCAGCACGAGCGTCAGGGCCGCCAGAGCTGACCAATGGATCAAAGGCCGCTTCGAGCCGCGCGGTGTGTAGGCGATGATGGCCGCGGCCGCGCTCCCGGCGAGGAGGCCACCCAGATGCGCCTGCCAGGAAATCCCCGCCACAACGAAACCGAGAACGGTGTTGATGGCGATCAGCACTGCCAGCTGCCGAATGTCGCCACCGCGCCGACGCTGCACGATCAGCATGGCGCCGAAGAGTCCGAAGACAGCCCCTGATGCTCCAACCACGCCCTGGAGAGGATTGGTGAGCAGGAGAACGGCAACCGAGCCGCCAAAGGCTGCGATCAGGTACAAAGCCAGGAACCTTGCCCTTCCCAGCAGAGGTTCCAGCGCCTGACCTATAATCCACAGCGCGTACATGTTGAAGCCGATGTGGAGCAGGAATCCGGTGGAGTGCAGGAACGCGGCTGTAATCATGCGCCAGGGCTCCGGAGTGATTATTTCCGAGGTGTATATGCCCGCGTACGCCAAAGCATCGGTCACACCAGGGACGGCGAGTTGTGCGAGAAAGAGAGCCACGCAGGCTCCAATCAGCGAAAGTGTCACCACAGGCCGACCCTGCCGGACCGTTCCGCCGAAAACAGTCCTGGTGGTTGGAGCGTTGCGCTGCGCCTCGCGCACGCAGTCAACACACTGAATCCCGACGGCCGCCGGACGCTGACACTCCGGGCAGGCTGGCCTGCCGCATCGTTGACACCGCACATAACTCACCCGGTCAGGGTGACGCGGGCATACGGGAACGTCCTGGTCCGGCTGGCCCGCCGGGACTCCATAGGTCATGGGGCGCTAGGCCTGCTCGATGGTGATGCTGTTGATGACGACGTCCTCGAGCGGCCGGTCACGGCCGTCGGTGGGGATGGCGTTGAGCTGGTCGACGAGGGCGCGTGACGCCTCCTCCTTTACCTCACCGAAGATGGTGTGCTTGCCCTGAAGCCAGGTGGTGGGAACCGAGGTGATGAAGAACTGTGATCCGTTGGTTCCGCGACCGTTCTGCAGACCGGCGTTGGCCATGGCCAGCTTGTAGGGGGTACTGAAGTCGAGATCGGGGTTGATTTCGTCGTCGAACTGGTAGCCCGGGCCGCCGATCCCCTGGCCCAGTGGATCGCCGCCCTGGATCATGAAGTCCTGGATGACACGGTGGAAGACGGTGCCGTCGTAGAGGGGCGCGTTGGTTTCCTCTCCCGTGCCCGGGTGGGTCCACTTGATTTCGCCGGTAGCCAAGCCAATGAAATTCTTCACCGTCTTGGGAGCGTGGTTTCCGTAGAGCTCCACCTTGATGTCACCGAGGCTCGTGTGAATGGTTGCGTTTGCAGTTGCGATAGCTGTCATGGGCTCCATTCTTTCACGCAGAGGCGGTGTAAACCCCCGAAGCACCGGGTTCCGCGCACAGTGAAAATGCTGTGAAATCAACCTTTGGATAGCACTGACCTCCGGATAGCACGTAGGCTGACTAAGAACAGTCACTATCCTTGGGAGGTAGTTGTGAAGAAATCCGCAACCGTTGTCCGCACCATCGAAAACAATGTTCTGATGGGCGTTGGCACTGCACGGGGTTGGGCCACGCCACGAGTGGATGCCGCAAAGGGTTGGGTTGCTCCGCGCATCGAACGAGGAATCGAAACGGCCTCACCGAAGATCCAGCAGGGTGTCAACCGCGCAACGCAGGGTCTGTCGGAAGGCATCGCCGTCGTCACCCCACGAATCCAGGAGAGCCTGGACAGGGTGGGACCCCGTATCAACCAGATTGTCGATGACACCGCTCCGCGCATACAGGGTACTTTGGACCGTGCAACTCCGGCGATCCATAACGCCCGTGACCGGGTCGTGGGCGAGTACATCCCCGCCGTGTCCTACCGTCTTGGTGACGCCGCCGATTCAGCGTCACGCACCCTCGCCGCTGTTACCGTCCCAGCCGGTGTTGCCGGTGTCGTCACGAAAGTGACCGGTGACAAGAAGGCCGTGAAGAAATACCAGAAGGCCGCGGTTGAGGCAGCTCAGCGTGCCGCAAAGGATCTCAAGCGCAGCAAGCGAAGCAAAGGTAACAAGGGCTGGCTCATCGCCGGCATTGTCGCTGCAGCTGTGACCGCCGGTATCGCCATCTGGCGCGCTTCCCAGCCTGTCGAAGATCCGTGGAAAACCCCGGCTCCAGTGGAACCGAAGCCGACTTTCGACGCGACGCAGAAGGACGAGAGCACGGAGGCTCTCACCGACATCAGCGAAGCCGCGGACCGCGCGGCGGAGAAGTCGAACGATGACACCGCGCCGAAGGGGCCCGCCGTCTAACTCGCTTCCCATCCCTCTTCAAAGCGGGAAAGATCCTCACATGGGTGGATCTTTCCCGCTTTTTCGATTTCTCCAGCGTGAGCGTCACCGGCTGATGATAGATTTACCGCCGTGCACCCCGTGAAGCCGTCCGTGTCGATCGTGATTCCGGCGTACAACGAAGAAGTCGTCATCCGCCAATGTCTCATCGCCGCCATCTACCAGTCCATGCCGGCCCACGAGATCCTGGTCGTCAGTAACCGCTCCACCGACCGTACGGCGGACATCGTCCGCCAGATGCAGCTTGAGTACCCAGAGAGCCCGATTCATCTGCTCGAACAGAATGACGTGCAGGGGCTCATACCCACCCGAAATTACGGCCTGGACCGTGCCTCGGGCGATGTCCTGGGAAGAATTGATGCGGACTCCGTCCTGGAGCCGGACTGGGTCGAGACGGTCCAGGCCGGCTTCAGCGACCCGGAGGTCGCCGCAGCCACGGGCCCGGTCGTTTACTACGACATGCCGATGCGACGCTGGGGTCTGAAAGCTGACGACAAAATGCGCCAGCTGGTCCTCAAGCTCGCACGCAACCAGTACCACTTCCTGTTCGGTTCCAACATGGCGCTACGCAGGACAGCATGGGAGCAGATCCGTGAGAACACCTGCCGCGATGAGAAGGATGAAATGCATGAAGACATCGACATCTCCCTGCATCTCGCTGAACAGGACCTGGTGATCCGCTACATCCCCACCATGGTCAGTGGAATGTCAGCCCGACGCCTTGAGAACTCACCCAAGGATTATCGCTACTACGTGACGCGGTTTGACCGCACCTACCGGGCTCACCAGATCGACAAGCGGGTCCTGAAGATTCCCATGCTCATCTTCATGTCCATTTACTACCCTGCGAAAGTCCTGCGCGCCGTACACACCGCGCGTTCTTCCCGGACCACAGCATCGCGCCGCTAACGCAGCCTTAAAACAACGAAGGGTTCCAGCCATAATCGCTGGAACCCTTCATTTTACGGTGGAGGCACGGGGACTCGAACCCCGAACCCCCTGCTTGCAAAGCAGGTGCGCTACCAATTGCGCCATGCCCCCGTAAAACGGAACCTGATCAGTATACCCCGATCATTGAGTGAAGTTTTACTCGACCGAATCGGTCGCGTTACTCCACACTTCTTTCTCCTTCTCGGACTCCTGCCACCGTTTATAGGCAAAGAGTCCTGCGACTGCAGCTGCCGCTACCAGCAACTTCTTCACAGTGCTCCTTCCTTGCAGTTTCCTGCCGGTTTCAGGATCCGTGGGCGTACCAGGACTTGAACCTGGGACCTCTTCGTTATCAGCGAAGCGCTCTAACCGCCTGAGCTATACGCCCCCGTACCTCATCGGGCCGAGATACGACTTTACAGCAGGCCCTCAGCGATCCACAAATTGAGGACCGCCGCAGGTCAGTCGTCCGTGAGCGTCACACCGATTCCGCCCACCAGAGTGGATGAGATGTTGTACAGAACGGCCGAAAGCATTGCCAGTGCGGTCAGCAATACCACATTCACGACAGCGATAATCGTTGCGAAAGACACAACCTGGCCCAGGGATGCGAACTGGCGGAGGTCGAAGCCCGCTCCCTCGGATCCGGCAATCTCGCCCAGCAACTGGTTCACCCGGTCGAAGATGCCGGTGAGGTCAAGCACAGTCCAGATCACGATGGCCGCGACAACGGTCACGATACCGAGCGCTACGGAGAGCAGGAAGGCCATTTTCAGAACCGACCAGGGGTCGATCTTACTGACCAGCAGGCGAGCTTTACGTGCCTTGGCCTTGGGCGCGGGCTTGACCAGTCCAGGACGGCTTACGGTAGGCCTCTGCCCTGATGAGGCAGGGCGTTGCGTTGGCCGCGCGGGTGGATTGACCCGAGGTCCTCCGCCTGACGACCGCACGGCGCTGCCCGCAGTCGCGCGCGGATTTGAGTTGGCAGAACTCACTCGGAACCTCCAATATCGCTTGACTCAGCCTCCGGCTCAGCCGTCTCTTCTGTCGATAACGGTACTTCATCTCCCGCGCCCGGCGCAGGTTCAGCGTCATCCAGGCCCATCACGGGGATGTCATCATCAGCTGTCAATCCCCGTTCGGTGTTACGGGCCACGGCGATGATCCTGTCGGACTTGTCCGGCTTGGCAAAAATAACACCCATGGTGTCGCGGCCCTTTGCGGGAACGCCGGCAACCGCCGAGCGGACCACCTTGCCCCCGCCCATGACCACGAGCACCTCATCCTCTTCCTGCACGATGAGAGCGCCAACGAGATCACCACGCACTTCGGCAAGCTTCGCTACTTTGATGCCGAGTCCACCGCGGCCCTGCACACGATATTCATCGGCTTTGGTCCGCTTTGCGAAACCGCCTTCGGTCACGATGAAGACATAGGAGTCGTCGCTGACCACGTTCGCTGCCAGTAATTCATCCTCGTCGCGGAACTTCATGCCGGTAACCCCCGAGGTAGCCCTTCCCATCGGGCGTAGCGCTTCATCTGTGGCGCTGAATCGGAGCGACTGGCCCTTCCGCGAAACGAGCATCATGTCATCGGTTTCGGAAACGAGTTGGGCTGACACGAGCTCATCACCGTCGCGCAGGTTAATGGCAATCACACCCGCCGAGCGGTTTGTGTCGTAGTCCTCAAGGCGGGTCTTCTTGACCAGACCGCGCTTGGTAGCGAGTACCAGGTACGGGGACTGCTGGTAGTCCCGCAGGTCGAGAACCTGTGCAATAGTCTCGTCCGGCTGGAACGCGAGCAGATTGGCGACATGCTGACCCTTCGCATCCCGCGCAGCTTCGACCAGCTCGTAAGCCTTCGCACGGTATACACGTCCCAGGTTGGTGAAGAACAGTAACCAGTGGTGTGTAGTAGTCACGAAGAAGTGTTCAACGACGTCGTCGCCGCGCAGCTGCGCCCCGCGGATGCCCTTGCCGCCGCGGGCCTGCTGGCGGTAGTTGTCGCTACGGGTCCGCTTCACGTACCCGCCGCGGGTAATGGTGACCACCATCTCCTCTTCGGGGATGAGGTCTTCCATGCTCATGTCGGAGTCGTAACCCATGAGGATCTCGGTGCGCCGGTTGTCGCCATGCTTGTCGACGATTTCCTGCAACTCCGTCGAGACGATCTCGCGCTGCTGGACCTCGGAGGCAAGGATCTTCTTGTACTCGGTGATCTCAGACTCAAGTTTGGCGTGCTGGTCCTGGATCTTCTGCCGCTCAAGAGCCGCGAGCCGCCGCAGCTGCATGTCGAGGATCGCCTGCGCCTGAATTTCATCAATGTCCAGGAGCCCCATGAGGCCGTTACGTGCATCCTCCACGGTCGAGGACCGGCGAATGAGGGCGATGACTTCATCCAGCGCATCGAGGGCCTTGAGCAGTCCGCGCAGGATGTGGGCGGCTTCTTCGGCCTTGCGGAGACGGTACTGGGTCCTGCGGACGATTACCTCGAGCTGGTGCGTCACCCAGTGGCGGATGAAAGCATCGAGGCTGAGAGTGCGCGGCACCTCGTCGACGATCGCGAGCATGTTCGCGCTGAAATTTTCCTGCAGCTGGGTGTGCTTGTAGAGGTTGTTCAGCACCACCTTGGCTACTGCGTCACGCTTCAGCACGACAACCAATCGCTGGCCCGTGCGCCCGGACGTTTCATCCCGGAGGTCCGCGATACCCGAAACCTTGCCGTCCTTGACGAGGTCGGCAATCTTGATCGCCAGGTTGTCCGGGTTTGCCTGGTAGGGCAGTTCGGTCACGACCAGACAGGTACGTCCCTGGATTTCTTCGACGTTGACCACGGCGCGCATGGTGATCGATCCACGGCCGGAACGGTAGGCATCTTCGATACCCTTATGGCCGAGAATCTGAGCGCCGGTGGGGAAATCAGGGCCTTTGATGCGCTGGATGAGGGCCTCTAGCAACTCTTCCTTGCTGGCTTCCGGATTCTGCAGGTACCACTGCACACCGTCGGCGACCTCGCGTAGATTATGCGGCGGGATGTTGGTGGCCATACCGACAGCGATGCCGGAGGAGCCGTTCACCAACAGGTTCGGGAAACGGGACGGCAGGATCGTGGGTTCCTGGTTCTTGCCGTCGTAGTTGTCCTGGAAATCGACTGTCTCCTCGTCGATATCCCGGACCATCTCCATGGCCAGCGGGGCCATTTTGGTCTCGGTGTATCGCGGGGCGGCCGCGCCGTCGTTACCGGGAGATCCGAAGTTTCCCTGGCCGAGAGCCAGTGGGTACCGCATGGTCCAGTCCTGGATGAGGCGGACCAGGGCGTCGTAGATCGCGCTGTCACCGTGCGGGTGGTACTGGCCCATGACTTCGCCGACGACGCGCGCGCACTTGTTGAATGAGCGGTCCGGGCGATAGCCGCCGTCGAACATGGCATACAGGACGCGGCGGTGGACCGGTTTGAGACCGTCCCTGACATCAGGCAACGCTCGACCGACAATGACCGCCATTGCGTAGTCCAGGTACGACCGCTGCATCTCCGTCTGCAGGTCCACCTGCTCGATTCGGTCGGTCAGCACGGTCCCTTCGACGGGTGTCTCGTCGCTGGGAACCTCAGGCGTTACTTCGTCACTCATCTAGTTCGTTCCATTTCGTGAATGCGTGTGAGGAACCGGTCGCTGAGACTCGCACAACCGGCCGGGTTTGCTCAACATCGATCAGATGTCGAGGAACCGTACATCTTTGGCGTTCTGCTGAATGAAGTTGCGGCGTGATTCCACGTCCTCGCCCATCAGGACGGAGAAGATCTGGTCTGCTGCCGCGGCATCGTCCATGGTGACCTGCAGGAGTGTCCGGTTGTCCGGATCCATGGTGGTTTCCCACAGCTCGGTGTAGTCCATCTCTCCGAGACCCTTATAGCGCTGAATCCCGTTCTCCTTGGGGAGACGCTGGTTGTTGGCCAGGCCAATTTTGATGGTTTCATCCCGCTCACGGTCGCTGAAGACGTAGGAGTGGGCCGCATTGGACCACTTGATGCGGTAGAGAGGCGGCTGTGCCAAATACACATAGCCGTTCTCGATCAGTGGCCGCATGTAGCGGAAAAGCAGTGTGAGCAGCAGCGTGGTGATGTGCTGGCCGTCGACGTCGGCATCCGCCATGAGGACGATCTTGTGGTACCGGGCCTTATTAACATCGAAATCCTCGCCGATTCCGGCTCCGAAAGCGGTGATCATGGCCTGGACTTCAGCGTTGCCGAGCGCACGGTCGAGCCGAGCTCGTTCGACGTTGAGGATCTTCCCTCGCAGCGGCAGGATTGCCTGCGTTTCGGGGTTGCGACCGCGAACTGCCGAACCACCTGCGGAGTCACCCTCCACAATGTAGATCTCGGATTTCGAAGGGTCCTTCGACTGACAGTCCTTCAGTTTGCCCGGCATACCGCCGGACTCCAGCAAGCCCTTCCGCCGGGTGGATTCGCGAGCCTTTCGTGCAGCCAACCGGGCCTGGGCCGCCTGGATCGACTTCCGGATAACATCGCGGGCCGGGCCGGGGTTACGTTCCAGCCAGTCACCCAGTTGATTGGTGACGACGCGCTGCACAAAGCCCTTCGCTTCGGAATTACCCAGCTTGGTCTTGGTCTGTCCTTCAAACTGGGGCTCTGACAACTTCACCGAGATGACGGCGGTAAGGCCCTCCCGGATGTCATCACCCGTGAGGTTGTCGTCCTTCTCCTTGATGATGTTCTTCTCCCGCGCGTAGCGGTTGATCAAGGAGGTCATTGCGGCGCGGAAACCCTCTTCATGGGTTCCGCCCTCGTGAGTGTTGATCGTGTTGGCGTAGGTGTGCACGCTTTCGGAATACGCCGTTGTCCATTGCATGGCCACTTCAACTGCGATGGACCTGTCGGAATCTTCGGTCTCAAAAGCAATGACGTCTTCGTGGATAACATCGACACGCTTCGACGAGTTCAGGTGCTTGACGTAGTCCAGCAGGCCATTCTCGTAGAGGTATTCCACATGTCGGTGCTTGTTCTCTTCCGACTGTTCAGCCGCGGCGTGTGCGGCGTCCGTGATCTCCTCGGTTTCCACCTCAGGCACGCGTTCATCCACAAGGCTGATCCGCAAACCCTTATTGAGAAATGCCATCTGCTGGAAGCGTGCACGCAGGGTCTCGAAATCGAACTCCACCGACTCGAAGATGGAATCATCCGGGTAAAACGTCTGGGTGGTGCCGGTCCCGGAGGTTTCCTCACCCTTTTCGAGCTGGCCGACGGGCTTGCCGCCGTCCTCAAACGACTGCCGCCATACGTGGCCCTGGCGGCGAATTTCCGTGTCAACTCTGGAGGAAAGCGCATTCACAACGGAGATACCAACTCCGTGAAGGCCACCGGAGACGGCATAACCGCCGCCACCGAACTTTCCGCCCGCATGCAGGATGGTCATGACCACTTCAACGGTGGGTTTACCCTCGGTCGGGTGCATGTCGACGGGGATGCCTCGACCGTTGTCGATAACCCGCACGCCGCCATCGGCAAGTAATGTCACCTTGATGTGGTCGCAGTATCCCGCAAGGGCCTCATCCACAGAGTTATCCACAACCTCGTACACGAGGTGATGCAGGCCGCGCGGACCCGTGGACCCGATATACATACCGGGTCGCTTGCGAACCGCTTCGAGTCCTTCGAGGACCGTGATGTCACTCGCGCCGTAACCCTTGGGTGCACCGGCGCCGCTCTCCGGCATTCCGGCAGATTCCACTTCGTTGTCGTTAGCCACGGACGCTGTCGACTCCTTGTTGTCCTAGTTTTGCCTAGTCTCAAAATGAAGGCATCCCCGTAAGGAATGCCTACGCGTCTTATTCTACCGTGCGGCCCCCTACAACTCCGCCTCAATTGCCCTCTAGCGCCGAATAAACCGGGATTTAAGCTCACAGCGGGGGGCCGCGTGGGGGCGTATACGTCCGCTGGGGTCCGCTCGACGCTGCACGCCGCTCGTCGAAGAGGTCACGGCCAGATCGGCAGAAAGCTACCCGTAAGTATCCCGGGGGCCGCGACCGCGAACTGATCGGCCTCCCTTACGCCAGGACGGAGCGGACGGGCCGACAACTTTCATGGCCGTGACAACACCGGAGCCCAACTCGTGTTCGAACCGCCGGAGGAGGTCAGGGCTGATCAATCTGAGCTGCGTTGCCCACGCTGTGGAATCACACCGCACGAGCACCGTGGTCTCGTGGAAACTCTCCGGAGTACAGTGCGTCGCGATTTCGGGGCCAACGAGCTCGGCCCATCGCGCCATGACCGAACCCACTGCTACCGGCGAATTCCAGCCACGCTCGCTGAGCAAGCGCCCAAAGACTGCGCCCACCCCTTGCGGATCCCTCCCGGAATACGATTCCTGAAGTTTGGGGCGCCCTGCGCTGGTACCAGAACGACGACGGCGGGCGGCCGGCGCGCGAAAATCACCACGCGCTGCGGACGCATCCCGCAGGCGATTCAAGAGCAGCCGCGGCGCATCTCCAGCCGGGGCGTCCTCGGCGTCCGGTGGAAAAGGCGCAGCGCCGCCGTCGTCGTTTGATTCTTTGGCAGCGGCCGCTGCTGATTCATCCTCAGGCCGGTACTTCACTGAAGCCTCCCGGAACCACCAGGAACTGGCGGCCGTCCAGTGCGTCCGGCACGTCATCTCCGACTGCGGCAGTGACGAGTACCTGCTCGGCACCGGCAACGACCGATGCCAGCCGCTCGCGCCGCTCAGCGTCCAGTTCGGCGAACACATCGTCGAGGATGAGCACGGGAGTGGAGCCGGGAGTATGGTCATCGTCGGTGAGCAGATAGTACGACCCGAGGCGCAGCGCGAGTGCCATGGACCAGGTTTCGCCATGCGACGCGTATCCCTTCACCAGGGCACGACCGAGCATCAGCTCGACCTCGTCCCGATGCGGTCCCACAAGGGAAATGCCACGTTCGATCTCGCGCCGGCGCTGCTCCGCGATCACCGTCAGGAACCTGTCGGTGAGTTCTTCGATCGAAAGGGTGCTGAGATCCTCGGCGTTGGACGCCGGGCGGTCGTCGTCATCGCCGACGGAACTCACCAAAGAGGAGCGGTACGCCGCGGCAGCGATTTTTGTACCGTCGGTCAACTCGCGATAAGCCTTCTGCACGTGCGGCAGCAGCCGGGTGAGAACAGCGAGGCGAGCATGAAGGAGTTGCGATCCGATCGCCGCCAGGTGCTGGTCCCATACCTCGAGCGTGGCCTCGTGTGCAGCGGTCAGCCTACCGCCCCGCAGCGACTTGAGCAGGGCGTTGCGCTGTTTCAGTACGCGCTCATAATCGGCGCGGATGCCCGCATGGTGCGGCACCAACTGAACCATGAGGTCATCAAGGAACCGACGCCGGTTCGAGGGGTCGCCTTTCACAAGCGCCAGGTCTTCAGGCGCAAACAGGACAGTTCGCAGTATTCCCGCGGCATCCCGGGCTCGTACCGGGTTCGCCCTGTTGATTCGCGCCCGGTTGGCGCGGTCACCATTAATTTCGAGCTCCACGCTTGTAGCTTGTGCTCCGCGGACAAGGCGGCCACGGACCAGGGCCTTGTCCGCGTCGAAGGCAATCAACGGCTTGTCCGTACTCACGCGATGCGATGACAGGGAGCCGAGGTATCCGATTGCCTCGACGATATTGGTCTTGCCGACCCCATTTGGGCCAACAAATACGGTTACCCCGGGCTCGAGCGCCACATCAAGCTGGGAATAGCTGCGGAAATCGGTCAGTGAGAGATGTTGAACGTACACCGCTGCTCGATCATGCGGAATTGCGGGGTGGGCGTACGGCATGTCCACCGAACTGGTTACGCAAGGCGGCGACCATCTTCAGCGACGGCGCATCCTCCTGCCGCGAGCTGAATCGTGCGAAGAGCGCAGCGGTTATTGCCGGTGCTGCCACTTCGTTGGCAATTGCCTGTTCGACGGTCCAACGCCCCTCACCGGAGTCCTCGATGTACCCGCCCACATTGCTGAGCTTGGGATCTTCCTCAAGCGCCTTGATGAGCAAATCCAGCAGCCAGGATCGGACAACGGTGCCCTTCTGCCATGCCCGGAAAGTGCCATGAACATCCTTGATGATGTCCTTCGCCTCGAGCAGTTCATAACCCTCGGCATAGGCCTGCATCAGCCCATATTCAATTCCGTTGTGCACCATTTTGGCGTAGTGCCCCGCCCCGGTTTCGCCCACATGCACAAAACTTTCCTCCCGGTTGCCTTCCGGCCGCAGCGCATCGAACACCGGCATGACACGTTCGACGTCGGCCTCCGAGCCTCCGACCATGAGGCCGTACCCGTTTTCCAGCCCCCAAACGCCACCGGAAACTCCGCAGTCAAGAAAACCGATACCGTTCACAGCCATGGACGCGCTGTGTTCCTGGTCCGTGCTGAACTTGGTATTTCCTCCGTCGATTACGAGATCGCCTTCGGACAACTTCTCTCCGAGCTCAATGATGACCTGGTGGGTAATCTCGCCGGCCGGCACCATGACCCAGACCACTCGCGGTGTGGGAATTCGAGCGATTAGTTCATCGACGGTCATGACATCGGACACTTCGGGATTATGGTCGTAGCCGGTC
The DNA here is from genome assembly GCF_058269075.1 of Arthrobacter sp. TJ-270. Lineage (NCBI taxonomy): Bacteria > Bacillati > Actinomycetota > Actinomycetes > Micrococcales > Micrococcaceae > Arthrobacter > Arthrobacter sp. TJ-270. The sequence continues at coordinate 71,753 of NZ_JBZCNB010000003.1, read as the reverse complement.
ACCTCGATACCTCGGGAACGCAACCGTTCCCTCATGTTGTATCCCATCTTTCCGAGTCCGATCAGACCGATATGCATAGTGTCCTCCATGGGGGTCGGCGGGGATGGATGGTACCGCTGCTATTGGTTGGGCAACCTCACGGGCATCAACAGGTACCGGTAGTCTTCGCGGTCTTCGCCGGTGGCTTCTTCCTGCGCTGAGATGACCGCGGGTTTCGGCGGTGTGGTGAAGGAGAATCGCACAAAACGGCTGCTGAAAGCACTCAGGCCTTCACTCAGGTAATGCGGATTGAACGCAACGGTGATGTCATCTCCGTCCAGCGTCGCCTCGATGGCTTCGGATGCCTGGGCATCCTCACCCGTTCCGGCGTCGAGCACTACCTGACCTGTGCTGAAAGCGAGCCGAACCGGCGTGTTCCGCTCGGCGACCAGTGCCACGCGCCTTACAGCTTCGGCCAGCTGACTGGTTTCAACTGTGGCATGAATGGGCGTGTTCTCTGGGAAAAGGGAACGGATCTTGGGGTAGTCACCGTCAACGAGCAGAGAGGTCGTCCGCCTGCCGCCGCTCTCGAACCCGATGAGTTCGCTGTTGTCGGAGAGGGCGATCTTTAGGTCCCCGGAGCCGCCAAGGGTTTTCGCCACCTCGCTCAAGGTCTTCGCTTTTACCAGTGCGCTGGTGGAGATGCCCGGGTTGGCAGGCTTCCAGGAGAGTTCGCGGAGTGCAAGACGGTAGCGGTCTGTCGCCAGGAACGTGATGAGGTCTTCCTCAATCTCCATCCGCACACCGGTGAGAATTGGCAGAGTGTCGTCACGGCTGGCCGCAATGATGACCTGGGAGACTGCTTCAGCGAATGCATCGCCATCGACGACGCCGCTGACATCAGGTAGAGCAGGGAGTTCCGGGTATTCGGCTTCGGGCATAGTCGCGAGGTTGAAACGGCTGTTGCGGCAGGTCAATGTGACCTTGGACCCGTCTGTTTCCACTTCGACGGGCGCCGAGGGAAGACTGCGGCAGATATCGGCGAGCAGCCGTCCGGAGACAAGGATGGTTCCTTCTTCAGCTACATCCGCAGGGATCTCAAGCCGGGCCGAGATCTCATAGTCGAAGCTCGCCAGACTCAAGCTGCCGGCACCCGCCTTGATCAGCAAGCCCGAAAGCACCGGGACGGGAGGGCGCGGTGACAGCGATCGCGCCGTCCACGTTACGGCCTCAGCCAGGACATCGCGCTCGACTCGGAATTTCACTGAAGGGTGCCGCCTTTCGCGAGGTACATCGGGGAAGTCGCTCATCCTCGACCATTCCGGCAAAGGAGGACGGGCGAGCAAAGGGTGAACTCTACTGAGTCACAGCTTAGCGCGATGCGGTGTCCCCGTCGGACCGAATTTCGTGGGTGGTCCGGAGGGGAAATGTTATTTAGAAGAGCTCGCGGATTAAGGATCAGTAGTGTTAATAACTCCTGTGGATACTGTGGATAACCGAGACTATCGGCGCCATCCCGGGACTTGCCCTGTTGACAGTATGTGCACTCACACCAGTTGAGGACTAGCGCCGCTGTGTACGGAAAGCCTGTGATTCCGCGGGTCCACAGCCCGGGCGATGCTTGTCCTCATTAACGTCCACCGGAAACATGTAGTTATCCACAATTCTTTCCACAGCTGTTAATTCAGCTGTCCCTGGCACCCGCTGGCACCCGCTGGCACCTACGAGTCCTTCCGATGGTGTTTGATGCGGTTAGTCAGTTCAGTCACCTGGTTGTAGATCGCCCTGCGTTCAGCCATCAGTTCGCGGATCTTCCGATCAGCGTGGATGACCGTGGTGTGGTCTCGCCCGCCGAGTTCCTGTCCGATCTTCGGCAGGGACATATCCGTTAGTTCCCGGCAGAGGTACATGGCGATCTGCCTGGCCGTGACGAGCGTTCGCGTCCGGGATTTGCTGCACAGGTCATCCAGGGTGATGTTGAAGTACTCGGCTGTCTGCGCCATGATCAGCGAAGAGGTGATCTCCTGCGCACCGTCGTCCGAAATCAGGTCCTTGAGCACTATCTCGGCCAGATTCTCATCAACGGCTTGACGGTTCAGGCTCGCGAACGCGGTGACACGGATCAGGGCGCCTTCCAACTCACGGATGTTGGTTGAGATCTTCGACGCGATGTACTCAAGCACTTCATCCGGTGCGCTCAACCCTTCGCTGATCGCTTTCTTGCGAAGGATGGCGATCCTGGTTTCGAGTTCCGGAGGCTGGATGTCGGTCAGCAGTCCCCACTCGAAGCGTGAACGCATCCGTTCTTCGAAGCCCGACAACTGCTTGGGCGGAAGATCCGAGGTGATGACCACTTGCTTGTTGTGGTTGTGCAGTGCGTTGAAGGTATGAAAGAACTCTTCCTGCGTCCTGTCCTTGCCGGAGAGGAACTGGATGTCGTCAATCAGGAGGATGTCAACGTTTCGATAGGTCTGTTTGAAGCTGGTGCCTTCGTCGTCCCTGATCGAATTGATGAAGTCGTTCGTGAACTCCTCGGAGTTGACGTATCGAACCCGGATCCCGGTATAGAGGTGTCGTGCATAGTGTCCGATGGCATGCAATAGGTGGGTCTTACCCAACCCCGAGTCACCGTAGATGAACAGCGGGTTGTAGGCCTTGGCCGGCGCTTCTGCAACCGCGACCGCGGCAGCATGGGCAAACCGGTTGGATGAGCCGATGACGAACGTGTCGAAGATGTATTTGGGATTCAGGCGCCCGAATTCGTGGGAGTTGCTTGGCGGAGTGGGCGACGGCGCCTGTTCCCGCTGCGCGATCTCCTCCGGCACCTCTTCCGGTTCCTCTTCGACAATGGGCGTGAGATCAGGGTCAATGACGAAAGCGCACTGAATCTCTTCGCGGAAGACATCGCGGAGGGCGTCGTTGAGTGGGCTCCTGAGCTGGCTCTGGAGAACCTCGCGGGTCAGGTCGTTGGGAACCGCGACGAGCAGCGTTGTACCAATCAGTCCCTGCGCCTGAGCCAGCACCACGAAACCACGCTGGCGCGGGGAGATCCGTTCGTCCTGTTCGAGCGTGCGGATGACCTTGCGCCAGGAGCTGCCTACATCATTGATCTCGTCGGTACTCAATCGCGTCCTCAGTTGTAAGTTCAGAGAGCCGTTTCAGGCCCATAGACGGGCATTAATCCACAGACTTATGCACAGGCCGTGGATAAATGCGCCACCCGGCAACAGTAGACGATGAAAAGTACCGGGGATAGCTCAGACCGGCCCTGTGGATAAGATCACTTGAGGATCAGCTGAGGAGCCGAAGAAGTGTGGTCCGGGACCGCAGTTGTCCACATGCATTCGGCTGGATGACACGTCTGCCCATGGTGCCGTCGGTTTGACCCTGCTGTATCTGGTGCCCTAACGTTATGTAGTCCTTTATGTCTGCATTTCGCATGCCTCCATACCGCCAGCCAAGGCTGAGCAGTATGCCGTAGGCCGGCAGGGCGGATGTACTACAACTTCATTGCGCCAGCCCGTTCTTCCCCCCTGTTGCAACGGCAGCGCATGCCAAGAACGTTCTGGAGTATCACAGTGAGCAAGCGGACCTTTCAGCCGAATAACCGCCGTCGTGCCAAAAAGCACGGTTTCCGTCTTCGCATGCGGACACGTGCCGGTCGCGCCATCCTGTCTGCGCGCCGCAGCAAGGGACGCACCGAGCTTTCGGCTTAGCATCAGTTAATCCGTCCGCCGGCGTTTTCTGACCGATAGCGCCCTGACCGTCCCGGAGCTCAAGGTGCTGTCTATCGCCCACCGAGTTCGGACGGCCACAGATTTTTCATATACCGTCCGTTCCGGTGCCCGATCCGGGTGCCGGAACTTGGTGTTATATGCCGTCGGAACCGAAACAGGTATGCCCTCGCGGTTCGGCTTCATTGTGTCGAAAAATGTGGGGAACGCCGTTACGCGAAACCTCGTTAAGAGGAGACTGAGAGAAGCAGCAGCATCAGCGCTGGTTCAGCGACCAGATGGACTTGATGTCGTTGTGCGCGCACTGCCCCCAGCAGCTGCGGCCAATTGGCCTCAACTAAGTGCCGACTTCGAACGGTGCCTGGCATCGAGTGTGAAGCGAATCGGGAAGTCTGGCGGCGGAAAGGGAGACGGCAAATGACAGCGGATCATTCGCCGTCGAATATCTCACGACTGGTTCTGCTACCCCGCGCCGTCCTTATCGGTATTCTGGTGATCTATCGCCGACTGATTTCACCTCTTTACGGTCCGGTGTGCCGTTTCTTCCCCTCTTGTTCGGCCTACGCGCTCGAGGCAGTGATCGTGCACGGCGCGCTGAAAGGATCATGGTTCGCTGCCAGACGGCTGTGTCGCTGTCATCCCTGGAATGACGGCGGTGTGGATCATGTGCCAGTCGGAGGAAGACGTTTCGAGCCTGGTGAAGAGCCACAGATTGTAGTGCTGAATCACCCGGTGATTCCTGCAGATGAGGAAAGCCGCCCCGCGGCCTGAGGAGCAACAGATTATGGATTTCTTCGAGACGATTCTCCTGCCCTTCCGGTGGCTGGTGTCCTGGGTCATGCGGGCCTTCCACGAGGGATTCACCTTCCTCGGTATGGATTCCGCCTCCGGATGGACCTGGACTTTGTCGATCGTCGGTCTCGTCGTGGTAATCCGTGCTGCGCTGATTCCAGTCTTCGTCAAGCAGATTAAGGCCCAGCGTGGGATGCAGGCTCTCCAGCCTGACCTGCGGAAACTGCAGCAGAAGTACAAGGGCAAAACGGATCAACTCTCGCGTCAGGCCATGACGCAGGAGCAGATGGCTCTGTACAAGAAGCACGGAACCAACCCCTTCGCGGCATGTTTGCCGATCCTGATCCAGATGCCGTTCTTCTTCGCGCTGTTCACCGTTCTTAACGGTGTGTCATCGGCAAGCGATCGAGGCGAAGGTATCGGGGCCCTCACTGTCGAGGACGTCCGACAGTTCGACCTGGCTGAAATCTTCGGCGCCCCACTCTCCTCTTCGCTGCTTCACGGCTGGGGCACTCCGGGCCACGGCTCCGTGATAGTTCTTTCGATCATCATGATCATTGCTATGACTGCGTCGCAGTTCATCACGCAGAAGCAGATCATGGCGAAGAACATGTCTGAAGAGGCCATGCAGAGTCCATTCATGCGTCAGCAGAAAATGATGCTCTACATCTTGCCGCTCGTATTCGGCGTTGGTGGCATCAACTTCCCAATTGGCGTACTGATCTACTGGACTACCACCAACATCTGGACCATGGTGCAGCAGTTCTACGTGATTCGACGGATGCCGACGCCCGGATCCCCCGCAGCTAAGGCCCTCGCTGAGCGCCGTGCGAAGAAGGGGTTGCCGATGGTTCCGCTGCTTGGGGAGAAGAAGCCGGAGCCTGTGGTTGAAGCAGTTGCGCCACCCAAAGCTCAACGAGTACAGCCTCAGCGCAAGAACAGGAAACGTAAATGAGCACTGACAATATGCAGGAAGAAACGCTTGAGACTGTGAACGAAGATGCAGTTGACCAGGATGGAGGGGGCTCCGTGGAAGACGAAGGCGATGTGGCTGCAGACTACCTCGAGGAGCTCCTGGATATTGCCGATATAGACGGCGATATCGATATTGAAGTGCGGAACGGTCGTACCTACATCTCCATCGTGTCCGAGGATAACGATGCACAGGGATTGCAGGCTCTCGTAGGCCGGGACGGTGAGGTGTTGGAAGCACTGCAGGAACTGGCTCGTCTCTCCGTACTTACCTCTACTGAGCATCGTTCGCGGCTGGTCCTGGATATCGACGGGTTCCGTGAAGGCCGGAACAAAGAGCTCCGCGAAATCGCAGAGCGAGCAGTTAGCGAAGTGAAGGAAGCCGGTAAAGAGGTGGCGCTGGTTCCGATGTCCGCGTACGAACGCAAAATCGTTCATGACATCGTGGCTGAGCTCGGCATGGTCAGCGAGTCCGAGGGTGAAGGTTCGCGGCGCCACATCGTTGTGTCGGCTGGATCCTGACGTCGGTTTGCCTGTTCCGAAGGAGGGGTTGTCTTGACGATTGAGATCGGCATGAAGGAGCTCCAGGCGGCTCAGAGCATATTCGGTGAGCGGTTGACTCTCGCAGAGCGGTTCGTCGAGCATCTCGCTACGTCAGGGATTGAGCGCGGACTGCTCGGACCACGGGAACTTCCCCGTTTGTGGGACCGGCACGTCCTGAACTGTGCAGTTGTTGGTGAGTTGATTTCGCCGGAGGCGCGCGTAGCTGACGTTGGTAGCGGTGCGGGCCTGCCCGGGCTGGCACTTGCCATTGCGCGGCCGGACGCATCGTTCGTCCTGATTGAGCCGCTCGAGAGAAGAGTGAACTGGCTGCGAGAAGTAACCCAGGATCTTGAACTGAACAATGTAGAGATCTTCCGTGGCCGGGCGGAACAGGCGGTGGGCAAGTTTGATGTGAATGTGGTGACGGCGCGCGCCGTCTCCGCTCTATCGGGTCTTGCCACGATGACTATGCCGCTCCTGAAGGGACCGGGAGAGGTCCTGGCCATCAAGGGCCGGAGTGCCGCTGAAGAAGTGGAGAAGGCGTCCAAGATCATTCGGCGCCTGGGTGGGAAAAGCACCACTGTTGAGACTGCTGGTGGCGCCCTGCTGGACGAACCGACAACCGTTGTGCGCATCGTGGTGGCCGGCTGACTGCATTCCTTGGATGCAAGTTCCGTACCCTGCGGGCTGTCTGCCCGGGTATTTCCTCCGCACCGGATAACCTAGAGGGGACCCACCCGGCACCTGAAAGTGAGCGAGACGCTTGTGACGAAAGATTCTGCCACGCGACGCGAGCAGCCTACGTCGACGATGGGTTCGTCTTTGGCTATCACAATCGCTGATATTCAACCAGAAGTGTTTTCAAACCCAATTAACACAGGCATCGTTTCACGTGAAACGAGTGGTGCAGCCGGGGTAAATGACTCAAGTCAGGCCGTAAGCGTGAAATCGAATGGAAGCACCAAGAACGTGATGGACGTTCTGGACGACAGCACACCGCTAGCCCGAGAGCTGGCGTCGGAGACGCGACGCCGAGAGAAGTTATTTGGGCGCAAACTGCCTCGCCCTGCTGGCACTCGCGTCCTGACGGTCAGTAACCAAAAAGGTGGCGTCGGCAAAACCACCACCACGGTGAACCTTGCGGCGGCTTTGGCGTCCGCCGGCCTGAACGTGTTGGTCATTGATATCGATCCTCAGGGCAATGCCTCCACTGCGTTGGGCATTCCCCACCACGCCGAAGTGGACAGTATTTATGACGTACTGATCGATGATCTCCCACTGTCCAGTGTTGTGGCGGCTTGCCCGGACGTACCCAACCTGATCTGTGCCCCGGCCACCATCCATCTGGCCGGCGCTGAAATCGAGTTGGTCTCGCTGGTCGCCCGGGAGCAACGGCTCCGGCGTGCGATCGATCTGTACGCAAAGGATCGTGCAACGAACGAAGAAGAGCGCCTGGATTACATTTTCATCGACTGCCCGCCGAGTCTCGGTCTGCTCACCGTGAATGCCTTTGTTGCCGCTCGCGAGGTGCTTATTCCGATTCAGTGCGAATACTACGCTCTCGAAGGCCTCAGTCAGCTTCTGAAGAATATCGAAATGATCCAGAAGCATCTCAACGCCGATCTCGTCGTTTCCACTATTCTGCTTACGATGTATGACGGTCGAACCAACCTTGCTGCCCAGGTCGCCGCCGAAGTCCGTGAACACTTCCCTGATCAGGTGCTGAAAGCGGTCGTGCCGCGGTCAGTCCGCATATCGGAGGCGCCGAGCTACCAGCAGACGGTTCTCACTTACGACCCTTCGTCGAGCGGCGCGCTCTCGTATCTTGAGGCTGCCGCAGAAATCGCTGAACGCTCCTAGAGCGCCTGCGCGGTTGTCGGTACCGCCCACAGTAGACTGGTCGCGATATCAATCGCTGCAGTTTGTCTGCGCTCCTTCGAGAGGAACCGTTTCATGCCTGAGAAGCGTAGAGGTCTAGGTCGAGGACTTGGCGCGCTCATCCCGAGCAGCGCGGAGCAGCAGGATGAATCCACGAACAACGTCGGTACCAGGGTCGCGGAGAGGGGTCGTCCAGTAGACCTCTTCTTCCCGTCGGCCGGATCCAATGGTGGTACCTCAGAGGGAATTGGGGGGGACCAGTCGGGCCCATCCTCGCGCTCAACAAAGAAGTCTTCGATCAATAAGGAGGCGCTTACCGCGCCTGCGAAGAGGACGAACGGGCGAAACCAGGCGGCGACGAAGCGGGCGACGGCAGCCAGGGCTCAAAAGCTGAAGGCTGACGCGACCGCCGATGCGACTGTGGTAGAAGCGGCTTCGGAGCTCGAGAAGTATCCGCCTGTAGGCGTTACCCCGTCGGTAGAGGAGATCGAAGGTCCCGCGACTGTGGAGGTCCCAGGTGAAGATTCCGCCGAGGATGAGGTGTCTGACTCGAATGGGATTGAACCGGATAGAGCAGCGGAGCCCGCTAGCAACGAGGATCCGATTGACGATGCGGATGTGCAAGTTTCACGTGAAACGCTGCAGGAGGTACCCGGCGCACGCTTTGCGGAACTCCCTATCGGATCGATACATCCCAATCGCAAGCAGCCTCGTACCGTCTTTGACGAGGACGAGATGGCCGAGCTGGTCCATTCGGTTCGCGAAATCGGCGTGCTGCAGCCCGTGGTCGTTCGGGCCTCTTCAGAGGGCGGCGAACAGGGCTACGAACTGGTCATGGGTGAGCGCCGGTGGCGTGCGTCCCGGGAAGCCGGCTTAGAGACCGTTCCGGCCATCATCCGCGATACCACGGATGACGATCTCCTCAGGGACGCGCTCCTCGAGAACCTTCACCGTAGTCAGTTAAATCCACTGGAAGAAGCTGCCGCTTACCAACAACTCCTAGATGATTTCGGGTGTTCGCAGGAGGAACTGGCTGCGCGAATTGGCAGATCGCGTCCGCAGATCTCCAATACTTTGAGGCTGATGAAGCTGCCTCCTCTGGTACAGCGGCGGCTTGCGGCAGGGGTTCTGAGTGCCGGGCATGCCCGCGCCCTGCTGGGCCTGTCCGATCCGGCCGAGATGGAGAAGCTTGCGCAGCGGATTGTCGCGGAAGGACTTTCTGTTCGGTCGACCGAAGAGATCGTAGCCATGAGCGATGGCTTGCGTCGACCTGGGAAGCCAACGACACCCCGTGCGGGAGCCCGACACGAGCGGTTGGACTACCTTGCTACTTCGCTGTCAGATCGTTTGGATACGAATGTCAAGATCACACTCGGGGCAAAGAAGGGGCGAGTGAGCATTGAGTTTGCGAGTGTCGATGATCTGAATCGCATCATGGGAGTGCTTGCCCCCACCTCCTAGGTCTCAGAGTGTGCCGTTTCACGTGAAACGGCACACTCCTCTCCGTGATAGCTTCTGAAAAGAATCTAGTTGGCCGCAGCCCCACTTGCTATAGTCGCTGAGCTCAATTGCCGTCGACCCTCGCTGCTGGGGCTAACTCACCAGGGACCACCGTTCACGGCAGTTGAGAATTTACGCCCCTCTCTTCATCGCTCGGACGGTGTCGGTCGCTCGGACGGTGTCGCTTGCCATCCGTGACCGGGGCGATCAACCATGCAAGGTTCAATAGTCGCTGCAAAAGGAATCGCATGCTCGCTCTATCGGGAACAGGCAAGGGGGACGTCGTCGGACGTTTCACGTGGAACGGATACGACCACGGCCTAAACACCCTTGTTCCATCACTCATCCCCCGACAGCGCTGGCCGAGCATAAGAGGTCGCAAATACGGCCGTAGCCCCTGTTATCGACAGCCACTTGTGCCGTGAGGCGAGCGTTACCCCGTAGCCCACCTCCAAGGCAAGCCGTCGCCTGCTCCTACGGTAGAGGGCCTGAGTGATTGAGCCCGCAGGGAAGAGGCCCTTTCTCCCGTGCCTCATCCTCGCCGATTCGACTTCGACTCTTCTGCGCGTATAGAGCTCCGGCGGGCGCCCTGTCTGTTTCACGTGAAACGGCATTGAAGACGCGCTGGGCGGCCAGCCTGGCGCGAGAATGCGATCTTCTTGCAGGTAGTGCGCGAGCACTATGCACCGGAAGGGAAGATAGCCTGCGGACGTCTGTTGCGGCGGCTCTGACTGGCACCTTCTCGACCGCGCTGAGGGTACGTGGACAGGGAAAGGCCTCCAGGTTCACTCGAGCCGCTTACCGACTCGACGGGCTGCGACTTACTGAGCCGTATGGATCGCTGCAGGCTCGACTCCATCCGTGGTGGGGCAGGTAACGTTGTCTTTTCAGGAGCGGACTTGGCGTTCCCGTCATGGTGCTTGGCCCAGCACCATGTTTCACGTGAAACTAAGCGCGGTACGAACCTTTTCAGGGGCAAGGACGTGCATTTGAGCGGGGTGCGGGTCTCAACCATCAAAAACGTCTCATGCCCACCATCAATATGTGCGACTTCAGGCGCGAAGCGTCTTTGCATGCTGACCGGCGGTGTTGCGGTCTTGCAGGCTTGCAGGCTGGCGACAGAGGCCAGCGAGGAGAATTGCGGGCAGCGTCATCCTGACGTTTTGAACCCGGCATCGGTCGTGCGAAAGAACGGGCCCCCGCTACTTGGTTGTGGCGTTTCACGTGAAACGCTGGCCTCTATCGCGAACCGTGCGTGCGGGAGGCCTGATCTGTCTCAGCACATGCTTTCGGTGCTCTAATAGCGGGGCCGTTCTCGTGGTCCGCCGACCAGTTGTCATGATCTCTGCACTTCGAGGCTTGCTTCTCTGACCGGGTCGCAGGTTCTCAAGGTATAAAGCTCGATCGAGGCTGCGTTGCCTCAACGGATAGCGATGTGTGGCGTAGCGTTTCACGTGAACGCTACGGCACTACGCCAACTTCTTGGAACAGTTAGGGTCTAGCGCTCTGCGCATCACGGAGGGGTCATCATGGAGGGCGTCCCCAGCGGGCCGCACACCCCAGCGAGCCAGCGGGCGGAAGGGCCAGACGGGTCCGCAATCTTGGGAGGTACCGTACCCACGCAAAACAGTTGCGGGCCTTGCGCTTCGGACGGGTTTGGTTCAGACGGAAAGCTTGACGGCACGTTTCACGTGAAACCGCCGGAAACCCGGGCTCGGCGACCAATTCGACCCACGAGCATGGCGCTCCTTCGCCGGGTTGCGTTTTACAGGACACTTCCCGCCCTCTTGGCATTGTGCGCGGGATGGCAGAGTGGGAAGACGAGACTCACGGGCAGGGCTGCGGACCCGAGAGAGTTCATGACTTGGTCGACGATAGACCATTGCACCCTTGCGTAATCGGTTTCACGTGAAACGCTTGCAATGGTGGTGGATGGATGAGGGTGGTTCCTGCCAAGCAGTGACGCGCGCGGCCGGCTAAGGTTCCCAATGCCTGTCACGGGCGTGGCGGATGGGGCTGTGCACTAGCAGAGCAAATCGACGGCTAGGTCGTGCCTTTGGATCCGCAGTCCTGGGCCGATTCCGATGCGTTGTGCGAGAAGGTACCCGCTCTGCGTAATTCGATGCTCTCCCTGCTTTTCCATTGGCCTAGGTAGAGAGTTGACTATCCGGGCGGGTGCTGGCTCCCGGGCGGCGGCGCAGGGTTGGCCACTCTGAAGGAGGGCCTAGTTGGATGTAGGGCTGCACCTACTCGTAGCTGCAGTTTCGGCCGCCTATCAGACATGCTCCACGTGAAACACGCCGTATATGCCGGCCTGTCTACTTATCAGATGAGGTGAGGCAGCTCGAACGCAGGCACCCATTGACACGCTTTCGGTAGGTACGGGTGTTCGGCAGGGTTACGCGGGTGGGAAGGGGCGGACGTTATAGCAACCACGGTGCGATCATATTCAGGACCCCTCCCTCCTCCGGTGTCGCGCAGTTGAGGCGTTTCACGTGAAACGGCGACCAACTGCCGGGCGGGCTCCCGCCCCTCTATGGCCGCTGTCGAGAAAGTCGATTCCCGAACCCTAAGGTTTTCTCTTGATCATCAACCTTTGGAATGTAATTGGGGAGTTGCTTTGCGGTCCGGGACCACCGTTTGGAGCAGCGATTCGGAAAGCTGCAAACCCTTGAGTCAACTGACGGCCCTACCGGCTCGGAATGCTCGGGCGCTTGGGGATGCCCCGGCGACCTGAGCGCGTCCCCGGGGCACCCCGAGGATCTAATAAGGGATCGAGGCGCCATCGCGGCGAACGTGATCAAGACCTTTTCGCTAGGTCGGAAGGTCCAATTCTCTGCACCATGCGCGTGTTTCACGTGAAACGGTCTGCTCCAGGGTATGAGAAAGGCCGGGCCGCCTACAGCGCGACCCGGCCTTGTCGATTTACGTTCGTGCTTTAGAGGAACTGAGCGAACTCCTGCTCCAGCACCTGCTTCGGCTTTGCGCCAATTGAAGTCGCAGCCACTTCGCCGTCCTTGAAGACGTAGACGGCCGGAATAGAAGTAATGCCGTACTTCGCGGCAGTAGCTGGATTGTCATCGACATTCAGCTTTACGACATCGATCTTCTCCGAGTGCTCAGAGGCGATGTCATCCAGGATTGGCGAAAGCTTACGGCACGGTCCGCACCACTCAGCCCAGAAATCAACCATTACGGGTTTCGAAGCGTTGAGTACGTCCGCTTCGAACGTTGTATCCGTTACTTCCTTAGCGTTGCTCATATCTGTCTGCTCCTTCTCGCGGGTTATACGGCAGCCGTCTCGGAAACTTCTTCAGACGCTGGAGTTGGTACTTCAGCAGCCGTGTTTACAGCATCCCCGAGGTCGGCAAGGTAGTGCTCTACATCGATAGCGGCAACGCAGCCCGAGCCGGCCGCGGTAATGGCTTGGCGGTAGGTCGGGTCAATGACGTCGCCGGCAGCGAAGACGCCCGGCAGGGAAGTCTTGGAAGTCCGACCGAGGACGGCGATGGTCCCCTCCTCAGTGAGCTTCAACTGTTCCTTCACAAGGTCGATCCGGGGATCGTTTCCGATAGCCACAAATACGCCAGTGACTGGGAGCTCTCTGGTGGAGCCGTCGACCGTGCTGGCAAGGGTGACCCCGGTGACCTTGTCTGCGCCGTGGATGGCGGTCACCTCAGCATTCCATTCGAACCGAACCTTCTCATGGGCCAGTGCGCGGTCCTGCATGATGCGCGAGGCACGAAGTGAATCCCGGCGGTGCACAACAGTGACGGAGCGGGCGAACTTGGTCAGGAAAAGCGCCTCTTCCATCGCGGAGTCACCCCCGCCGACAACAGCAATGTCCTGATCCTTGAAGAAGAAGCCGTCACACGTGGCGCACCAACTCACTCCATGCCCGGAAAGCCTCTTCTCATCTTCGAGACCGAGCTCGCGGTAAGCCGACCCCGTGGAAATGATGACTGCGCGTGCCTGGAACGTCTGACCGGTTCCGATGGTGACGGTCTTGACGTCTCCAACGAGGTCCACGGAAGTAACGTCTTCAAAGAGGATCTCTGCGCCGAAACGGGCGGCCTGCTTCTCGAAGTTCTCCATGAGGTCCGGACCCATGACTCCCTCAGGGAATCCGGGATAGTTCTCGACGTCAGTGGTGTTCATCAGTTCTCCGCCCGCGGTGACGGAGCTGGCGATCAGCAGAGGTGAAAGGTTGGCGCGGGCGGCGTAGACGGCGGCTGTGTAGCCGGCCGGACCGGACCCGACGATGATGACGTCGATGACGTCGCGGATATCGCCGGATGCATTGCTGCCGACTTCTGTCTCAGTGCTCACGGGTTGAATGAACCTTTCTATCGGTGAGAACGCCCGAACCATCCAGTCCGATGACGATCAATTGCAACAACGACCTTCCAACGGTTGTTATTCCGTGCGACAGAGCCGCCTCAGACACTAGGAGACGTTAATCTCTGCGATCCGCATACCCCAGGGGTACTGCGCCTGAACGTTGGAGAGACGGGGTAGTTGGGTGAAGTTGACGATTACATACTGCGCCGTGGGAGGAGCGCCGTCGACCTCGGGGACGTTGAACGTCACAGAGGGGCCGGTGAACCCTGACTGCGCCACCTGGGTGGCGCCCTCAAGGGTGGGCTCATCATTCAGGAGGACAGTGAAACTGCCGCCGGAGCTATTGAGCTGCTCAATCTGGATTTCGGAGACGTTCGACGGTTCCTCCAGTTCGACCACCAGGGCAAGATTTTGGGCCAGCCCACCGAAGGTTTCGTTCGCGTACACGAGACTGCCCCAGAAGCTTGCGGGGTTGTCATCGATGATCGCCCCGAGGTCGCCATCGGTCTGTGAGTTGAGCTCCGGGTTGTCGGGTACGAGGCGAATGACGTTTGTCGCCACGGGTTCGACAAGCTCAGGCTCCGGCGTTGCATCATCGGCAGGTGACGGCGAGGCGTCCGGGCTGGCAGTCGGCTCAACGGTGCTCTCCGCCGCCGTGGTCTCATTGGCGACAGGCTGATCGAAGATGGGCCGCAGCTGGCTCACAGCGAATACGACCGCGCCGACGATGACGAGGGCGAGGACGATACCCACGAGCAGCCGGGTGAAGCGCGGGTTATTTTCGCGGTCCTCGTCATCGGAATAGTCGTCGTAGGGATCGTCATCGTTGAATTGGGTGTCGGCAGCGGTGGCTCCACCAGCGGCGGCTGCGGCGGGAAAACGCGAAGGCGGCCGTTGGGACGCCGAAGTGTCCTCTGGGCGGTCGTTATCTTCAGGTGCCGAGGCTTTGGGGTGCCCGTTCCGTTCGTCAGCTGCAACTACACGGGGAGGGGCACTCGGCGGCGGCGGCACATTCGCACTGTCACCGGCCGCGCGCGTCGCTGAGATCTCCTGCGGTTCAGTACCCGGGTCCGAGGGCGCGGATGCTGCCGTTACGCCGGCGGCACCACCCGCGGCGGCACCGCCTGAGGCAGCACGTCCGAATCGCGGCATCCGTGCCTTCGGGAGGCGCGAAGGCCGCCGCTCCGGCTCGTCGTGATCGTAGTACTCGTCCTCGTAGGTTTCCGGTTCCGTGGAACGGGCAACGCCGAAAATCTCCGAACCGAGGGTGTCCGTGAAGAACGGTTCGATGAAGGGGGCGTCCTGCTGGATGACCAGGTCGAGGAGGTCCGCGGCCGGAGCGCGATTAGTGACAAGGTAAGTGCCGGCGTCGGTGATTCCGAGGTCAAGGACCTGGATGTGGCCGGCTCGCTCACCGGTGGCCACTTCACGCGCACTCGTAGCAACCTGGCTGGCGTTGGAAGGTGATGCCATCAGAATGCTGACCGGCCGATTCAGCACCTGATCGACACCGTCCAGCACCAGGTCCTTCTCAGCAGAGGCCAGTACGTAGGCGGTGACCTTGTATCGGCCGCCCAGTACTGAACCGACGTCTACTGCTTCAGGCACGAATTCCTCCCGGATGTGGATAATTTGTACCAATGCTACCGGTCACTTCCGGGCTGACTGGCGTGTACGCGCGGACCGGCGCTTACCGGCGCCGAAAGCGGGACAACAGTGGAGCGAGGAAGTCGCTCAACTCGGTGACCCGCAGGACCTTCAGCATTCCGATGTACACCACGGCCATCAGCGGTCCGGTAATCAAAAGTACGACGGCGGCGCTCGCCACCGACTGCCAGACGAACCCGTCCGGCCGGTACGCGCCGAAAAACCACATCAGGCCTGCGCCTGCGGCTGCTGCAATGAGGCCTGCGACGGTGAGCCGGACATGGAGGTCATAGATATGCCCGGCGCCGTATCCACCGATCTTTCGGACAAGGAATAGATGGCTGACGATGACGGCCACAATGTTGCCGATCGTGAAGCTCAGGGCAAGCATCGGCACGATCAGGGACGGCTCGAACAGACTTGCGGTGAGAGCGAGCGCGACCCCCGCAACGGAAAGGATCAGCTGAACCTTCAGCGGAGTGATCGCATCTTCCGCGGCGTAGAAGACCCGGTTGAGGAAGAAGTTCGCGCTCAGGAAGGGTGCGCCGACCGCAAGCAGGGTGATGACGACGGCGTTGAGGGCACCGCCTTCACGGATACCGCCCGAGAAGACCATGCCGAGCGGCGGCGCCAACGTAAGAAGGGCAGCTGCACCGAAGACGGTCGCGACGCCGATTGTGCGCAGGCCAAGCGACAGTGTCTCCTTGATGGTCTTCATGTCGTCCTGGGAATGCGCGGCCGCGAGGCGGTTGAACATCACGGTGGCCACCGACAACGCGATCACCGAGTGCGGGAGAACGTAAACCAGCGAGCCGATGTCCAGGTTGGTGAGACCGGCGATGTAGACATCGTCCGGAAGCTCGGTACGTGCCTCGGTGGCGATCGTGGCCACCCACTGGTTGACCATGTAGAGGCCGTTGCCGATCAGCATGGTCACGATAGTGATGGAAGCCAGGCGCCCGGTTTTCCCGAGACCGACGCCGCGCCAGCCGAAGCGTGGCCGGAGACCAAGGCGCAAACGGCGTAGGGGCACGAACAGGACCAGCGCCTGGACGACGATCCCGAGCGTGGTTCCACCCGCGAGCAGGAGTGTGTGGGTGACGGTCCAGGTGTCCGGAGTGTGGTTGGTGGTCCGTTCAGCGCCCATCATGGTGATGAAGGCGATCAGGAAACCGATGGAAACGATGTTGTTCACTACCGGAGCCCACATATACGGACCGAAGGATCCGTTGGCGTTGAGGACCTGGCCGATGATCGAGTAGAGGCCGTAGAAGAAGATCTGCGGCAGACACCAGTACGCAAAGACTGTGGTCAGGGCCAGCGCGTCCCCTGTCACGTTCGTGAGCAGATCCGCGAGGAACGGGGCCGCCAGCGTGATCAGTACCGTAAGGATGAACAGGACAATCGCGGAGAGCGTCATGAGGCGGCTGACGAAGTCCGCGCCCCGGTCCTCCTGCTGGCTTGCCCGGATGATCTGCGGTACCAGCACGGCGTTGAACACGCCGCCCGCGATCATCAGGAAGATGTAGGTCGGCAGGTTGTTCGCTGCCGGGAAGAGGTCAGATACAGCACCGACTGTTCCGATTGCCGTCGCGAGGAGGGCAACCCGGACGAGTCCGAGTATGCGGGATACCAGGGTGCCCGCAGCCATGATTGCGCTGGAGCGTGCTGTTGATTCGGTGGGCGGGACGTTGCCCGCTGGGGTGGGACGGCGGCCGGGCACCACGCCCGCATCCTGGACCGGTATTGAGGCGGTATTGGTATCAGACATCGTCACTTATCGTCTCACCAATACCTGCGGACGCCGGTAACGGGTGGTCACAGCTGCGCAACGGGGGTGCCGGATCAGAGGTACTGCGGCAGTACTTCCCGGGCGAGGTCAGCGATGCGGCGCTCATTGGGGAAGGAAAGCTTGCGGCCGAGGTCTGCGAGCGGCACCCATGCCACATCGACAGCCTCGTGATCCGGGTCATTCTCAATGGTGAGATGCCCGCCCGTCGATACAAGCAGGAAGTGGTGGACCGTCTTGTGGACGCGGTGCCCGCTGACGGTGAACCAGTAGTCGATGCTGCCCAGTGCGGTGAGCACGCGGCCGCGGATGCCGGTTTCCTCTTCGATCTCCCGCACTGCGGCCTGCTCGTTGTTCTCCTGGTTTTCCGGATGACCCTTGGGCAGGCACCATTCGAGACGCCCACCGCGGTTCAGGCGCGCGATGATCGCCACATTGAGCAGGTCTGTCGAGGCGTCGACGACGATCCCACCGGCCGATACTTCCTCCACAGTGGGAAGCGTCTGGTGGATCAGGGGCGCGCCTGTCCTGCCCAGTGACGCTGTCAATGGGGTGCGCTTTGGGGCGCTCGGAACGGGACGGTCCATGACCCCACTCTAACTACCTTTGAGGTGGGATGATGACGAGGCACCTAGCTTCGACGTCTCCATGCAGGACGTTCGGCGTGTTGCATGCGGGAACGGCTGCGACTGCGCTGTTCGCCCCGCACAACACAACCCGTAATGGTGTTTGGGCTGATCTCTGGCACGCTTGAAGAACTATGGTGCACCTGTTGGAAAACTCCCCGCTGACCGCCCCGCTTCCGGCGGTGGTTACTGAGCTCGGTCGGCTCTTCGCTGAGGCCGGCCATGAACTTTCCTTGGTCGGCGGCCCGGTGAGGGACCTTTTCCTCGGACGATCTTCCCCGGACCTCGACTTCACAACGGACGCAGACCCGGATCAGACACTCGCGGTCATCCGTCGCTGGGCCGATGCTTTCTGGGAGATTGGCCGGGAGTTCGGCACAATCGGCCTGCGCAAGGGGTCGTTCACCATCGAGGTCACCACCTATCGGGCCGAGGCTTACGATCCGTCTTCCCGTAAGCCGGTGGTCGCGTTCGGCACCAACCTGGAGGATGACCTCCTCCGCCGCGACTTCACGATCAACGCTATGGCCCTGCGCCTTCCTTCGATGGAGCTCGTGGACCCGTACGGCGGGGTGAAGGACCTCCACACCGGCCTGCTACGCACTCCGGGCGCGCCGTCGTCGTCGTTCTCTGACGATCCGCTCCGCATGATGCGGGCGGCGAGATTCGCCTCCCAGTTGGGAGTGGAGGTGGCCCCGGAAGTCCGGAAGGCAATGACAGCGATGGCGGAGCGAATCACCATTATCTCCGCCGAGCGGGTCCGCGACGAGCTCACTAAATTGATCAACGGGGCGCACCCGCGACGTGGGGTGGACCTGATGGTCTCTACCGGGCTGGCCGACCACATCCTCCCGGAGGTGCCCGCGCTGCGCTTGGAGATGGACGAGCACCACCGGCACAAGGATGTCTACCAGCACTCGTTGACAGTGCTGGAGCAGGCTTGTGAACTGGAAACGGACGACGACGGCGCGGTGCCGTCCCCGGACTTCGTCCTGCGGTTCGCTGCCCTCATGCACGACGTCGGGAAGCCGGCAACGCGGCGATTCGAACCGACGGGGGCGGTCAGCTTCCGCCATCACGACGTCGTGGGCGCGAAGCTCACGGCAAAGCGGATGAAGGCGCTCCGTTTTGACAACGACACCATCAAGGCTGTGGCCCGGCTGGTGGAACTGCACATGCGCTTCTACGGATATGGCGAGGCCGGCTGGAGTGATTCGGCCGTCCGCCGCTACGTCACGGACGCCGGCCCGCAGCTGGAGCGGCTGCACCGTCTGACCCGGTCGGACGTGACCACACGCAACCGCCGGAAGGCCGAACGGCTGGCCTTCGCGTATGACGATTTGGAGGCGCGCATCGCTGCGCTGGCCGAGCAGGAAGAGCTTGCGTCGATAAGGCCGGATCTCGACGGACAACAAATCATGGCGCTGCTCGGTATCGGGCCGGGGCCGGTTGTGGGGCGGGCCTACCGCTTCTTATTGGAGGAACGCATGGAGTACGGTCCGCATACGCCGGAGGAAGCTGAAGCAAAGCTGCGTACCTGGTGGTTCAGTCAGCCCGAAGCTGCCGGGGGTGCCTCATGAGCCAGTCGGGTGCGGCTGCCGCAGACCTGACCGCCGCCGGTACGCCGCTGCCTCACCTCTGGCTTCTGCGCCACGGTGAGACCGAGTGGTCGAGGGACGGCAATTACACCGGACTCACTGACCTCGCCCTGACCACGGCGGGTGAGCAACAGGCACGGGAGGCGGCGAGCCGGCTGGCCGGTGT
This sequence comes from Arthrobacter sp. TJ-270, assembly GCF_058269075.1. Lineage (NCBI taxonomy): Bacteria > Bacillati > Actinomycetota > Actinomycetes > Micrococcales > Micrococcaceae > Arthrobacter > Arthrobacter sp. TJ-270. Next base: position 52,188 of record NZ_JBZCNB010000003.1, on the reverse strand, counting down.
CGAGTTCGATCTGGTGTTCACCTCCCCGCTGCAGCGAGCCCGGCGCACCGCTGAATTGGTTGGGTTCCCTGACGCCGAAGTAATCCCTCACGCGCACGAGTGGGATTACGGCGACAACGAAGGCCGTAACAGCGCCACGGTCCGCGAGGAAAACCCGGGCTACCTGATCTGGAAGGACGGCGCACCGAACGGAGAAACACTGGCCCAGGTCGGCGCCCGCGCAGACCAGATCATTTCCCGTGTTCAGGCCGGTTGCGGAACACCCGCAGATCAGGACCCCGACGCGGCTCCCATCCGGAACGCCCTGCTTGTGGCACACGGCCATTTCCTGCGGATCCTCACGGCACGCTGGCTGGAGTTCGACCCAATCGAAGGGCGGCGCTTCATCCTCGGTACGGCTGCGGTGTGCGCACTTGGCTGGGACAAGCGCACCCCGGCAATCCTTCGCTGGAACATCTAGTTAAGCCGTAACTGCTGACGCCGCCCGCCGTAGGTGATCCGACGCAGCAGCCATTCGGCCGGTCCTACCCGGACGCGCGAGAGCAGAATCCTGCTGAAAATCAGCTGAGCCAGGAAAATGACGACGGCGGTGCCCGCCACCGCGGCGGCCGGCAGCTGGTCGGAGAGCCGTAGCCCGTAGGCGGTGAAGACGAGCGCCATGATCACCGACTGCATCAGATAGTTGGTGAGCGCAATGCGGCCGGCAGGTGCGAGCAATCCGCAAAGGTGACCTCCCGCCGTCGTACGGAAAAACAGCAGGAGAAGGCTGACATATCCAGCGGTCAGCAGGGGTGCCGTGAGGGTGGAAATGCCAAACGCGAGAACGCTGAACCGGGCACCATCCACGTAGGTGGTCAGATATGCCTGGACGATGCCGGCGATGAGTCCGATGGGCAGACAGGCGGCCGCCGTCGTCGTCAGTGCACGGGCGGAGAGCCGCCGCTCCATAAGCCGCGATCTCCCGGCTGCAAGGCCGAGGTAGAACATGGCCAGGGAGAGGGGTCCCTGAAGAAACACCACCCCGGTAACGGTGTCCAGGAAGTTGCCGGCGTTGGAGGAGAACGCGGATCCTGGGCTCTCGACAAGAGCGCCGGCGTCCACAGTGATTCCGGAGGGCGGGTTGCCCGTCGGAGCGACGGCAATGAAAAGGCCCACCGCGAGAATCAGTGATCCAAGGACGCCGATCAGCGCGCTGCCCGCAATGGTCGCCGTGGATGTACGGATCGAGTGCGTAGCGAGCAGGATGAGCCCCATGAGTGAGTACGTCAGCAGGATGTCACCGAAGAACAGAAGAACGCCGTGCAACAGGCCGAGGACAAATAGCGCCGTCAGGCGGCGCCGCATCCTTTGAACCGGGGATACGTTCGCTGCTACCGCGGCTCGCCACTGCAGAACGTAGCTGTAGCCGAACAGAAAGGAAAAGAGCAGGTAGAACTTCGCTTCGAAAAGCGCGGCAACGGCGAAGCGGACTGCGAGGTCCTCGGCTGTGGAGTGATTCGGGCTGATCTCGCCGACGAGTGTGAGAGGGTCGGCGAAGTACCAGATGTTGACCATGAGGATGCCGCCGAGCGCGAAACTGCGCAGCGCATCAACCTCCCTGAATCGTTCTGATCCCACCTGTTTCCTCTCGTCCAGTCCCCGGTCAGCCTAACGCCGTGCGTGTCCGATTCACGCTCGGTATAGCCGCTATTCCCGCCGCGGAAAATTTTTGAGGGAATTCTCAGAAAGACCTAGGCGGAGGCGGTTCGCGTGGGGTAACTTTGAGGAGTGCCATTGGGAGATGTCAATCTTCCCTTGTTTTGCACTGTCAGGTAAGCGCTAGACAGAAGTGGAGGTGGGATCGGTGATTAATTTTCTCGGCGGCATGATGGCCGCGCGAACCCGCCCAGCCTCCGCCGTCGCTGCGCACTGATCTCCTGCTGAAACCGGCACTTCTCTCCTAATTCCTTTCTGGGAGAAGTCTCTCTTTCACCCGTTGTGTGTCAGGCGGAATCCGCCTCTCTTTTTCGTGTCCTTTTCACGAATTCCGCGCCTGCCCCGGCGTACTTCCAATTCATGCACCACATATCCAGGAGATATCCATGCCTGATTTACAGGTCCATTCCGCCCTCATTTCCACCGAGCGCACCACGACTCCAGTCGCTGTACAGCCGCGTTCGCAGGGGGAATTCATCATGTCCGGCAACCTCACCCGCCTCGACAGTATGGTCGGCCAACTGCCCATCGAAGCTGTTGATTCTGCAGCGGTGATGCCTGACTTCACGCAGCGGGAGGAGGTGAACGCCGTGATCAGGAAACTCCGTGAAAGTGTGTCTTTCTGGAAGCGAATACAGGAAACGTCCGTAGATAACGCCTGGGACAACGCCCAGTCCTATGCACTGCCGCAGCATCACCTGTACATCAAATAGCAGGTACGTCCGTGCGGCTGTGTGGTCGCTCCCTGTCAATCCGCGAAGGAGCACTGATGCAAGTCATCGGTCCTACCAATAGAGAAGCCCGCGCTTCCCAGCGCGGGCTTCCGCCTTTAACGGTTGGCATACTCCATTACGAGTTGTCGGACGGTCACGGAATGTAGCGGCTTGTATGCGCGTTATATGGTCAAACATGGTTAACGGGCACATGCGGTGAAGCCCACAACATGGATGGCGAAGGAGGGCTCGTGACCCCCGTGAAGCGCGTCGCGATGCTGTCGCTTCACACGTCGCCTTTCGACCAGCCAGGCGACGGAGACGCCGGCGGCATGAATGTGTACGTCCGCTCAGTCGCGCTGGAACTGGCCAAGGTTGGTATCGACGTCGAAATCTTCACGCGGGCGGCCGCCGACGGAAAACCGCACGTCGAGGAACTCGGGCCGGGCGTTCTGGTGCGCCACCTTATCGCGGGGCCCACCCGCAAGGTCCCCAAGGAAGTACTGCCGCAGCTCTCCGATGACATGGCGGACGCTATTTCGGATGCAACAGACCTGCTGGCAGACGGACACTTCGACGTCATCCACTCCCACTACTGGGTTTCCGGAATCGTAGGCCTGATGGTCTCCAGATCCCTCAATCTGCCGCTGGTTCATTCGATGCACACCATGGCCAGGGTGAAGAACCTTCGCCTCCACGCAGGCGGTGTGATGGAACCCGAGGAGCGGATCGTCGGTGAGCAAACGATCGTTGACGACGCTGATCGGCTTATCGCCAACACGAGCACCGAAGCCGCCGAGCTCGAGTCCCTCTACGGAGCAGGCGCCGAGAAAGTCGACATCGTCGCTCCGGGGGTGGACCTTGACGTCTTCAACGCAGTTGACCGATCCACCTCGCGGGAGAGGCTCCACTTCCCGTCTGATGTATTCCACGTGGTCTTCGCTGGCCGGATCCAGAAACTGAAGGGCCCGCACCTGCTTGTTGAGGCCGCCGCGGACCTCCGGGCACGTCGCCCCGACATTCCGCTGCAGGTCAGCATCATCGGGTCCGGCAGCGGAGCCGAAGCGCTGGAACTGCAGCCCCTTATCAATCGGCTCGGGTTGCATGATGTGGCTCGGCTTTATCCGCCCGTCCTGGCCAAGCAGCTTGCACACTGGTTCCGTGCCGCCGACGTCGTAGCCATGCCCTCCTACAGTGAATCCTTCGGCCTCGTGGCCCTGGAGGCCCAGGCCTGCGGTACTCCGGTGCTGGCCGCGAATGTCGGCGGACTGCCGCAGGCAATCAGCGACGGCCGGACCGGCGTGCTGGTGAACGGGCACAGTGCCGCCCTGTGGTCGGCAGCACTGGAAGCCCTGCACGACGACGGCGGCATGCGGCGCACGCTGGGCACCAATGCCGCGGTGCATGCGCTGGCCTTCGGCTGGCAGCGGACCGCGCTGTTTACTGCGCAGAGCTACCGCACCGCCGTCGAGCAGTATGAGGGTGCGCCGGTACCCTGACCCCTGGCGGGCTTTCCGGATCCTCAGGGCGGTGCGCCTAGGATGGTTGGGTGGACGCAGCCGAAGAACTTGCCAGCTATCTCGACTCCGTGGGTATCACCGGGAAGGTTGCCACGCCGCGGCAGGACAACCTGAGGCACATGCGGCTGTTCCTCGAAGGCAACGAGCACCTTGAGTTCGGGGTTCGTCTCACGCGGGAATGGACGTTCGACGAGGTTTTCGACCTGATGCATGAGCGTGTGGGCACCAGCGCCGACCGGGACCACCTCGAGGGCCAGGACACGATCGATGCCGCCAAGTGCGTTGCCGCGCTGGACAGGTTCGCCGACCGGTTGGGTGAGGCTGTTCGTGCCGGACACCGCATACTCTTCGCCACGGGTCATCCCGCCGGGCTGCTGCCCGTCCACGCCGCTCTCGCCGCCGCCGCCGAGCGGGGTGGGGCCACTCTGGTCAAGGTCCCGGAGGGGCAACCCTTCAGGGACGGTGACATCCGGCAGCTTTTCGGCGTCCTCGCGTGGCACCAGTACGGCGGCCTGGTCCACACGCATTACCCCGAGCCGATGCGGCTCAGCCTCGAGCTCCTCGCATCGCAGGGCGCCCTGCCTCCGCAGCTGGTGGTGGCCGATCACGGCTGGGCAGGGCATGCCGCATCGGAAGGAATCCCTTCACTGGGCTTCGCGGACTGCAATGACCCCGGTTTGTTTGTCTCCGAGGCCCAGGGCCATCTGGAGGTCGCGGTGCCGCTGGATGACAACCTGTGTCCGGGCCTGTACGAGCCGATGACACGCTACATTCTCGAGCGTGCAGGACTGTCCTGAACAGCTGGAATTGCCGGCGGAGCTGCCGTCGCCTGCGCTGGTAGATTGGACCTGAGCTCACACCCGAGCCACCGTAGTCCAGCCAGCACCCCGGAGGGATTCAGACGATGACGTCTATCCACGCCCCTGTGTCCGACCTCGACATCGCTCGAGCAGCCCGCATCCGTCCCATCGGGGAGATCGCGGCCGCTGCGGGAATCCCACCCGAGGCGCTGGAACTGTACGGGCGGTACAAGGCAAAGATCGATACTGCGCGGCTGCCTCACGTCCCGGGCAAGAAGCCCGGAAAGGTGGTGCTGGTAAGCGCCATGAGCCCCACGCCTGCCGGCGAGGGCAAATCCACCTGCACGGTGGGGCTGTCGGATTCGCTGGCCCGCGCCGGTCAGCGGGTGATGGTTGCACTGCGCGAACCCTCCCTGGGCCCGGTAATGGGCATGAAGGGCGGTGCCACGGGGGGCGGCTACTCGCAGGTGCTGCCGATGGAGGACATCAACCTCCACTTCACCGGTGACTTCCACGCAATCACGAGTGCGAACAACACGTTGATGGCCCTGGTGGACAACTCCATGTATCAGGGCAATCCCCTCAACCTCGATCCACGCAGGATTACGTTCCGGCGTGTGCTCGACGTAAACGATCGGGCGCTGCGGGAAGTAGTGATCGGTCTGGGCGGACTGACCCAGGGCATTCCACGCCAGGACGGGTTCGACATCACGGTCGCCTCGGAAGTGATGGCCGTCTTCTGCCTTGCAACCGATCTCGCTGATCTCAGGCGGCGGCTTGCCGCAATGACCGTCGGCTACACCTACGACCGGAAGCCCGTCACCGTTGCGGATCTCGGGGTCGAGGGAGCGCTCACGCTTCTGTTGAAAGATGCGGTCAAGCCCAACCTGGTGCAGACCATCGCCGGCACGCCCGCCCTGGTGCACGGTGGTCCGTTCGCCAACATCGCTCACGGCTGTAACTCGGTCATTGCCACAAGGACAGCGCAGAGCCTCGCTGACATCGTGGTGACGGAGGCCGGTTTCGGTGCGGACCTTGGCGCCGAGAAGTTCATGGACATAAAGGCGAGGGCAGCGGAGGTGGCGCCTGACGCCGTCGTACTGGTTGCCACCATCCGCGCGCTCAAAATGCACGGCGGAGTGGGGAAAGAGGGTTTACGGCAGCCGGATGTGTCGGCGGTGGAACGCGGCGTCGTGAATCTCCAGCGGCACGTGGAGAACGTGAAGAAGTTCGGAATCACGCCCGTGGTGGCGATCAACAAGTTCGCCACAGACACGGATGAAGAACTCGCCTGGCTGCTGCAGTGGTGCGCCTCCAAAGGCATCAGCGCCGCCGTCGCGGATATCTGGGGTGAGGGCGGCGGCGGACCGGGCGGTGACGAGCTTGCTGCGAAAGTCATGGCCGCGCTTGAGGCACCCCGTTCTTTCCGGCACCTGTACCCCTTGGAGCTGCCGGTGGAGGAAAAGATCCGGATGGTCGCTCAGGAGATCTACGGAGCTTCCGACGTCGACTTCTCTCCGGCTGCCCTGCGCCGGCTGACGGAAATCGAGGCGAACGGGTGGGATCAGCTGCCGGTGTGCATGGCGAAGACGCAGTACTCGTTCTCCGACGACGCCACCAGGCTTGGTGCGCCCGAGGGCTTCACCCTCCATGTGCGCGACCTGATTCCAAAGACCGGGGCAGGCTTCATAGTCGCCCTGACGGGCGCCGTCATGACTATGCCCGGCCTGCCCAAGGAGCCGGGAGCCCTGCGCATGGACGTGGACGACGACGGCGGCGCCGTAGGACTTTTCTGAGCACCGTCCGGCGATTCCAACGAGAGGACACCTGAGTGAAGGCGCTCTATAAACCCGGAGCCATGGCCGGATTCGAGTTCGTGGACCGGCCCGAGCCCACCGTGGGGCTCGGCGACGTGAAGATCCGCGTAATCACAACCGGCATCTGCGGGACGGACCTGCACATTGAGTCATGGGATGCCTGGGCGGCGAGCATCATCGAGGCACCGCTGATTCCCGGGCACGAGTTCTACGGCGAGGTGGTTGAGCTCGGTGACGGCGTGCATGACGTCCGGGTGGGAGACCGGGTCTCCGGCGAGGGTCACATTGTGTGCGGCATCTGCCGCAACTGCCGTGCCGGGCGCCGCCAGATGTGCATCCGGACCGTCAGCGTCGGTGTTCAGCGCGACGGAGCCTTTGCTGAGTTCATTGTGGTTCCCGAGACCAACGTGTGGGTGCACCATGACGGTGTGAGTCCGGAGCTTGGAGCAGTGTTCGATCCGTTCGGAAACGCCGTTCACACGGCACTGAGTTTCCCGCTTGTGGGCGAGGACGTGCTCATCACCGGAGCAGGCCCGATCGGGCTGATGGCGATCGCCGTCGCCCGTCACGCCGGTGCGCGGAACATCGCCATCACGGACGTTTCCGAACCTCGGCTGGACCTTGCCCGTGCCATCGGAGTGGATCTCGCCGTTGACGTGAGCAGGATGAGGATCACGGAGGCGCAGCGCGAACTGCACATGGTGGAAGGCTTCGACATTGGACTTGAGATGTCCGGATATCCCACCGCGCTGCCCGAAATGATCGACAACATGAATCACGGCGGCCGGATTGCGATGCTCGGCCTGCCGTCCCAGGACATCACGATCGACTGGGGGAAGGTCGTGACGCACATGCTCACCCTGAAGGGCGTGTACGGGCGCGAAATGTTCGAGACGTGGTACGCCATGAGCGCCATGCTGCAGTCCAATCACCGGTTGCGTGACGCTGTGGCGAGTGTGGTGACCGACGTGCTGCCGGCGTCGGACTGGCAGGAAGGTTTCACCATTGCGCGCAACGGGCGCAGCGGCAAGGTAGTGCTCGACTGGTCGGCGATCTAGAGGAGTTGAAATGTTTGTATCGGTGAGGGATCAGCTTCAGTCCGAATTGCAGGAAATCCGGGACGCCGGCCTGTACAAGCGCGAACGGACCATCTCGTCGCCGCAGTCCAACACCATTCGTGCGGCGCTGGGAAACGCGGAGGGAGCGCAGGTCCTGAACTTCTGCGCCAACAACTATCTAGGCCTCGCGGACCACCCCTCGATCATCGACGCGGCGAAGGGGGCACTGGACGATCGCGGCTTCGGAATGGCGTCCGTCCGGTTCATCTGCGGAACCCAGGACCTCCACCTGCAGCTCGAACAGCGTGTGTCGCAGTTCCTGGGAACTGAGGACACCATCCTTTTCTCCTCGTGCTTCGACGCGAACGGTGGAGTGTTCGAATCACTGCTGAACGCCGACGATGCCGTTATCTCCGACGCGCTGAATCACGCCTCGATCATTGACGGCATCCGGCTCAGCAAGGCGCAGCGGTTCCGCTACACGAACCGGGACATGGCGGATCTTGAGGCCAGGCTGCAGGAAGCCTCCGGCGCTCGCCGGCGTTTGGTTGTCACTGACGGCGTCTTCTCGATGGACGGCTATCTCGCTCCCCTGAAGGAGATCTGCGACCTCGCCGAACGGTATGACGCCATGGTGATGGTGGATGATTCTCATGCCGTGGGATTCATGGGAGCGACAGGCGCCGGAACGCCTGAGCACGCCGGGGTTTCCGACCGCGTTGACATCTACACGGGAACGTTCGGCAAGGCGCTGGGTGGTGCATCGGGCGGCTATGTGTCGGGGCGACGGGAGATTGTGGAGCTGTTGCGGCAGCGTGCGCGCCCCTACCTGTTTTCGAATTCCCTCGCGCCGTCGATTGTCGCGGCGACCCTCACGGCCCTGGACCTTGTTCAGAACAGCGCTGAGCTCCGTGCCCGGCTGGGTGAGAATGCCTCCCTCTTCCGGCGCCGCATGACCGAGGAAGGATTCGACCTGCTGGAGGGAGAGCATCCGATCATCCCGGTGATGTTCGGTGACGCCGCCCTGGCTGCCCGGGTGGCTGACAGCATGCTGGAGCACGGCGTTTACGTGATTGCCTTCAGCTACCCCGTGGTTCCCAAAGGCGCCGCGCGGATCCGTGTACAGCTGTCGGCAGCGCACAGCGCAGAGGACATCGAGGCGTGTGTGGGGGCTTTCGTCACGGCCCGCGATTCTGTGGCATAACCCTTACCCGCGGCGGCTGCTCATCCCGTCGACACACTGCGGCCCTGGACGCCCGGATGGCCGCTACGGGTGCGTTGCCGTCTACACTGGGCGACGTACGTCCGGCGTGGGGACGTACGTACGTCGTAGGGGGACGCGTGCAATTCGATGCCGGCCGCAGGGCACTCATTCTGGCGGGCCTGGGGATAACCCTGGCCGGGTGCGCGGCGGCGACGCCGCAAACAAGGCCGGCCGAGAGGCCGGTTCCCAGCCCGCGGCCTTCAGGAACGCCGTCGCCTACGTCGGAGCCCGCCCCGACCGGTTCGCCGTCCTTCCAGCCGCCGGTGCTGCCTACCCGGGACGAAATCATCGATAGGTTCACCGGGCACGTCCCACAACACTGGGGAATGGACGTTCCCGGTGCTGTCAGCCAACTGCCTGCTACTGCCGGCGGCGCCGTACTGACCCTTGACTATTGCGGCGGGCCAGGTGGGAGTCAGACTGACCATACAATCCTGGACCTCCTGCGTGAGCACAGGATGCCCGCGACCCTGTTCCTCAATTCGCGGTGGATCGCCAGTAACCGGGGACTTGCGAAGGAACTGGCAGAAGACCCGCTCTTCGAGATCGCCAACCACGGAACTCAACATCTGCCGTTGAGCGTGATGAGGCAAAGCGCGTACGGCATACCGGGCACAATCGGGCCGGGAGAGGTGTATGACGAGATCATGGTGAACACGGACATGATCGCGGAGCTCACCGGGAAACCGCCACGCTTCTTCCGGTCGGGCACAGCGCACCTCGACGAGCTGGCGTCCCAGATCTGCCTTGCCCTCGGTCAGACGCCGACCGGCTTCAGCATCAACGGCGATGCCGGCGCAACTTACCCGGCACACATCGTGACCCAGGAGATCACACGGGCGCAAAACGGCGACATCATCATCGCCCACGGGAACCAGCCCGCCGCCGCCACCGGCCAGGGCCTCGCTGCAGCCGTGCCACTACTCCAGACCAGCTTCATCCCGCTGAATCTGCCCGCGTGACGCTGGTAGCAACGCTAGGGGTTAGACCGGAGTCCTGGTTGTCCGGATGGTTCTGGTCGGCACCTTTCGCGGTGCCGGTCTGACCGCAAGGTACAGACCGGCTGCTGTCAGCAGCACCAGCACAGTAACGACGACGGCGGTAGCCGGGTCGTCAGCCAACAGTCTTGGTATTGCCCGCCCGGGTGCGGTGGCGGCGAACACGAACGCTATCGAGATGCCGATGTAGCTGCCGATCATGTTCGCCCGGTGCGCTGTGATGTTGCGCCGGATGGCGGACACGAGGCCGAGCGTCACGGTGATGATCGTGAAGGCTGAGAGGCCGTGCAGCCAGCTGTAGTGTCCGTCGGTGACAATCCAGAAGCTGCTGACGCAGACGAAGTACATGGCGCCCACCCACGTATAGCCAATGATCCGATGAGCCCGATCACGGCGGCGTCGGAAGATATTGAGGGGTCCCAGCACAAGCACGTACAGTGCGGCGATTACGTGGGCGGCTAAGAGCGGGCTCCAGTCCATGTCTATAAGATAGGCCTACTATCCCATGGTGTACATCAGGATAGTTGCCGCTGTTCTACTATCCGATGAGGAGTTCCCGATGCAGCTGAAGGAACTGAGCGCGGCAACGGGGATAAGCGCGGCCAGCATCAAGTTCTACCTGCGCGAGGGCATCCTTCAGCGCGGTGATGAGATCCACCCCACGCGAGCAGAGTACGGTGCCGGACACGTCGAACGCCTCGAGCTGATTGCGGGGCTGCGCTCCGTTGTGGGGCTACGCATTGACCAGATTCGCACCCTGATAGGGCTGGTTGAGGATCGTGGCGTCTCCCGGCTGGAGCTGCTCGGCAGGACCCAGGCGATGGTGCTCGGGGCCTCGGAGCAGAACGTACCGGATCACCCGCTTGTGGCCGAACTAATGGAAGCCCAGGATTGGCCGGATACCTCCTCCGATGCACGTGCGCTGCTCAACAGGACCCTGCAGGATATGGAGGCGATGGGCCTTTCGGTGAGTGCCGACGTCGTCCTCGGGTATGCGCGTGCGGCCGATCTGGTGGCCCGGCAGGATCTGGGCACCGTGTTCGACGCTCACTCGCGGGACCGGGCGGTGCTGGCCGTGGCAGTGGGCGTCCGCGCCTATAGCAAGCTGCTCCTGAGTCTGGTGGCGCTTGCGCAGGCGTCACAGAGTATCCGGCGCCTACGTGATGCGGACGAGGAGTAGGTTCGGTGGGCCGTTCGGTTCCTCAGGACAGCGGCAGGACCATCGTACCGACCAGGGATACCGCGAGAATGACCAGCGTGGAGAGCAGACCGAGCAGAATCGGGCGCCTGCCTACCCTCAACAGGCTTCTCAGTTGGACGCCGAGCCCGAGCGCGAACATCGCTGCTGAGAGCAGCAGTGTCTGTAGGACCTGTGCCAGTTCCAGAATGTCCTGAGGCAGCAGGTTCGAGGTACGCACGAGCATCGCTCCTACGAACCCCACAATGAAGAGGGGGACCACCGGCGGCATCTTCCCGCCGGCCCTCGGCCGGGTGCGGCGCATATGCATCACAATGCCCGCGGTGATGGGGGCCAGGGTGAGAACTCTGGCGAGCTTGACCGTGACAGCCACGGCAAGCGCGGACCCGCCCACCGCTTCACCCGCCGCAACGACCTGTGCTACCTCGTGAGTCGAAGCCCCGATCCATATCCCCAGTGGCCCCTCGGGAAGTCCCAGGAGCTCACCGAAGAAGGGGACGGCCGGAATCATCAGGGTTCCGAAGAGCACCACCAGTCCGATGGCTGTGGCAACTTCAGTTTTCTTGGCTCCGGCTGCGCTCTCCATCGCGGCCACCGCCGCGGCGCCGCAGATCGAGAACCCGGACGCTATGAGGAGGCGCTGCGCGAGGCTGACGCCCAGGAGCTTGCCGAGCCAGAGCGTCGCAGCGAAGGTAAGGCCAACCGACAGCAGGACAATCAGCAGTACACCTGGCCCCAGTTCGAGGACTGCCGACAGTGAGAGCTGGAGACCGAGCAGTACGATCCCGGCCCGCAACAGGTTTCTGGAGGAGACCGCGATACCTCCGAAAAAGCGGGTGGGGATCGGCCACAGGTTTCCCCATACCGCTCCCAGCAGGATAGCTATCAGCAGCGGACTCGCTCCCGGGAGCACGCGGCTCACGAGCCAGGCCAGCGTCGCAGCGGCGAGGCAAACGCCCAGCCCGGGAAGGATCGCCAGGATCCGGCCGAAGGGTCGTTCCGTCATGGCCGGGCGGTAGGTGGGACCAGCGGCAGCCGGCGTGTCCGCCAGAAACGAAACGCCCCCGGCAGAGCCAGGGGCGTTTCGTGAAAGTGAACGTGTCTAGCGCTCAATGTCACCGCGGATGAAGGCCTCGACCTTATCGCGGGCGATGTCGTCGTTGTACTGCTCCGGCGGCGACTTCATAAAGTAGCTCGATGCCGAGAGGATCGGACCGCCGATGCCGCGGTCCGAGGCGATCTTTGCGGCACGGATGGCGTCGATGATCACGCCGGCCGAGTTCGGGGAGTCCCACACCTCGAGCTTGTACTCAAGAGAGACGGGGGCATCGCCGAAGTTGCGGCCTTCGAGGCGGACAAACGCCCACTTGCGGTCATCGAGCCAGGCGACGTAGTCCGAGGGGCCGATGTGGACGTCGTCGGCGTGCATTTCAGCCTCAACGTTGGACGTAACAGCCTGGGTCTTGGAGATTTTCTTGGACTCAAGGCGGTCCCGCTCAAGCATGTTCTTGAAGTCCATGTTGCCGCCCACGTTCAGCTGGTAGGTGCGGTCCAGCGTGACGCCGCGGTCTTCGAACAGCTTGGCCATGACGCGGTGCGTGATGGTTGCGCCGATCTGGCTCTTGATGTCATCCCCCACGATCGGGACGCCGGCCGCGGTGAACTTGTCAGCCCACTCCTTGGTGCCCGCAATGAAGACGGGAAGGGCGTTGACGAATGCGACTCCGGCGTCGATTGCGCACTGGGCGTAGAACTTGGCAGCGGCTTCGGAACCGACGGGCAGGTAGCAGACCATGACGTCGACCTGTGAGGCCTTGAGCTCTGCCACGACGTCAACCGGCTCAGCGTCCGACTCGACGATGGTTTCGCGGTAGTACTTGCCCAGGCCGTCGAGGGTGTGGCCGCGCTGGACCTTTACGCCGGTGACCGGAACGTCGGCGATCTTGATGGTGTTGTTCTCGCTGGCGCCGATGGCCTCTGCAAGGTCCAAGCCGACCTTCTTGCCGTCAACGTCGAACGCCGTAACAAACTGCACGTCATTGACGTGGTACTTGCCGAATTGCACGTGCATCAGGCCGGGGATGGTCGCCGTTGCGTCCGCATCCTTGTAGTACTGAACGCCCTGTACCAGCGACGCGGCACAGTTTCCGACACCGACAATTGCTACCCGAATGGGGTTAGTTCCCACTGTTCTCCTCTTTACGCGCTTTTGTAACCGCTCGGACTGAGGTCTCTGTTCGCCTTATGTCCACGGCCAAATCCACAGCTCACACAGTCTACTTCTTAATGGGAACACACATTATTGCCCACACATTCCTTGTACTCCCCTGAAAGTTCGATTCCCGGACGCATCAGCAGAGGAGGGGTACCGCCGTCGTGCCCTTTCGCTAGGCTTCGACACATGGAGCACGAAGAGAGCCCGCGCCGCCCCGCGAGCATCTCCGTGCCCACCCGCAAGGACTCTTTGCTGAGGCATCTGACTGAGGTCGTGGGAGGCCCGCTGGGCCGACATGCTGCCCCAGGGATTGTCCGCCCGGCGGTTTTCACCGTGGAGCGGGTTCTGATTCTCATGACGACGGCGGCTGCCGTTCTCGCGGTGCTGATCAAGGCTCCCTGCCGGGTTGACGGGTGGGTGCGGCCCGTCCAGTTCTATCGGGCCTGCTATTCCGACTGGACGGAAGCGTTCCAGTTCCAGGGCCTTGGAAGCGGGCTTTTCCCCTTTGCGGAGGGTTCCATTTTTGACGGTCCGGTGCTGGTTGGAGTGTTCGCGGGCCTGGTTGCGTTCCTGGTGCCGACGTCGGAAGCCGGGATAATCCAGACGCAGTCCGTGGTGCAGTATTTCGATGTCAATGCCGTGTTGATCGCAGCTGCCTGGATCGGAACGGTTGTCGCGACGATGCGGCTGGCCAGCCGGCGGCCCTGGGATGCGGCAATCGTTGCTATGGCGCCGATCGCCGTCCTGACCGTGACCTCAAGCTGGGCCCTGCTGTCCGTTCTGCTCAGTGTCTTCGCCGTATGGGGATTCGCGCACCAGCGCTATGTGGTGTCCGGTGTGCTGCTGGGGCTAGGCGCAGGGTTCAGCATCCATGTGCTCCTGGTCTTCGGTGCCGTGATTCTGCTGGCCCTGCGCACCGGCCGTTTTCGCGCCGCGCTCATGACGGGTAGTTCGTTGGCCGCGGTGTGGGTTCTCACCGTTCTTCCGTTCGGTCCGGGACGGGGAATGGCCCTTCCGTGGGAGTACGATCCGGCGCGCCTCGAGGTTTCATCGTCGCTCTGGGCCGGTTACAACCTCATCGCACAGCAGGCGGGCCTGCCGAGCCTCACACCCAACGCAACGGGGATTGCGGCGCTAACCGGCTTCGGGATACTGACGGCGCTCATCGTTCTGCTGGTGTTGCGGGCACCTCGACGGCCGAGGCTTCCGCAGGTGGTGTTTCTCCTGATTGGGGCGCTGGTGCTCGTTGTTCCGGACTACCGGCCGGAATTCAGTCTGTGGCTGCTGCCGTTCCTGGCGCTTTCATATGTCGATTGGAGAATATTTCTCACCTGGCAGCTCGTAGAAGTCCTTCACTGGTGGGCGTACTGGATGTTCGTCGCCCGGGAGGTTTCAGCGGGCGTGGTTGAGAACAACATCGACGCCGTCTACTATGTGGCCGCAACCGTGGTTCGACTGTTAGTCACGGGTTATCTCCTCTACCGGGTCGCACAACATGTACTTGAACCGGCATATGATCCGGTACGGCGTCTGGACATCGATGACCCTGCGGGCGGTCCTTTCAACGGCGCTCCTGATCGAAAGGCTTACGCTCCGGTAGGCTTGAGCGAGCCCCGTCCGGGCCCGAAAATCCCCGCACCGAAAGACTCCCAGTGACAGAATCCGTCTTCCGCAGCGAGCGCCTTACGCCTGAAGCTTTCGAGGCCTTGGCGTCGGCTCATCCCGACGTCATCATCCCCCTCGAGCAGACGCCGCAGTGGGCACTTTTCGAGCGGAGCCTGGGCCGGGAGCCCTATGGCCTGTGGGCCTACTACGACGACGGCGGCGCGCCCGTTGTGTTGATGAGCCTCCTGCGGGTGCGGCGAAAGTTCCGTGAATCGCTGGTAGCAATCAATGGGCCCGTCTGGTTCGCCGACCGTTCACCTGCCGCTGAACTTCGCCTGATGCGGACGGTTCAGGAGCAATTCGCCGAAGACCCGGGCGCGGATCCGCTCTACGTCCGGATGCAGGTCAGGACTCCCCAGCCTCCGGCTGATGGTCCGATTGAGCATGGCTGGTATGAGCGCGAGATCGTCGTGGACCTGACGCCCAGCGAGGACGCCATCTTCAAGTCCTTCCGGCCGAACGCCCGCAACAGCATCCGGCGTGCGGAACGCTCAGGCGTAGAGGTCCGAACCATCGAACGGGCCGATTGGGTTGATGTTTTCCGTCAGGACCTTTATCCCATCCTGCAGGAAACAGCCGAACGCGATGGCTTCTCAAGCTTCAGCACCGACTACTACGAAAAACTCCTCTCGGAGCTGGGGGACTACCTCCGGCTCATGGTGGCTTACGTGGACAACCGGGCGGTGAGCTGGCTTATCACCACGGAGTACCGCGGGTATTCGGTTTACTACTTCGCGGGCAGCACACTCGATGCCCGTAAGACCTTCGCCCCCTACCTGCTGCTGTGGGAAGCGTTCAAACAGCTCAAGGCTGCGGGAAACACAGCCTGCGGTCTCACCGGGATCGTCAGCGAGAACTACCCGCAACTGGTCAACGTGACAACGTTCAAACGGAACTTCTCGAAGAACGTCGTGGACATCCCAACCACGTACGACATCCCGCTGAACCCCGGAAAGTATCGGGTAGTGGCCGGATTGCTGTCGTTCCGCAGGACGGCACCGGCGAAGGGCCGTGCGCTGCTGATGGGGGCGGCGGCGCGGTTGTCGAAGCTGCGGGCCGGTCGCACCGAGGTCAGGAACTAGTCATGGCCGACGTCGCGATTGTCGGTGCCGGGCCCAACGGGCTGGCGGCCGGCGTCGTGATGGCACGTGCAGGACTGAGCGTCGAGGTTTTCGAGGCCGGGAAGACTGTCGGCGGCGGATCGCGCACCATGGAGCTGCTCGAACCGGACCATCTCCATGACACCTGCTCTGCAGTTCACCCGATGGCGTTGGCCTCGCCGTTCTTCCGGGAGTTCGGCCTCTCCGAGCGGGTCCCGTTCGCGGTGCCTGAGCTGTCCTATGCGAACCCGCTCGACGACGGGCGGGCCGGCCTTGCCTACCGGGACTTCGGGCGCACGGCTATGAGTCTCGGCAAGGACGGACAAGCCTGGCGACGACTGATGCGTCCGCTCGTGCAACATATTGACGGTGTGGTGGACACCGGGCTGAACCAATTCCTTCGTATCCCTCGCCGCCCTGTGGCTGCGGCCCGGCTGGGTCTGGGGACCCTGGAGCAGGGTTCGCCGCTGTGGAACCTGCGCTTTTCAACGGAAGAGGCGGCAGCGTTGTTCACCGGCGTTGCCGCGCACGCGGTATCTCCATTGCCGACCCTCGCTGCTGCCGGTGCCGGACTTACCCTTGGTGCGTTGGCCCACGCGGTGGGATGGCCCATTCCACTGGGAGGGTCGCAGGCACTGGCAAATGCCATGGCGGAGGACATCCGGGCGCACGGAGGAGTGATCCACACTGCTCGCCGGATCGAGTCGATCGCCGAGTTCGACGACGCCCGTGCAGTCCTGCTCGACGTTTCCCCTAGCGCTGTCGGAAGCCTTGCGGGCCATCGTCTGCCTCCGGGATACCTTTCGGCGCTGGAGGGTTTCCGGTACGGCGGCGGAGCCTGCAAGGTCGACTTCATCCTCTCAGGGCCGGTGCCCTGGGCGAACGAGGAAGTACGGACCGCGGGCACTGTCCACGCGGGTGGTACACGGGCGGAAGTAGCGGCTTCCGAAGCCGAAGTGGCGGCGGGACAGCATCCGGACAAGCCCTACGTCCTGATCTCGCAGCCTTCACTGTTCGATTCCTCCCGTGCCCCGCACGGACGGCACATCCTCTGGACGTACTGTCATGTACCCAACGGATCCACGAAAGATATGACCGAGGCCATAGTGCGGCAGATCGAGCGTTTCGCGCCCGGCTTCCGTGACGTCGTCGTACGTTCACACACAATGACGGCGGCCGATCTGGAACAGTACAACGCCAACTACGTGGGGGGAGACTTCGGCGGCGGTGCGGTCACCATCCCGCAATTGCTGGCGCGTCCCACGTTCGGGCCGAACCCGTGGCGGATGCCTGCGAAGGGTCTGTACCTGTGCTCGGCGTCCACTCCGCCGGGGCCGGGCGTTCACGGCATGGGCGGGTATCACGCTGCGAAGCTGGCGTTGAAGGATGTGTTCGGTCTGTCGGTACCGGATCTGTCTCCGGCCTCCTAGAAGGAACATCAGAACCGCGAATCGCGTTCCATCACGAGGAACGGAAGCAAGGAGATGCGCGGGTGCTGCAAGTAATAGTCATTGGTGCGGGGCAGGCCGGGCTTTCCGCGGCGTACCACCTGCAGCGGCAGGGTCTCCGACCGGAACGTGACTTCCTGGTCCTCGACGCGAACGAGGGCCCCGGTGGCGCGTGGCGGCACCGCTGGGACTCACTGACCTTCGGCGCAGCGCACAACATTCATGATCTGCCCGCCATGGAACTGGGCACACCTGACCCGACCGAGCCGTCCTCGTCCGTTGTTGCCCGCTACTACGGCTCCTACGAGCGGGAGTTCGAGCTCAGAGTTCGCCGCCCAGTCAGGGTCGAAAAGGTCACCGAGGAAACATCGGGAACGCTCACCGTCCACACTGACGCAGGAACATGGGAGACCCGCCTCCTCATCAACGCCACGGGCACGTGGGACCGCCCGTACTGGCCCTACTATCCAGGCCGGGAACAGTTCCGCGGACGGCAGCTGCATACCCAGGACTTCGTCAGCGCGGAGGAGTTCCGCGACAGGAGCGTTGTGGTGGTCGGTGCGGGAACTTCGGCCGTCCAGTTCCTTCTCCAGCTCCACGAAGCCGGCGCGAGAACCACCTGGGTGACCCGCCGCCCACCTCTCTTCACCGACCGGACGTTCGACTCCGAGTGGGGCCGCGACGTCGAGCGCAGGGTGCACGAGCACACCAAGGCCGGGCTTCCGCCGTCGAGCGTTGTGTCGGTGACCGGACTTCCGCTGACACCCCAATACAGGGCGGGCATTGACGCAGGCATCCTCCGGTCGGAGGGGCCGCTCAGGAGGATCACAGAAACCGGCCTAGAGCTCGCCGACGGCAGGACGGTCGCAGCCGACGCCATCCTGTGGGCCACCGGGTTTCGTGCCGCACTCGACCACCTGAAACCGCTGAAGCTACGGGAGCCGGGGGGCGGCATCCGGATGGACGGCGTGAAGGTCCTGAAGGATGATCGCGTGCTGCTGGTGGGCTACGGCGCATCAGCATCAACCCTCGGAGCCACCAGGGCCGGACGGGCGGCAGCGATTCAGGCAGTGAGGCAGCTCAGAATCGTGGATCAGCAGGAAGAGCTCGCGGGCTGACGCCCAACCATTTCCGGCGTGCGTTGCCGAAGAGTAAGATTGCTCACGATCACACAATTGAATAGCCATAACCAGCCAATGACCCGCAGCGGGAGAGTTCTGCCGTTGACTCACGTCCGGCAGGCGCCGTAGGAGCAAACCCTCCCCAGGAATCTCTCAGGCCCAGCACCGCAGCGGAAAGGCAACTCTGGAAAGCAGTACAACCACAGCGTGATTGTGCTCACCGACGGTGCAATGCGAGCGTCTCGTCCGCAAAATCTCTCAGGTCCAATACAGAGTGGGGAGGAACCCGATAATCGTCCGCACACCCCGAGCGGACCCGATCTACGGAGTTCCCATGACCCACCAGACGGAATCAACCTTCTCCGACCGCCACATCGGTCCGCGCTCGAATGACGCGGAGCGGATGCTCAAGGTCCTCGGATACCCAAGCCTGGACAAGCTCGTCGACGTAGCGGTGCCGGAGAGCATCCGCATTGAAGAAGGTCTCGACCTTCCGTCTGCGCTGAGCGAGTCGGAGGTTCTCGCAGAACTGCGCAGCATCGCGGCGAAGAACAAGACCGCCGTCCAGATGATCGGTCAGGGCTACTACGACACCGTTACGCCCCCGGTAATCCGCCGCAACGTCCTCGAATCTCCCGGCTGGTACACCGCCTACACGCCGTACCAGCCGGAGATCTCCCAGGGCCGGCTGGAAGCACTGCTGAACTTCCAGACGATGGTCCAGGATCTCACCGCACTGCCGATTGCCAACGCGTCCCTGCTCGACGAAGCTTCCGCCGTGGCCGAAGCGGTCCTGCTGATGCGACGCTCCGGCAAGAACAAGGGACGCACCGTCCTGGACGCCGACTGCCTGCCCCAGACCATCGCCGTCGTCACGGGCCGCGCCGAAGCGCTCGGTTTCGACATCGAGATTGCTGACCTTTCCAACGGTTTGCCCGACGGCGACATCAACGGCGTCGTCCTCCAGCAGCCCGGCACGTCCGGCGTCCTGCGCAACTCCACCGACCTCATCGCCAAAGCGCACGACGCCGGAGCGCTGGTCACGGTCGCGGCCGACCTGCTGGCGCTGACCCTGATCACCCCGCCCGGTGAGCAGGGCGCGGATATCGCCGTCGGCTCCGTCCAGCGTTTCGGTGTGCCGCTGTTCTTCGGTGGACCTCACGCCGCGTACATGGCCGTCCGCAAGGGGCTGGAGCGGATGCTTCCCGGCCGCCTGGTCGGTGTGTCAAAGGATTCAGACGGCGCTCCCGCCTACCGGCTTGCGCTGCAGACCCGTGAGCAGCACATCCGCCGTGAGAAGGCGACGTCGAATATCTGCACCGCGCAGGCGCTGCTCGCGATCGTGGCCAGCATGTACGGCGTGTACCACGGGCCGGACGGACTGAGGGCTATCGCTGAACGCGTCCACGGCAAGGCCGCGAAGCTCGCCGCGGCTCTTCCCGGAATCGTCCACGGCCAGTTCTTCGACACTCTCCTCGTGAAGGCGGACGGCGCGGCCGCGGACCTCGTCAGCAAGGCCGAAGAGTGCGGCATCAACCTGCGCCTGGTCGACGAGGATCACGTAGGCATTTCCTGCGACGAAACCACCACGGACGCTCATCTTGAGACGATCGCAGAGGTTTTTGGCGCCGGCCTTCCGGACGAAGCGGATGTTGAGACGACGATTCCCGCCGAACTGCAGCGTTCGTCGTCGTACATGACCCACCCCGTCTTCTCGCTGCACCGCTCCGAGACCCAGATGATGCGTTACCTGCGCAGCCTGTCCGACCGCGACCTGGCGTTGGACCGCACGATGATCCCGCTGGGCTCCTGCACCATGAAACTCAATGCCACCGTTGAGATGGAGCCGATCTCCTGGCCGGAGTTTGCAACCATCCACCCGTTTGCTCCTGAGCATCAGACCGAGGGGTGGCGCCAGTTGATCGGCGACCTTGAAGACCGCCTCGCTGAAATCACCGGCTATGCCAAGGTTTCGATCCAGCCCAACGCAGGGTCGCAGGGTGAACTCGCCGGGCTCCTGGCAATCCGGAACTACCACCTGTCACGCGGCGATGAGGCGCGCAAAGTGTGCCTCATCCCGTCTTCAGCGCACGGCACCAATGCCGCGTCGGCCGTGCTCGCCGGCATGAAAGTGGTGGTTGTGAAGACCGCCGAGAACGGTTACATCGACCACGACGACCTGCAGGCCAAGATCGAGGCGAACGGTGACTCGCTGTCCGCGATCATGATCACCTACCCGTCCACGCACGGCGTCTTCGAGGAAGACGTGCGCTGGGTCTGCGACCAGGTACATGCGGCCGGTGGCCAGGTCTATATCGACGGCGCCAACCTCAATGCCCTCGTTGGGCTCGCCAAGCCGGGTGAGTTCGGCGGCGACGTCTCCCACCTGAACCTTCACAAGACCTTCTGCATCCCGCACGGCGGCGGCGGGCCAGGCGTTGGCCCGGTTGCGGTGGCGCAGCACCTCGTGCCGTTCCTGCCCGGAGACGCGAATGATGTGTCGAAGAGCGACATCCATACTGGCGTCCCCATTTCCGCCTCCCGCTTCGGTTCAGCAGGTGTGCTGCCGATTTCCTGGGCGTACATCGCCCTGATGGGCAGTGAGGGCCTGACGGCGGCAACCAAGTCCGCGCTGCTGGCCGCCAATTACGTGGCCACCCGCTTGAACGAGCACTTCCCGGTGCTCTACTCGGGCGAGAACGGACTCGTCGCCCACGAGTGCATCCTGGACCTTCGCGCACTGACGGCCAAGACCGGGGTTACCGCTGAGGACGTCGCCAAGCGCCTCATCGACTACGGCTTCCACGCTCCCACCCTGAGCTTCCCGGTTGCGGGCACGCTGATGGTTGAGCCCACTGAGTCGGAGGATCTCGGGGAACTGGACCGTTTCGTGGACGCGATGATCGCCATCAAGAGCGAGATCGACCGTGTCGGCTCCGGTGAGTGGCAACTCGAGGATAGCCCGCTCCGCCAGGCTCCTCACACCGCCCAGGCACTCATCAGCGACGAGTGGTCCTTCGCCTACTCCCGCGAACTGGCGGCTTTCCCGCTGCGCACGCTGCGCCACGACAAGTATTTCCCGCCGGTTCGCCGCATCGACGGCGCGCACGGAGACCGGAATCTTGTGTGTTCGTGCCCTCCCCTTGAAGCCTTCGAGGAAAGCGCGGCATCCGTCGAGGACACCACAGCCGATGTCAACGCCTAAGGAAGCCGCCATGACAAAGCAGACAGCGCTCTATGCGGAGCACCAGGAACTCGGCGCCGCCTTCACCGACTTCGGCGGGTGGCAGATGCCCCTGAAGTACCGCAGCGAGCTGGAGGAGCACCACACCGTCCGCCGGGCGGCCGGTATTTTCGACCTATCCCACATGGGGGAGGTGATGGTCAGCGGACCGCAGGCAGCGGACTTCCTCAACTACGCGCTCGTGAGCGACCTCGCATCAACGGCGGTAGGCAAGGCGAAGTACTCCCTCATCTGCAACGAAGACGGTGGAGTGATCGATGACCTCATCATCTACCGCCTCGCCGGGGACCGTTTCCTGGTGGTTCCCAACGCCTCGAATTCCGACACCGTCGCCGCTGAACTTCAGCGGCGTGCCGGGAACTTCACTGTAAAGGTCGAGGACCAGTCCCAGGACACGGCGCTCATTGCGGTCCAGGGACCGAACGCCGAGGCGATCCTGCTGGGGATGAGCGGTGGCACGGACCGGGAGGCCATCACCTCGCTGAAGTACTACTCGGCTGTCCACGTGGACCTCGCCGGGCAGTCCGTTCTCCTGGCCCGCACGGGCTACACCGGAGAGGACGGTTTCGAACTCTTCATCGAGAACGGCCAGGCCGTGCAGCTGTGGAAGGCCGCAACCGAGGCCGGTGCAGAACACGGCCTGGCGCCGTGCGGCCTGGCCTCCAGGGATTCGCTACGCCTCGAAGCGGGTATGCCGCTCTACGGACACGAGCTTGGCCTGGACACCAATCCCTTCCAAGCCGGTCTGGGGGGTGTGGTGAGCCTGAAGAAGACCGGGGACTTCGTGGGCCGCTCGGCGCTTGAGCCGCTCAAGGGGGAGGCCCCTGCCCGGAAGCTTGTCGGCTTGCGCGGTGCGGGACGGCGATCAGCCCGCGCCGGTTACGACGTCGTCCGGGACGGACGGACCGTCGGTACCGTCACGTCCGGCCTCCCAAGCCCAACCCTCGGGTACCCGGTTGCGCTCGCGTACGTCGAGACGGAGCTGAGCGAACCCGGCACCGAACTCCAGGTCGATCTGCGGGGCCGCCCTGAGGGGTTCACCGTGGTCGGACTGCCGTTCTACAAGCGTCCGGGCCGATCATGACAATCAGCGCCTTCGACCTGTTCAAGATCGGAATAGGTCCGTCAAGTTCGCACACCGGCGGACCGATGACAGCCGCGTACCTGTTCACCCGGATACTCTCCGAGCAGGGTCTGCTCGAACAGGTGAGCCGGGTCGAGGCGGAGTTGTTCGGTTCGCTCGGCGTGACCGGTCATGGGCACGGTACCGTCAAGGCCGTGATCCTCGGCCTCGAGGGTGAGCAGCCGCACCTCACCGATCCGGAACGCGCCGAACCGCGCGTCGAGGAGATCGGTGAGTCCAAGGTCCTCCGACTGGCCGGGACGCACGAGGTCGCCTTCGATGTCACGGAGGACCTGATCCTGCACCGCAAACAGAGGCTCGATTACCATACGAATGGTATGCGCTTCTCGACATATAACGCTGATGGAATACTCGTCTGTGCGCGGGAATACTACTCGGTGGGCGGCGGATTCGTGCTGGATCAGGACCAGATCGGCGCGGACCTCTCCGGTGGCCCCGCCGTCGCTGTTCCCTATGCGTTCGAGTCGGGCGAGCAGCTGCTCGGGATTGCGGCCGGCACCGGAAAGTCCTTCTCGGAGATAGTGCTTGCGAATGAACTGGCAGTCCGGTCTGAGGAGGAGGTTCGCACCGGCCTCCTCGAAATCTGGGACGTCATGCAGGACACCATCCGGCGCGGATCCACCAACAGCGGCATCCTTCCCGGCGGACTGCATGTCCGTCGCCGCGCTGCCCGGCAGCTCGAACTGCTCCGCAAGGAAGCAGACCCCGACGACCACCTGAGCACCATGGAATGGGTGACGCTGTTCGCGCTCGCGGTGAACGAGGAGAACGCAGCCGGTGGTCGGGTGGTCACGGCTCCCACCAACGGTGCGGCCGGCATCATCCCGGCCGTCCTGAAGTACTACACGGACTTTGTTCCAGGAGCCGACGACGACGGCGTCATCCGTTTCCTGCTTGCCGCCACTGCCGTCGGTGCCCTGTTCAAGAAGAATGCATCGATCTCCGGAGCCGAAGTAGGCTGCCAGGGCGAAGTGGGCTCCGCCTGCGCAATGGCGGCCGCCGGGCTGGCCGAGGTGCTGGGCGGTACTCCTGAACAGGTGGAGAACGCCGCGGAGATCGGCATTGAACACAATCTGGGTTTGACCTGCGACCCCGTCGGCGGTCTGGTCCAGATTCCGTGCATCGAGCGCAATGCGGTGGGAGCCATCAAAGCGATCACGGCCGCCCGGATGGCCGTCCGCGGCGACGGGCAGCACTTCGTCTCGCTCGACGCCGCGATCAAGACGATGCGCGAGACCGGCGCGGACATGATGGACAAGTACAAGGAAACGGCCCGGGGCGGGCTTGCCTTGAACGTCGTGGAATGCTGAGTGGGCTTCCCGAGCCGGGTTGAGATCGTGCCGGGCGGCGACGTCGTCGTCCGGCTGCAACGCCATCTTGCCCCGCCGGCCACGGTAGCCGTGACGTGCCTTCCGCACCACGGCGCGGCGAAGACGGTGGAGGTCTCGGTTGAGCTTGCCGGGCTCGGGTACCGCGCGATCCCGCATCTGGCCGCACGATCGATTGGCTCCAGGCAGCAACTCGCGGAATTCACTTCGCGTCTCGCCGATGCCGGCGTGCGCGATATTTTCGTGATCGCCGGGGATGCCCGCGAGGCAGAAGGGCCGTACGCCTGGAGCCTGCCGCTCATGGAGGATATTGCCGACATCGGCGGGTTTGAGACGGGCTTCGCCGCCTACCCCGAAGGCCATCCCACCGTTCCTGAACCCGAGCTCACAGAGCTGCTGCTGAAGAAGCAGCAACTCGGTGGTTGGGCAGTCACGCAGATGTGCTTCTCCGGGCAGGTGCTTGGCGACTACGTCACCCGGCTGAGGTCCCACGGCTTGACGGTGCCCGTGTGGGCCGGTGTCCCCGGGAGGGTCCGGCGCACCCGCCTCGTCTCGCTCGCCGGACGCATCGGCGTGGGCCCATCGCTCAAGTTCGCCAGGCGCAGCGGTACGCTGCTGCGCACGATGCTGGCGCCGTCGTCGTACGATCCTTCGCGGTTGGTGCGCTCCATAGAGAAAACCAACGCATTCGCCGGGATGCATATCTACAGCTTCAACGACTTCCGAGGGATCGAGGGCCGCTAACTGTTGCGGCTCAGACCGAGTCGCACTCCTTCTCGGAATGGTGGCCGAAATCCTGTCCGGCGATAGGGTCGGAGTAATGCAACATCAACAGCATGCTTCCGATCTCCCGGAGCACATCCTGCCGGCGCCTGATTCCACTCATCTCACTGATGGCTTTGTGCGTGTTCGGGGCGCTCGTGAAAACAACCTGCGCAACGTGGATGTGGACGTCCCGCGTGATGCGATCGTGGCGTTCACCGGAGTATCCGGCTCGGGCAAATCCTCGCTGGCCTTCGGGACCATCTATGCCGAAGCCCAGCGACGCTATTTCGAATCGGTGGCACCGTACGCCCGCCGGCTCATTCAGCAGGGGCACAACCCCAAAGTGGAACAGATTACCGGTCTGCCTCCAGCCGTAGCCCTTCAACAGCGACGCGGCGCGCAGAGCAGCCGCTCCACTGTCGGCACGGTCACCACCCTGTCGAACTCCGTGCGTATGCTCTTTTCCCGCGCCGGCAGTTACCCGGAGGGCGCCGAGCAACTTGATTCGGATGCCTTTTCCCCGAACACCGCGGCAGGCGCCTGCCGGGAGTGCCATGGCCTGGGCATAGCGCACACCGTCAGTGAGGACTCCCTGGTACCGGATCCCTCCCTCAGCATCCGCGATGGAGCCATCGCCGCATGGCCGGGCGCCTGGCAGGGCAAGAACCTGCGTGACATCCTCACGCACCTCGGCTACGACGTCGAAACTTCGTGGCAGAAGCTGCCGAAAAAGGACCGGGACTGGATTCTTTTCACCGAAGAGCAGCCCGTGGTGGAAGTAACGCCCCAGCGCGACCGCGTTGCCAAGCCGTACAAGGGACGGTTCTGGAGCGCCCGGAGCTACGTTCTGCACACCCTGGCCGACTCAAAAAGTACCGCCATGCGTAACCGGGTGTTGCAGTTCATGCATACTGGCCCATGCTCACGCTGCGGTGGCAGCGGGCTGAGGCCCGAAGCCATCGCCGTGACGTTCGCCGGTAAGACCATCGCCGAATTCAACGCCCTACCGTTGAACGATCTGGCCGAAATCATCCGGCCCACCGCAGAACTCACGTCACCCGGGACCGCCTCGCGCGGGCGGACTTCAGGCGAGAATGATGAGGTGGCCGTTGCCCTGACCAGGGATCTACTGCTTCGGATCACCGTGCTCCTGGACCTGGGGCTGGGTTACCTCGCCCTTGGGCGATCCACACCCACGCTGTCCCCGGGTGAAATGCAGCGACTCCGGATCGCCACTCAACTTCGGTCCGGGCTGTTCGGTGTGATTTACGTGCTCGACGAACCCTCGGCTGGGCTACACCCAGCCGACGCCGAACCTCTCCTCGCAGTGCTGGACCAACTCAGGGTGTCCGGCAATTCGGTGTTCGTCGTGGAACACAACATGGACGTGGTGCATCGCGCGGACTGGATAGTGGACGTGGGACCGCGCGCCGGTGAGGGTGGAGGAGAGGTGCTCTACAGCGGACCGGTGGACGGTCTCCGCGAGGTTGCCGCTTCGGTTACGAGGCCTTTCCTGTTTCCAGAGCATTCCGGCGGGCCGGACAGCGGCAATTCAAACATCGAGGATGATGGCAGCAAAGATGCCCGTGGCGGTTCCGGCAGGGAAGCCGCCGGTTGGCTCGAAATAAGGGATATCAGCCGGCATAACCTGCGCAGGCTCGATGTGGACTTCCCTCTGGGTGTGCTGACGGCAGTCACCGGCGTATCCGGCTCAGGCAAATCAACTCTGGTCAGCCAGGTTCTTGCCGAGGTCGTCAGTGAACGGCTGCACCCTAGGAGCGAGGCGCCGGAAGAGCCGATCCCGGAAATCCAGGATGGCACCGCCGCCTCCCAGGCCGGAGCACTGAGCGTGGGGTCCTTTCCCGGGCTGAACCAGCTTGACCGGCTGGTGAAAGTCGACCAGAAGCCGATCGGCCGAACTCCGCGCTCCAACCTCGCAACCTACACCGGACTCTTCGACTCCGTCCGCAAGGAGTTCGCCGCCACGGACGAAGCCCGGTCCCGGGGCTTCGGCGCCGGACGGTTCTCCTTCAATGTGGCAGGCGGCCGCTGCGAGACCTGCCAGGGGGAAGGCTTCGTAGCGGTGGAACTGCTGTTTTTGCCCGGCAGTTATGGGCCTTGCCCTGAGTGTCATGGTTCGCGGTTCAACCCCGAAACTCTTGAAGTTGAGTACCGCGGACGGAATGTCGCTGATGTTTTGGGAATGACGGTGAGCGCCGCCGCAGAGTTCCTCTCCGACGTACCTGCAGCAGCGCGCAGCCTCCAAACGTTGCTGGAAGTGGGCCTTGGCTACCTCCGGCTCGGCCAGCCCGCCACCGAACTCTCCGGGGGCGAGGCCCAGCGCATCAAGCTGGCCACCGAAATGCAGCGCGCCCACCGTGGCCATACCCTGTACGTGCTGGATGAGCCGACGACGGGGCTACACCCGGCCGACGTCAAGCTTCTAATGGCGCAGCTGCACGGGTTGGTCGATGCCGGCAACACAGTGATCGTGGTTGAACACAAGATGGATGTCGTGGCCTCCGCTGACTGGGTGATCGATCTGGGTCCCGCCGGTGGCGACGGCGGCGGACAGATCATCGCCGTCGGCACCCCTGCCGAAGTTGCGCGCTCCAACGAGAGCCGGACGGCGCCCTACCTCGCCGCTGCTCGCCGGCTTGGAGCTCAAGCCTCCCTCGCCGATGCTTCAAGCTAGTCGCCCTTGACGTTTACGATCTGGCGCAGCGTGTGCCGGATGCGGACCAGGTCGCGCGCGTCTTCCATCACGACGTCGATGTCCTTGTAGGCTGCCGGGATTTCATCGATGAAGGCGTCGGTGTCGCGGTACTCGATGCCGCGCATTGTCCGCCTCAGTTCGTCGCGGGTGAAGGTGCGCCGCGCGGCGGTTCTGCTGTACTCCCGGCCCGCACCGTGTGGAGCGGAGTTCAGCGACGGCGGGTAGCCCAGCCCCTCGACCACGTAGGACGCCGTCCCCATTGACCCCGGGATGAGCCCCGGCCGGCCGGGGGAGGCGTCGATCGCACCCTTGCGGCTGAGCCAGACCTGTTTGCCGTAGTGGGTTTCCTGGGCGGTGTAGTTGTGGTGACAGTTGATGCGTTCCAGTTCCTGCACCTCGTCGCCCGTCCACCGGGCGAAGCACCCGATCACGCGGTCCATCATCTCCTTCCGGTTGAGCAGGGCGAAGTCCTGAGCCCATCGCAGCTCGCGGATGTATTTCTCGAACTCGTCATCACCTTCGTTGAGGTAGGCGAGGTCGTTGTCCGGAAGGGCGATGCGGCGTTTGTCGCACAGATCCAGAGCCACACGGATGTGATGCTGCGCGATCCGGTTCCCCACACCGCGTGATCCGCTGTGGAGGAAGAGCCACACGTCGTCGTTCTCATCGAGGCTCACCTCGATGAAGTGATTGCCGGATCCGAGTGATCCCAGTTGCAGCGCCCACTGTTTCGAGTACGACGACGGATCGAACCCTGCGTTGTCAGCATCCCGTGCCAGCCGCTCGACGCGTGGCTCCGCCGACTCGAGGATTTTCTTGTTGCTGTGCCCGGCCGAGAGGGGAATCGCCCGCTCGATCGACTGGCGAAGAGTCTTGCGGTCCAGCCTCTGCAGGTCACCGGCCCTGTGCTGGGTGCGCACGGCGATCATCCCGCAGCCAATATCCACGCCCACCGCCGCCGGGATGATGGCGCCCAGGGTGGGGATGACGGAACCGACCGCAGCCCCCTTGCCCAGGTGGGCGTCAGGCATGCTCGCGAGATGTGGATAAATGAACGGCATCGACGCGGTCTTCAGATTCTGCTCGCGCGTCCTGGGATCCAGAATGCTCGCGAAGTTTATGTAGGTGGGGCTGACCTTTTCCATGGTCGTCTCATCCTCCTGCACAGATACGGGCGCATCAACCAACTTTTCCCCAAGGCGGGGAGGCAATCATCAAGCATTCCTTCCCGGCAGCGGCCGGCGAGGCAACCGTGTGCAGGAGGATTGATGGGCGTGGAAATCATCGCCGCCGTCGTGATGGCGGCGGTCCTGACTCTGGTGGTAGCGGCGGTCCGGCTCGACACACAGGAACGACCACGTGGCATCCCCGCCGGGACGCTGCTATCGGCTGAGGATCGGCGCCTGCTGCACCTGCTGAAACTCACGCCGGCGGAGTGGCTCATTTTAACGAACCAGCAGCGGGAGGATTTACGGGAGCGAGCCTATCGAGGTATGGAGTAGCGGCACGGTTACTGTCTTCAACCGTGAAAGACTTGAGCGGTGGCACATCTTGACCTATCCAACATTGACTACTTCCTCTCCGACGGCCGTCAATTGCTCAACGGCGTCACCTTCAAAGTCGGTGAGGGCCACAAGACCGCGCTGATCGGGCCCAACGGAACCGGAAAGACCACCCTCCTGCGTATTGTCGCCGGTGACATCACCGCGGACGAGGGAGCCGTCACCCGGTCCGGCAGCATGAGCATCATGCGCCAGTTCGTCGGCCAGGTCCGTGACGACACCACCGTTCGTGATCTCCTCGTCTCCGCCGCTCCGCCGGCGCTCGCCGCAGCCGCGAAGCGCATCGATGACGCCGAGCTGGCCATGATGGAGCACGACGACGAACCCACCCAGATGCGGTATGCACAAGCCATTGCCGACTGGGGAGACGCCGGCGGGTACGAGCTGGAAACCACCTGGGACGAAGTGACGATGGCGGCGCTCGGCGTGCCCTATGACCGCGCCCAGTACCGCGCGGCGTCGTCGTTGTCCGGAGGCGAGCAGAAGCGGCTGGTGCTGGAAGCGCTGTTTTCGGGACCTGACGAACTGCTCCTCCTCGACGAGCCCGACAACTACCTCGACGTCCCCGGCAAGCGCTGGCTGGAAGCAAAGCTCAATGAGTCCAGCAAGTCTGTGCTGTTCGTCAGTCACGACCGGGAGCTTCTCGACAACGCTGCCACCCGGATCGTCACGCTCGAGCCCGGCGCCCTCGGTGCGTCGAGCTGGGTGCACGGGGGAGGCTTCAGCACGTACCTGCAGGCGCGGACCGACCGGAACGCGCGGTTCGAGGAACTGCGGCGCCGCTGGGACGAGGAGCACATCAAGCTCAAAGAGCTCGTGAACATGTATAAGAACAAGGCGGCGTTCCGCTCGGACATGGCGAACCGGTACCACGCCGCCCAGACGAGACTGGCGAAATTCCTGGAAGCAGGACCGCCCGAAGCGATACCGATTGAGCAGAACGTGAACATGCGGCTCAAGGGCGGCCGCACAGCGAAGCGGGCCGTCGTTGCGCAGAAGCTCGAACTCACAGGACTGATGAAGCCGTTCAGCACCGAGATCTGGTTCGGTGACCGGGTGGGGGTGCTCGGTTCCAATGGATCCGGCAAGTCCCACTTTCTCCGCTTGCTCGCAGCCGGCGGTACGGACCCGGAGAAGGAACACGAGCCCGTGTCCGAGGTGAGCATCGATCCGGTGCCGCACACCGGCGTCGTGAAGTTGGGTGCCCGCATCCGGCCCGGATTTTTCGCCCAGACGCATAGCCGCCCGGATCTGTTGGGCCGGACGCTCCTCGACATCCTGCACCGCGGGGATGACCATCGGTCCGGTCTCGGGCGGGAAGCGGCGTCCGCTGTGCTGGACCGCTACGGGCTCGCTGGCCAGTCGGAGCAGCTGTATGACTCGCTTTCCGGCGGACAGCAGGCACGGCTGCAGATCCTCCTGCTCGAGCTTTCCGGCGCCACGCTGCTGCTGCTGGATGAGCCCACGGACAACCTCGATCTGCATTCAGCCGAGGCATTGGAACGCGCCATCGACGCATTTGAGGGCACCGTACTCGCAGTGACCCACGACCGCTGGTTCGCACGCGGCTTCGACCGGTTCCTGGTCTTCGGCGAGGACGGCAAGGTGTACGAGTCCGAGACTCCCGTCTGGGACGAGGGCAGGGTGCAGCGGGCGCGCTAAGTCCCCGGTGGGGTTGACTCTCAGCTTCACTGTCGGTTCCATCACACTTGGCGCCGCGTGTAGACCCGGCCTGTACCTGCGCATAGGGTTTATGGGTGCAGAGCAAAGTCAATCCGGCCATGTGGGCTACCTTCGCAATCTTCGGGCTCAATGGCCTCATCTTCGCCAGCTGGGCGGCGCGGATTCCGTCCGCGTCGGACGTGCTGGGACTGAGCGACGGTCAGACGGGTGCGCTGCTGCTGGTCGCGGCCATCGGCTCCATGATTTCCCTGCCGTTGTCCGGAGGAATCGCGGCCCGAATCGGCACCGCGAACACCGTGAGGGTTGGTGGGGTTGCTTCCGCAATCGCAGCATCCGTCATTGCCGGTGGCCTCATGACTCAATCGGTAACTCTCGCCGCGGCAGGCCTGTTCATCTTCGGCCTGGGCATCGGCCTGTGGGATGTTGCGCAGAATCTTGAAGGAGCCGACGTCGAACGCCGGCTCCTGCGCACCATTATGCCGAAGTTCCATGCAGCCTTCAGCGGCGGTGCCTTTGTCGGTGCGGTTGCCGGCGCCGCCCTGGCCGCCGGCGGTGTAGCGCTCTCGACACACCTGGTGGTGGTGGCCGCCCTGGTGCTGGTCATTTCACTGTGGATTCCGCGCTACTTCCTGCCGGAGCAACCTCACGCCGAAACGTACGACGACGCCGCCCCGCGCCGGGGCGGATTCGCCGCCTGGAAGGAGCCTCGCACTCTCCTCATCGGATTGGTGGTCCTTGGTGCCGCGCTCACCGAAGGCGCAGCCAATGACTGGGTAGCGAAGGCCACCGTCGACGGTCTCGGTGCCAGTGAGGCCGTCGGTGCCTTGATGTTCGGTGTGTTCGTTGCCTCGATGACGATTTTCCGGTTCATCGGCGGCGGCTTCATCGACCGGTTCGGCCGGGTGCGGGTGCTGCAGGTGAGCCTCGCGTCCTCCCTTGCCGGCCTGGTGCTCTTCGTCTTCGCGCCCACCGTGTTTCTCGCAGGTGTCGGAGCGGTCCTGTGGGGGACAGGTGCAGCCCTCGGCTTCCCGATGGGCATGTCCGCCGCCGCCGATGAGCCGCGGTTCGCGGCCGCGCGCGTATCGGTTGTCTCGACCATCGGCTACACGGCGTTTTTGGCGGGACCACCGCTGCTGGGCTTCCTCGGCGACCAGGTGGGCATCCGTAACGCCCTGCTGGCTGTTGGTGTGGCCGTATTGGCTTCCTTCATCGTGGCACCGGCTGCTGCGGAGCGCCGAGCGGAAGAATCGGAAGGCACCCGCGTTCCGTCCTGACGCCGTCGTTATTTGGGGTTAGCGGACGCCGGCAGGGGGCGGGCAGCCGTGCTGCCCGCGCCTGCCGCTCTTGTGTGCCGTCCCTTGCGGAGATCGTCCTTTAGGACGACGCCGGCCGCCGGCCGGGTCGCTAGGCTCGGAAATGCTGCCCGGATCCGGGTGCGAGGAAAGCCGGAGGAAAACCAGTGGAGCATACCCGACCGATCGAACAGTTCTCGGTGACGCAGAAGATCACCATGATGGTGAACCGGTATGAAGTGCGCTCAGTTGACTCCGACGGGGAGCCGGTAGAGCTCTTGGCCCTCGCCCAGCAGAAGCGGGCTGCCTTCAAGGAAGAGGTCCGCTTCTTCTCTGATGAATCGAAGAAGACGGTGATTTTCTCCTTCAAGGCACGTCAGAGGCTGGACCTGGGGGCCACCTACGACGTGCGCGACGCCCAGGGAAATTCAATCGGCAGCTTTCGGAAGAACTTCGGTGCTTCACTGCTGCGCTCAACCTGGCAACTGGATGCGCCGGGGATCCAGGCGGTTGGCAGTGAACGCAGCCAGGCTGTTGCGATCGCCCGCCGTATCTGGGAGTTCGTCCCATTCCTCGACGCCATACCGGTGCCCTTCCTGTTCCACTTCGACTTTCGCGACCCGTCCGGCCAGGTGGTCTTGACCTCGGAACGGCGGCGATCCCTGCGCGACCGTTATGACGTCACTGTCCCGGGGGCACGTATCGACTGGCGGGTGGCTGCAGCGATGGCGGTGGCACTGGACGCCTTGCAGTCCCGGTAGGGGGCTGGGCCGCACAAAACCATTGCCCTGACGGACAATGATGTATACGGTGTCTACATACATAAACCCGCGCACGTGGACCGTCCGTCCACGGCTCCCGTCCTACGCGGAACACCCCGGTGATTAGCGGACCCAATCTGTCCGCAATGCCCTTCATCCCACAACTTGCCAAACCTAGGGTTGACCCATGACGATCATCCAGGCCGAAGGTCTGAAGAAAACATACACATCGAAGAGCGGCCCGGTGCATGCACTCGCGGGCCTCAACCTTTCCGTTCCCCAGGGGACCGTGAAGGCACTGCTGGGTCCCAACGGGGCGGGTAAGACGACGGCAGTCAAGGTCCTTACCACCCTCATCAAGCCGGATGAGGGTACGGCCCACATCGACGGAATCGACGTGATCCGCAACCCGAAGGCAGCCCGGCGGATCATCGGCGCATCCGGCCAGTATGCGGCGGTCGATGAGAATCTGACCGGATTCGAGAACCTGGAGATGGTGGGCAGGCTCTATCACCTGGGTGCGAAGAGGGCGCGAAAGCGTGCACAGGAACTGATTGATCAGTTCGAGTTGACGGAAGCCGGCAACCGCCCGGTCAAGGGCTTCTCCGGTGGCATGCGCCGTCGTATTGACCTTGCCGGTGCCTTGGTGATCAACCCCAAGATCCTGTTCCTCGACGAACCGACCACCGGACTGGATCCGCGCAGCAGGCTCGCCCTATGGGAAATCATCAAACAGCTGGTCAACGACGGCACCACGCTCCTCCTGACCACCCAGTACCTGGAAGAGGCGGACCACCTCTCGGATGACATTGCCGTGATCGACGGCGGCAAGGTGATCGCCGAGGGCACCTCGGATAAGCTGAAGGCCCAGATCGGTGGCCACCGGGTGGTTGTCACGCTGGTGCACCAGGCCGATGCCGGGGCGGCACGCGAGATCCTCGCACGCCACGGAGACGGTGCTCCTGCGGGGAACGACCGCACCGTGGAGGTGTCCGTCGTCGAAGGTCCGCGGGCGCTGCAGTATGTGCTTTCAGACTTGGGACAGGCGGGGATCCAGCTCCACGACGCCGGCATGCGCCGACCAACGCTTGATGACGTGTTCCTCAAGCTCACCGGCCACAAAGCCGAGGATGAGACCAGCAAGAGCGATGCCGAGATGGAGAAAGCCCAATGACCGCGGTCAGCCAACCCGCCTACGAGAGCGTAGGTTCACCGTTCGCTCAGCTGCTTTCAGATGGCTGGATCGCGACCCGCCGCAACCTGATCAAGATCAAGCGGGTCCCGGAGATCCTTGTCTTCACCATCCTTCAGCCCATCATGTTCGTACTCCTGTTCAGCCAGGTCTATGCCGGTGCAATGAACGTTCCTGACTACGTGAACTTCCTGATGGCCGGCATTTTTGCCCAGACAGTCATCTTCGGCTCCACCTTTTCGGGAGCTGCAATGGCACAGGACCTGAAGGACGGAATCATTGATCGGTTCCGCACCCTTCCCATGAGCCCGGCGGCAGTGCTGATCGGGCGTACCAACGGCGACCTCGTGATCAACAGCATCTCGATGATGATCATGATGGGCACCGGCTGGCTGGTCGGTTGGCGCGTGACCACGTCGTTCTGGGGCTTCCTGGGCGGAGTCGCGGTTCTGCTTCTGTTCTCCTACTCCTTCAGCTGGGTCATGGCGCTCCTCGGGATGAGTGTCCGTAGTCCGGAGGTCATCAACAACGCGTCCTTCATGATCCTGTTCCCGCTGACCTTCATCTCGAACGCGTTTGTCCCGATCCATACCCTGCCGGAGGTGCTGAAGAACATTGCGGAGTGGAACCCGGTGTCCGCCCTCGTGGAGTCGGCGAGGTTGCTGTTCGGGAACACCAACCCCGATTTCCCGGAGCCCACGGCCTGGACACTGCAGAATCCCATCATCACCGTGATCCTCGGAATCATCGTGATGCTTGTGATCTTCGTGCCGCTCTCGGTGAAGAAGTTCAAGTCCGTCAGCTCCCGCTAGCAACAGAAGACGACGGCGGCGGCCCGTGTGGCTGCCGTCGTCATCCCGCGGGGGGGGGAGTCACCATCAGCCGCCGCGCCGTCGTGCCGGCTGATGGGCCCTGGAAGGCATCATCCTTTTGGCGTACGGGGGCAGGGGCAAGATCATCCCGCCGGTCGGCGCCGCGCAGGCAGTTGCTCCGTAGTGTTGAGGTATCCCAAGAACTCCCTTCCCCAAGGACGCCCATCATGATTGAGGCAACGGATCTGTCCAAGCGTTACGGCGCCAAAGCGGCGGTAGACCGGATTTCGTTCAGCGTGAAACCAGGCCGCGTCACCGGGTTCCTCGGACCCAACGGCGCCGGCAAGTCCACCACCATGCGCATGATCGTCGGACTCGATAATCCGTCGGGCGGCGACGTCCGAGTCAACGGCAAGCACTACGCACAGCATTCCGCGCCCCTGCGTGAAGTGGGTGTGCTGCTTGATGCGAAAGCTGTCCACACCAAGCGCACCGCCTATAACCACCTCCGGGCGATGGCCGCCACCCATGGCATCCCCAACAGTCGGGTCAAGGAAGTCATCGAGATGACCGGCCTGGGGCCGGTCGCCAAGAAGCGCGTCGGGGGGTTCTCCCTCGGAATGGGCCAGCGGCTCGGCATTGCGTGTGCGCTGCTGGGAGACCCGCACACCGTCATCCTGGACGAACCCGTCAATGGGCTGGACCCGGAAGGTGTGCAGTGGGTACGGCACCTCGCCAAGGGCCTGGCGTCCGAGGGCCGCACCGTCTTCCTCTCCTCGCATCTGATGTCGGAAATGGCGCTCACCGCGGACCACCTCATAGTGATCGGCCGCGGGCGTATCATCGCCGATGCTCCGATCCGCGAGATCCTTGACGGACACGGCCAGACCCGGGCACGCGTGCGCACCGACCGTCCGGCCGACCTGGTAAGGGCCCTGGCCGCGGATGGTGTTTCCAGCCAGCACCTCGAGCCGGAGCTTCTCGAAATCACCGGCGCAGACTCCCGCCGTATCGCCGAAGTTGCACTTGCACGCGGCATCCTCGTCTACGAACTGACGCCGCTCCAGGCATCCCTCGAGGACGCGTACATGCAGCTCACCACCGACGAGGTCGAGTACCACTCACAATCTCTTCCGCAGGCTCCTGCCGGGACCGGCCCGAAGGAAGGCAAGTAGCCATGGCACATACAGCCACCGCAGCGAACCCAGCCGGCGCAACCACCCGCCGGGAGACCTCCGGGGCCGGAGTGAGCTTCTTCCGTGTCCTCCGATCAGAGTGGATCAAGGTGACCACCGTCCCCTCCACCATGATTCTGTTGTCGATCACGCTGGTGGTGATGATCGGCCTGTCCGCGCTTTTCGCGTGGTCCATGGCATCCAGCCAGGCCTCAGCCGAGTCATTCACGTCTTCTGATCCCGAGATTGCCGCTCAACTCGCAGCTACCGATTACGGCGAACTCGCGCTGAGCTCGCCGAGCGCCGGGATCATCTTCGGGCAGCTCCTCATCGCTTCCCTCGCCGTCGTGCTGATCGCGTCCGAATGGGGAACGGGGATGATCCGCTCAACCATGGTCGCGGTCCCCAAGCGCATCCCCGCACTCCTCGCAAAGAACTTCATCATCGCAGCCGTCGCCTTCGTGGTGGGGGCAGGGGCCGCCCTGATCTCCTACTTCGTTGCGCAGCCCTTCCTCGCGCCAGAGGACATTGACTTCGCCATCACCACGGACGGGGTGTTGCTGAGCATCATCAATACGGGTTCCGTGCTGGCGCTGATGGCCGTCATCGCCATGTCAATCGGCACCTTGCTCCGCAACACCGCCGGCGGTGTGGTGACGGCGATTGGGTTGCTGATGGTGCTGCCCATCATCATTCAGCTCTTCTCCGGACTCGCTGACTGGATTCCCGACGCCGCGCGGTTCCTGCCGAGCAGCGCCGGCGA
The DNA here is from genome assembly GCF_058269075.1 of Arthrobacter sp. TJ-270. Lineage (NCBI taxonomy): Bacteria > Bacillati > Actinomycetota > Actinomycetes > Micrococcales > Micrococcaceae > Arthrobacter > Arthrobacter sp. TJ-270. The sequence goes on along the minus strand of NZ_JBZCNB010000003.1, from coordinate 15,139 downwards.
GCAGATGGTTGCCATTTCCATTGCCGATGATGCCCTGAACCAGTGGCAGGGAGCCCTGGTGCTGGGCGCTTGGGCACTCGTGCTGCTGTTAGTTTCGCTGGTTGTCACGAAGAAGCGCGACGTTTAGGCGGGATTGATCAGCACACCCAATATGCTCACTCCATGAGTGACAAAGCCTCGTTGAGGGAGGCGGCGGAACGAACGGCTGCCGTCTCCTTCACCGAGATCAATGCACGACGGCTAGGCCCCATCCGCCGGTACTTCCGATCACACCCGCGGATGATGGACCTCGTCGTCGTTCTGTTGTTCCTGCTCAGCAGCGTACCCAACATCCTCCTGCCCCTTGAGCGGGCTGCAGGCCCATGGAGCCTCTTGCCGATCGGCGTGGCGGCCGTCATCCTTTTTTTCCGGCGTAGCCGTCCGCTGATTGTTCTCGCACTGCTGTGCGCCATTGAACCCGTTGCCCTGGTGATCTCTGACGCCCGATCAACGGTGGGCATCGGCATCTGGTTCGCGCTGTACGCGGTGGCCGTCGCCTTCCCGGTCCGCACGGCGGTCTGGGCCTTCGCGGGAGCGGTGGTGACATCGGTCTTCCCGCTCGCTTTCATTCCCGCCGCGATGCCGGAGGAGGCGCCGTATGTAATCTGGGTAATCATGGGCTTCGCGGTGATGTGGTACGTGGTCGCCGTCGGAGTAGGCGTGACAATCCGCCGCGAGAGACTGCATGAACACGAACTGCGCGAATGGGCAGAGCGCAACGCCGAACTCGCCTCCGCCACTGAGCGGAACCGCGTTGCACGCGAAATGCACGACGTCGTTGCCCACTCCCTGTCGGTGATGATCGCGCTGTCGGACGGAGCCGCCGTCGTCATGAAACGCGATCAGGACCGTGCGCGGGAAGTTCTCGCCGAACTCTCCGCCACCGGGCGAACCGCCCTCGCGGACATGCGGAGAGTGCTCGGTGTCCTCCGCGAAGGGCCCGACTCCGCACCGCTTGCCCCGTTGCCGGCCGGTGGTTCGCTCGCGGGCCTCCTTGAAGGGTTCCGAGCCGCCGGACTGCCCATCCGGGTGCAGCTCAGTGGCCCCGGGCTGCCGGAAGACGCGGCCTTCGAGGTGACCATTTACCGCATCGTTCAGGAGTCGCTCACCAACGTCCTGCGCTATGCCAAAGCTGTGACCACCGTTGACGTCCTGATTGCCAGGCTGGGCGACTCCGTCAAAGTACGCGTGTCCGACGACGGCCGCGGAGCCATGGAGCCCGTACAGTCAGTGGGCACGGGACAGGGGATCGCCGGCATGCGCGAGCGTGCCGCCATCTACGGCGGCACCGTCAGTTGCGGGCCGGGCCCGTCCGGTGGGTGGATTGTCACGGCCGAACTCCATACCCCTGTTGAGAACCGTCAGGAGAAATCCGCGTGAGCGAACCAACCAGAGTCCTCCTGGTGGACGACCAGCCGCTGCTCCGCATGGGGTTCCGTCTCATTCTCGAAGGGGAAGAGGACATGCGGATAGTCGGAGAAGCTTCCGACGGCGCCGAAGGGGCGCGGTTGGCAGAACGGCTGGTTCCCGACGTCGTACTCATGGACGTCCGCATGCCGGTGATGGACGGAATAGAGGCGACACGGCGCATCACGGAGTCGGGCGCGTGCGCCCGGATCATCATTCTCACCACGTTCGATCTGGACGAATATGCGTTCGCCGGGCTGCGGGCAGGCGCGTCCGCGTTCCTTCTCAAGGATGTCGCGCCTCATGACCTGGTGCAGGCTGTCCGGGTGGTAGCGAGCGGCGACGCGGTGGTTGCTCCGCGGGTGACGCAGCGCCTGCTCGAAGAGTACGTGCGCTCGCGACCGGACACTCCGAAACCCCTCCGCGACCCCCTGCTCCGGGATCTGACGCCCCGCGAACTCGAAGTCCTCGGCGCCATTGCCGAGGGGCTCTCCAACGCCGAACTGGCGCACCGGTTCTTCCTCTCCGAGGCCACGGTAAAGACGCACGTGCGCCGCATCCTCACCAAGCTGCACCTGCGCGACCGCGTCCAGGCCGTCGTGTACGCGTACGAGACCGGTCTGGTGACGCCCAGCCAGGGACTCGACTTCTAGGCACGGGCCCCTCGGTCAGTACGCTTGGAGGCATGACTGCCGCTCACGCTCACATTGCCGACCTTGGCGCTTATGTCAGCGCTTCACCGTCCAGCTTCCATGCAGCCTCCGAGGGCGGCGCGCGATTGGAGGCGGCAGGCTTTACCCAACTTCACGAGGGCGAGGCCTGGGACGGCGGCCCTGGCCGCTTCTACGTCATTCGTGACGGCGCGTTGATCGCGTGGATCACCCCGTCCACAGCAACTGAGACCACCGGCTTCCACATCCTCGGTGCGCATACCGACTCACCGTCCTTCAAGCTGAAGCCGAAGCCGACCACCGGACGCCACGGCTGGCTGCAGGCGGGTGTCGAAGTCTATGGCGGACCTTTGCTGAACTCGTGGCTGGACCGCGAACTGGCGCTCGCCGGCCGGCTGGTGACGCACGACGGCGTGGAGCACCTCGTGCACACCGGGTCGCTTCTGCGCTTCCCCCAACTGGCTATCCACCTGGACCGCTCGGTCAACGACGGGCTGAAGCTCGACAAGCAGCAGCACATGAACCCGGTCTGGGGCCTTGGTGATCCGGCCCGCGCCGACCTGCTGCAGATCCTTGCCGTCGACGCTGATCTGGAGGCCAGGGACATCGGCGGGTTCGACATCGTGGTCGCAGACACTCAGCAGCCCCGGGTTTTCGGTGCGGAGGGCGAATTCTTCGCGTCCGGCCGGCTGGACAACCTCTCCTCGGTGCACGCCGGGCTCATCGCCCTCGTTCACGCCACAAAGAACGACGCCGACAGCGCACCTATCGCGGTGCTGGCAGCCTTCGATCACGAGGAAGTGGGCAGCGCCTCCCGCTCCGGGGCGAGCGGACCTTTCCTTGAGGACATCCTCCACCGCATTTCCTCCGGCCTGGGCGCAAGCGAGGAGCAGCGGCGCCGGGCCTTCGCGTCGTCGTTCTGTGTCTCCGCGGACGCCGGCCACGCCATCCACCCCAATTACGCCGAGCGCCACGACCCCGCGAACCACCCGGTCCTCGGCGGGGGCCCGCTGCTGAAGATAAATGCCAACCAGCGGTACACTACTGACGCGCCGGGTGCCGCCTACTGGGCCCGGCTGTGCAGGGAAGCCGCTGCTCCGTACCAGGAATTCGTGTCGAACAACGGGATGCCCTGCGGATCCACCATCGGCCCGCTGACCGCCACCCGGTTGGGAATCCGTACGGTCGACGTCGGAGTCCCCCTGCTCTCCATGCACTCCGCCCGCGAGCTCTGCGGCGTCGAGGACCCGTACCAGCTGATGCGGGTGGTTCGGCAGTTCTTCTCCGTTTCCTAGGGAGCGCTGACTGTCCACAGCCGGTTCGGCGACCCGTTTTCGGTCCGGTAGTATTGATGAGTCCGTGCCGACGTGGAACCGCTGGAAGTAAAGCGGCAACAGCTTCACGGATCAACGCAAAAGAACCTCCTGTTGCGGAAGGACCGCGACCGTTTAGCCCAGAGGAGGTGGGTTCACAAATGCGTGCATATGAACTGATGGTAATCATCGACCCCGATGTCGAGGAACGTACCGTTGAGCCAACCCTTGAGAAGTTCCTGAACGTTGTACGCAACGGTGAAGGAACCGTGGACAAGGTAGACATCTGGGGACGTCGCCGGTTGGCCTACGAAATCAAGAAGAAGTCCGAGGGCATTTACGCCGTCGTCAATTTCACCGCTACTCCGGCAATTGCTGCTGAACTTGACCGCCAGCTTGGTCTGAACGAGACCATCATGCGCACCAAGATCATCCGCCCCGAAGAGCAGAAGGTTTCTGCCGAATAGTTTCGGCTTTCAACCCAGGTCCACCCCGGTGGGCCAGTGACCGTAGGAGGCACCATGGCAGGCGAGACCACAATTACGGTCGTCGGTAATCTCACCAGCGACCCGGAACTTCGTTTCACGCCCTCAGGCTCTGCAGTGGCTAATTTCACCATTGCTTCGACGCCGCGGACCTTCGACCGTCAGTCCAACGAGTGGAAGGACGGCGAAACGCTGTTCCTCCGGGCGTCGGTCTGGCGTGAAGCGGCTGAGAACGTCGCGGAGACCCTCACCAAGGGAACCCGTGTTGTTGCACAGGGCCGCCTCAAGTCACGCTCGTATGAAACCAAGGAAGGCGAGAAGCGCACCGTCATGGAGCTGGAGGTGGACGAAATCGGTCCGTCACTGCGCTACGCATCCGCCAAGGTAAGCCGAACCCAGCGCTCCGGCGGTGGCGGCGGCGGCTTCGGCGGGGGAGACAGCGGCGGCTTCGGCGGCGGCGGTGGCTCCAACCAGGGTTGGGGCGGCGGCGGCCAGCAGAGCCAGCCTGCGCAGCAGGACCCATGGGGTGCACCAGCGGGCGGTAATTCGTCCGATTGGGGCAGCGGCCCGGAATCATCCGAACCGCCCTTCTAGACCTTTCAGGAAGCGTCGCTGCTATGGAGGCGTTTCCACCATGTAATTCCCATCCCGCAGAACCGTTCTGCGGGCTCCATCAGACATAAGGAGCACCACGATGGCTAAGGCTGAACTTCGTAAGCCCAAACCAAAGTCCAACCCCTTGAAGGCCGCTGACGTCACCGTCATCGACTACAAGGACGTAGCACTGCTGCGTAAGTTCATTTCCGACCGCGGAAAGATCCGTGCACGCCGTGTAACAGGCGTGACCGTGCAGGAACAGCGCAAAATCGCTCTGGCAATCAAGAATGCCCGCGAAGTTGCTCTCCTGCCTTACTCCGGCGCAGGCCGCGGCTAAGGAAAGGAACACACCATGGCAAAGCTTATTCTGACCCAGGAAGTCACCGGCCTGGGAACCGCAGGCGATGTTGTCGAGGTGAAGAACGGTTACGCACGTAACTACCTTCTGCCCCGCGGCTTCGCTCTCACCTGGACCAAGGGTGGCGAGAAGCAGGTGGAGTCCATCAAGGCTGCACGTGCCGCTCGCGAGCACGCTTCGCTTGAGGACGCCCAGCGTCAGGCTGCAGCCCTGCAGGCAAAGCCGGTCAAGCTGACCGTCAAGGCCGGCGAGTCCGGTCGTCTCTTCGGAACCGTCAAGGCCGATGATGTCGCGAAGGCCGTCGAGGCCGCAGGTCTCGGCTCCATCGACAAGCGCAAGGTTGAACTGCCGGCACACATCAAGTCGGTTGGCAGCTACCAGGCGAACGTTCGTCTTCACGAGGACGTTGCCGCTGTGATCGACCTCGACGTCGTCGCCAGCTAACTCAGTAGCTAGCAGTACTGCCGAAAGGCCCCCGCTCCTCGGAGCGGGGGCCTTTTGCATGCACGCTCATGGGAGCACATTGTGCCCGGGCTGCGTGGCTGGTTGCGCCGCAGGAAATATATCCTGCGACTGGAGTATTCCCTATTCCGTACGTCTATTCGCGGAACATCAGCCCCCGGGCATAGAGGGCCGTCATGCTATTTATTCGTTGTGACGTACACCGGGGCCGCCTTGTTGCACAGTTGTGGATAGATGGTGCATAAATGCCGCTCGGTAGGCCTATTTTCTGCTTCTGTCAACACGGAAGCAGGGGATGAACGTTCCTCTGAGAAAGTTTTTCTCCACAGCCTGTGCGGAACGTTTCGCCTAGTGAGGGCCGCTTTGTGGATATATGAGCCCACAAATCCACATAGATATCCCCAGCCTCTGCACACAACACGCCGAACAATCACCAACTTATACACACCCCCTGTGGATAACTCGCTTGGCAGGGGACTGGATGGGCACTACGGTTGCGGGGTATCCCATACCGCAAAGACTGTCGGTGGCGGCTGGTACCTATGGTTATTCAGCTCGGGTCCACCGCCTGCCTTCGGGCAACCGGTGTAGGGATTCGGAAAGTTTCGGGAAGGAAGGCCGCACCAGTGTCTTTGGCTCATGCGGATTCATCAGCAGACACGCGCTCGCCCGAGTTCTCCCGCACACCTCCCCAGGATCTGGTCGCAGAACAGTCCGTCCTCGGCGGGATGATGCTGTCCAAGGACGCCATCGCAGACTGCGTAGAGGTGCTCCGGGGCGTGGATTTCTACCGCCCGGCCCACGAGAGCATCTACGAATCCATCATCGATCTCTACGGCCGCGGCGAACCCGCTGACGCCGTCACCGTATCGGATGAGCTGACCAAGCGCGGAGAGATCTCCCGCATCGGCGGCCCCGCCTACCTCCACACACTGATCCAATCGGTGCCCACCGCAGCGAACGCCGGCTTCTATGCGGAGATCGTCCGGGAGCGGGCTGTCCTGCGCCGCCTGGTGGACGCCGGTACCAAGATTGTGCAGCTCGGGTACTCCAACGACGGCGAGGTCGATGACATTGTCAACGCGGCGCAGGCTGAGGTCTACGCTGTTGCCGAACGTCGTACTGCCGAAGACTATGTGCCTCTGAAAGACATCATCGAGGGCACGGTCGATGAGATCGAGTCTGCCGGTCATCGCGGTGAGGGGATGACGGGGGTGCCGACGGGGTTCTACGAGTTCGACGAACTCACGCAGGGTCTGCATGGTGGCCAGATGATCGTGATTGCGGCCCGTCCGGCGATGGGTAAGTCCACGTTCGCACTTGACTGGGCGCGCTCAGCGGCCATCAAGCACAATATGACCACGGTATTCTTCTCCCTGGAAATGGGCCGGAACGAGATCGCGATGCGACTGCTGTCCGCGGAAGCCACCATCGGGCTCCAGGATCTGCGTAAGGGCACCGTGAAGGACGAGCAGTGGGGCAAGATCGCCACCACAATGGGCCGCATGAATGACGCCCCGCTCTTCATTGATGACAGTCCCAACATGTCGCTTATGGAGATCCGCGCGAAATGTCGCCGCCTCAAACAGCGGCATGATCTGAAGCTTGTTGTCCTCGACTACCTGCAGCTGATGTCGTCCGGAAAGCGCGTCGAATCGCGGCAGCAGGAAGTCTCGGAGTTCTCGCGAGCCCTGAAGCTCCTGGCCAAGGAACTGAACGTTCCCGTTGTCGCTCTGTCACAGCTCAATCGTGGTTCCGAGCAGCGCACAGACAAGCGGCCCATGGTCTCTGACCTGCGAGAATCCGGGTCCATCGAGCAGGATGCCGATATGGTCATCCTGCTCCACCGCGACGATGTGTATGACAAGGAGTCACCGCGGGCCGGTGAGGCCGACGTCATCGTTGCCAAGCACCGTAACGGTCCCACGAAGACCCTCGTGGTCGGGTTCCAGGGTCACTACTCGCGCTTCAACAACATGGCAGCTGACACCGGCGGTTTCTAGAGCTGCCGCACTTCGTCAGGGCAGTCTGCTGGGCCTCAACCGGTGGGCAACGCCGGCCTGCGACGGATCGAGTTCCACGGGGCTCACCAGCACCGCCGGGCCTCGGTGCAGCAGGCCGGAAGAGACCGGCTGACACCGCACACCGCCACGTCCACGCATCGCTGGGTGCGCTCCCGGAGCGAGCATCCGGTCCATCCATGCACACGGGTGGGCTGGCCTGCCGCCCCGCAATGTCACCCGGCCGCCGCCGGATTCGAGCGTGAACTCATGGCCGACCAGCGGCGGCAGGTGTGCACCCCTCAGGATCACGTTGCGCCGTGTCAGCATCGGATCCAAGGTTCCAGCGCCCAGCTCCGCCGCGATCGACTCCAACGCTTCGATGGCGAATACGGTCACTGCGGCGTCCATGTGCGCCGCCTTGCCGAAGAACCGGTCCCCAACGATGCCCTTGCCTGCCACAACCTCGGCTTGCTCTGCGTCCGTCGTAGTAACATTTGCCGCTCCGTCACGTGCCCGGCCGAAGTAGGCGTGCTGAGGGGATACGAGCAGGTGCAGAATCTCGACGTCGTACCGGAAGACAGGCATGTACTCAAAGCTAACGGTTCCCCTTCCGTGAGGTGCTGCCCGCACCGCGCACACGTCACGACGCCGGATACTGCCATGCCGGGGGATGATGGACCCATGAGTGCCGAAGTTCCAGGGCAAAGCCACACAGGGACGAGCTACGACACCGCCGGTTCAGCGTTGCGTCGAAGTTCGGTGGAGCTGGTCAGAACTGGGCAGGGCGCCGACGTCCGCTGGATAGTGAAGCTCCAATTCGCCGGAAACCGCCACGAAGTAGTCTTCAACGGACTGAAATCGCGCCCCTTGGGCATCCCGGCTACCCTGCTGCGTCACCTTGCCGGCCTTACCGGGGACGCCACGCTCGAACCCCAACAGGAGAGCGGTCGCCACGAGGTCGACGATGACGCCCTCCGTAAACACCCCGGGGATGCAGCCGCAGCACTCACCGTGATGGTCCGGGGACTCTCGGATGAGCTGCTTGTAAGCGATCTCGCGGTGCGACTGGATCTTCCCGATGCCATACACCAACTGCGCGTGACCTGCCGATCCTTCCGGGCCCTGCTGACGGCGGCGGCTCCATTCCTCGATGTCCGCCAAAGGAAGAACCTCGAGGTGGGACTGGGAGACCTTGCAAGGCGGTGCAGCGCGGCCCGGGACGCCGAGGTCGCCGCCGAGCTTCTGCCCGGCGGCGTTGAATTGCTCGGAGGCGTCATGCAGCCCGCCGCCCTCGACCTGTTGGAGACGCGCGCATTCGAGCAATTCACCGGTGCTTCGCGCGCGGTCAGGCGGCATCTGCAGCGCAACGAGCATCTGATACTTCTGGTGGAGATACAGGCATTCGCTTCCCGCCCTCCGCTGACAGACGCAGTACACGGCCGGTCCTCCCGCCAGCTCGCCAACCGGCTGCTTCGGCGCAGTCTTCGCAAGCTGGAGAGGATTGCGGCACGGTCCCCGGAGGCACGGGACGCGGGCGCAGGCGAAGAGGCAGCGTTCCACCACGCCCATGACGTTCGCAAGGCGGTGAAACGCGTCCGCTACGTCACGTCGGCATTGGACGCCGCGGAGATCCGGGCGCGGAAGAAGCTCCGTCGGGCCGCCAAAGACGCAAAGAGATACCAGCGTGAACTGGGCGACATTATCGATCTGGCAGTGCTGCATGAATGGCTGTCAAGGACAGCGGTGGAACTGGAGAAAGAAGGAGACCGCTACGACGTCGGTCTCCTTCAGGGCGTCGCGATCAGCAGGTTCAGCGATGGGATTCGTCGCTCCGAAGTGCTGATCGACGAACTTCTCGCTCAGTTGGCGAAGGACGCGTGACCGTCCTAGCCGCCGGCAACCGACTGGATGATCATCACCTCGGATCCCGGTTCAACAGGTGTGAAAAGACCGTCGGCCCGGCGAACATCCTCGCCGTCCACGTAGATATTCACATATCTGCGCAGCGCCCCGGTCTCGTCACGGATTCGTCGCGCGAGGATGGGCCTCCCATCCGCCAGTGTGTCCAGGACCGATGAGACCGGCGCTGGAGCCTCCAGAACAACCTCGACGGAGGACCGGTCCTCGACGAACGGCCGCAACAGCGTTGGAATGAGGACCGTGACCGGACTCATGGCGAGTCAACGGGCTCGCTGGAACCCACGACGACGGCGGCACGGACGCAGAGTACGTCCGGCAGGTGCGCTGCCACTTCAGTAAAAGTTTCCCCTTCGTCGGCGCTGGCATAGACGGAACCGCCGCGGGTCCCGAAATAGACGCCGACCGGCTCTGCCGTGTCCACCCCGGCAGCATCGCGCAGCACGGCGTTGTACTCGCTGACCGGCAGGCCGTTGTCCAGACGCGTCCAGGAGGCACCGGCGTCGTCCGTGCGGTGAACGGCGAGGCGCGCGTCCGGGGGAATGCGCTCACCGTCTGCCTTCAGCGGGATGACCCAGGCGGTGCCGCCGCGGCGGGGATGCGAAAGCATGACGAAGCCGAAGTCAGCCGGCAGCCCGTCAGCAATCGACTCCCACGTCTCGGCGCCGTCGTCGGACCGGTACACGCCGTGGTGGTTCTGGGCGTAGAGGCGCTGCGGGTTCTCGGAATCGCGGGCGATCTTGTGGACGCACTGGCCAAACTCGGGGTTCGGGTCGGGCATGAAGTACGCCGAGATCCCCTTGTTTCGGGGCTCCCAGGACTGGCCGCCGTCAGTGGAGCGGTAGACGCCGCCGGTGCTCATGGCCACGTGGACGGTGTCCTCGACCGGGCTGGGAGTGACGGTGTGCGCCGCCGCTCCGCCGAATCCGGCACCCCACTCGGAGCGGTGGGGGTGATCCCACAGCCCGCGGTTGAGCTCAAAGTGCTGGCCCCCGTCGGTCGATTTCCACACCGAGATCGGTTCGCATCCCGCCCACACGACGCCGGGCCGATCCGCCGAGTCCGGCTGTAGCTGCCAGATCCGGCCGAGGGCGGTCTCGTCGGATTCGTCGAATTTGATGGCGCCCTGCTCGGGTTCGGACCAGCTGGCGCCGAGGTCGTCGGAGTAGACGACCGTGGGGCCCCAATGCCAGTCCATCATGCCCACGAGGATCCGGGTCCGCCCGTCACGGGTGTCTATTCCGATGCTGGGGATCTCCGACATGAGGTGGTGGGGCTGCGACAGGGTCCAGTCCTGCCGGTCGGTGCTGGTTGCAAGCCACAGGCCTTTTTTCGTGCCGATGGCAAGGAGGGTGGTTTCCATGGGTACTCGATTCGCGAAGTGGCGTACGCGGTCGCCGTGGATGCATCTCCCAGGAACGGCACCGCATGTAGACACTGTAAACAATGGCACAGGGACCTCCGGCTGTACAGGGGTTTTCCGGGAGCTTTTCCGGGTCCACTCCCGCCGGCGCTCCGTGCGAAACCACCGGTCGGTACGCTTGGTTCCATGGCCGTGTACATTGATCCTCCGCTCTGGCCCGCACACGGCACGCTTTTCTCGCACCTCATCTCGGATACCTCGCTCGATGAGCTGCACACGTTCGCGGCCGGCGCCGGCATCCCGGAACGCGCTTTCGATGTGGACCATTACGACGTTCCCGCCCGGCGATACCGCCAGCTCGTCGGGCTCGGTGCGCACGAGGTCGACGGCGGCACGCTGGTCCGCGTTTTGATCGCGAGCGGCTTGCGGGTGCCTGCCCGACGAAGGCCCGACCGCCTCCACCGCTACCTCCTGACGCGGTGGGAGCAGACGCTTCCCGGCGCCTCCCGGTTGGGCGAGGAGCTTCTGGACCGCTGGTCGGAACCACATCGCCGCTATCACACCCCCGGGCATCTGCTCGATGTGCTCGAGGCATTAGACCTCCTTTTCAACGGGAACGACGACGCCGACACTCGCCTGCACGTCCGGCTCGCCGCCTGGTTCCACGACGCTGTGTACGCCGGTGAGGCGGGAGCGGACGAGGAAGCTTCAGCTGCACTGGCCGAGTCGTCGCTCAAGCGCTATATCGCGTGTCAGGCCGAGGTGGGACGGCTGGTATTGCTGACCGCTTCGCATGCCCCCGAATACGGTGACCGGGCCGCGGAGCTCCTGTGCGACGCTGATCTGGCCGTCTTGGGCCGGCCGGGGGGTGGGTATCGCCGTTATGTTGAAGCCGTACGCGAGGAGTACGCCCACGTACCTGAAGATGACTTCACCCGCGGGAGGGCCGCCGTCGTCGACCGATTGTTGAGTCTGGACCCGCTCTATCGAACAGCGGAGGGCCGGCGTCTGTGGGCTTCGAACGCTCAACAGAACCTGGAAGCAGAGGCGGCTACGCTGCGCTGTCCGGAGGCAACGTACAGCGATAACGACTACCGGGCCATCTCGGGCCGAGGCCGCCCGCTTCGATCCTGAAGCGGGCTGCGAGCTACCGGGTGGAGTTCGACGGGGCCGCACCGGTGCGTTCCATTGCGTTGTTCATGATCATGTTCAGCAGCACGTTGCCGGACCAGCCCCTGACTGCACGCGAGGCGGTCAGGGGCTGAGCGGTTCTCCCACCGGGTGCTCCGGCGGGGCCGGTTCAGGACTCGTCGTCCTCTTCGGCGCCGTCCTCGGTCTCGGTGCCCACGACGTTGAAGTTCTCATCGAGTTGCACGTCGACTTGGGTGCCGTTGTCGAGAGTGACCTCCACTTCGTAGAGGCTTTCCTCGTCGCCGACCTCAGTCTCGGTGACCTCGCCACCGCCGGTCTCGGCTAGGGCGGCCTCTTGGGCCTGCTGGAGAGCGGCGCCGGTGATGGGCTCGTCCCCGGCGTCGTCGCCGCCGCTGTATGCGACGGCGACACCGACACCGGAGGCGGCCACGAGAACTGCCGCGCCGAGCAGGGATCCGGTCCTCTTGTTGATACGGAATGCCATGTGGTGCTCCTTTCGTCTGGAGTTTCCCACGGTAGCTGCCGAAGATGAGGCCACGATGAATGCCGGACCGGCCCCGCTCCACTCCGGTGGGGAGTGCTGCCCCTCTCGGACCGGCGGGGAGACCGGCGTAAGATGTGCCGGATGCGGATTCTGGTGGTGGAGGACGAGGCAAAGATGGCCAGCCTGTTACACCGTGCGCTAACGGAACGGGGCGACGCGGTCGACGTTACGGCCACCGGCGGCGACGCGGTCGCGGTTGCTGCCCTCGCCGACTTTGATGTGATCCTGCTTGACGTCATGCTCCCGGACATGGACGGTTTCGAGGTCTGCCGCCGCCTTCGTAGCCAGCACGTGTGGGCGCCCGTGCTGATGCTAACGGCTCGTACCGCGGTCGAGGACCGGGTGCGGGGTTTGGACGTGGGGGCCGATGACTACCTCGCCAAGCCCTTCTCTTTCGAGGAGCTGCTGGCCCGCATGCGCGCCCTTGCCCGGCGGGGGCCCGTCGAGCGCCCTGTTGTGCTGACGGTCGGGGACCTGCGTCTTGATCCCGCTGCCCGCCGGGTGTGGCGCGGCGGGCAGCAGATCGACTTGTCGGCGAAGGAGCTGGCGCTGCTGGAGACGTTTATGCGGCGCCCGGGGCTGGTACTCTCGCGCGATCAGCTGCTGGACCATGCCTGGGACATGGGCTATGAGGCCCGTTCCAATATCGTTGACGTTTACGTGCGCCAGCTGCGGGAGAAGATTGACCGGCCCTTCGGGAGGGACACCCTGGAGACGCTACGCGGCGCAGGCTACCGGCTGAAGGCCGACTCGTGAAGGACCGCCTGCCGCTGCGCCTGAAGGTCGCGGCCACCTTCGCCGTGGCGGCGGCGCTGGTGCTGACCGGGCTGGCGTTTTTCGTCTACTACCGGGTCGAAGCGACTCTCGAGCAGCAGATGCGCACGTCCCTGCGGGCCCAGCTGGAGTCCGTGGTGCAGGCGGATCCGTCGCGACGACCCGGGCTCGCCTCGGCCATGGACGGGGAGTCTTTCGCGCAGGTCCTGTCGCCGTCGGGGGAGGTGGTCGCCTCCTCCGATGAGGTATCCGGACCCCTGCTGACTCCCGGGCAGCTCCCTCGCTCCATCGACGGGGATGTAGCGCTCACCCGTGAGGTGTGGCTGACGGACGAAGGGGAGCGGGAGCCGGCGACGCTGCTGTCGCGTCGCCAAGGGGAGCAGGTGCTGGTGGTCGGGACTTCGCGTGAGGACCTGGAAGACGCACTGGAGGGCGTGTCCTCACAGTTCCTGGTGGGTGTTCCGCTGGCGCTGCTCCTGGCCTCCGCGCTGGGATACGCGGTGGCCGGTTCGGCCCTGCGGCCCATCGACAGGATGCGGCAGCAGGCCGCCAGTATTTCAGCGCGGAACCTGGATGAGAGGCTGCCGCTACCGGCGGCCCGGGACGAGATCCACCGGCTGGGCAGCACGCTCAACGCCATGCTCGAGCGCCTCGACGTCGCCCTCGAGCGGGAACGCCGTTTCGTGGCGGAGGCCGGCCATGAGCTGCGGACCCCACTGGCGCTGCTTCGGATGGAGGTCGAGCTGGCTCTCGCCCGTCCCCGCTCCGCGGAGGACCTCTCGGCGGCCCTGTACTCGGTCAACGAGGAGGTCGACCGGCTTAGTCGCCTCTGTGAGGATCTGCTCCTCCTGGCGGCCTCCGATGAGGGCAGACTCGTCCTACGGAAGGAGGAGTTCGACCTCCGCGAAGTGCTGGGTGCGGTGGCGGACCGCTTCGGGACGCGGGCCAATGCCGAGGGGCGCGTCATCACCGTGGCCGGCAGTGATGCGCTGCCACTGCGGGCAGACCGAGCCCGCATCGACCAGGCCGTGAGCAACCTCGTCGACAACGCCCTGCGCCACGGCGAGGGGGAGATCCGCATCGGCGCGTCGGCGGACGAGGGCGGGGTGACGATCCGGGTGACAGACGAGGGTGAGGAGATGAACGCGGAACTGCGGGCCTCAGCGTTCGAGCGGTTTAGCCGCTCTGCGGGCGCACGCTCCGTCGGCGCCCGCGGACTCGGCCTGTCGATCGTGCGGGCCGTCGTCGAAGAGCACGGTGGAACGGCGAGCATCACGGGCGGAGAAGCCGGAAGCGGGACAACGGTGGCGATGACTCTTCCCACCTCTTGACCGCCCAGAGGACTGCGCGGAGCATGTGGTCCGAACTCTAGCGACCGCTCTGCGCCCCAACTCTATGGGCTTGCAACCCAAATGAAACAACTTCCTCCGCGATGCATGAATATGCGGCCTACGGCGGGCGCACACTGCATCGAACCTGAATAGACAATCGGTTTCGCGGTCGTGTCGAGCGGGCCGGGCCTTCACAAACGGTGCCGCTGAGGCTGAAACAGTCGTGACCACAGGCCGGCGGACACGTACGCCTCATACATGGGGTTTCCGATGCGGTCGAGCTGCCCGGAAGCGGCCCCAACCGCTGGAACCATGGCCGCGTTGATCGAAGAGCACCAATCGTCCCCGATCACGTAGGGTAGCTCGTTGCGCTTGAAATTCCTGTAGACAGGAACCGAATCGGTGAACAAAGACAACCGTGAGGGGGCCTTCGACCTGTCCATCAGACCGTTAGAGGAACGTAGTCGGCCCACCTCCATGAGTAGGAGGTGGGCCGATTGGTGAGCCCTGGGGCTCGGTTGTTACCGGTTGTTACCGGTTGTCGACGAGGTTGGCTTCGTCGACCTTGCGGTGGAAGTGCATTCCGGCTTTGCCGCCGAGGATCGCTCCGGCGAGGGAGACGATCGCGGCGATAATGGCCGAGATGATTCCTGCTGTGGTCAGGTTCTCCGGGTTGGGGATCTGCGGGAAGGTGTTGAGCTGGGCGAGGAGGTTGAACTGGGC
>NZ_JBZCNB010000023.1:0-500 GCF_058269075.1 Arthrobacter sp. TJ-270 | reverse complement strand
AAGGCCCGGTCGTAGTCCGCCAGGTCCCGCAGCCCGGACGCATCCGTGGCAGGTGCAGGGTGTTGGAAGGCTTTACGCAGAGCGCCGGCGGCTTCGACATGGTCAGGGTCGGTGATCGTCAGACCGGTGCCCCAGGACCGGCGATGGTTCCCCACGCACCGCCCATCAAGGGTGATTGTGACGGTTTCCAGGTCCGCGGTGACCTCGACGAACCTGCCGATCGCCTGCGGGTGCACGGAATAGTCATTCGATGCCATCCGGACGTAGTAATCCCTCGGAAGCCGGACCCGGGCGGTGAAACCGGTCACCGGTGGAACCGGTGGCAGCCCCAGCATCGCCGCCTTGTCCTGGATGATCAGTTCAGCGGGCCGCGCTCCGGTCCGCCGGACCAGCCGGGCGTTGGCGCGGGGCAACCAAAGGCCGAGCTGAGCGTTGAAATCTTCCGGTGAGGTGAAGGACCGGCCGGGCAGGAAGGAGGTTTCCAGGAACTGATTCGCCCG
>NZ_JBZCNB010000022.1:0-601 GCF_058269075.1 Arthrobacter sp. TJ-270 | reverse complement strand
ACCAGTTCCTGCGGCAGCCGCCCATTCTGATGAGCGGTTTGAAGCCGGGCGACCCAGTCGGTGGCGGTAGCGAACAGGACCCGGTGGCCGAGCTGGGTGGCGCGTATCCCGAGCCCGGTTGCTAGGTGGGTTTTACCGGTTCCGGGTGGCCCGAGTAGGACGATGTTGGATGCTTCGGTGAGGAACGCGCCGGTGGCCAGATGGGCGATGGTGTCCCGTTTGAGACCGGGCTGGTGATCGAAGCTGAAGTCCTCCAACGATTTGCGGGCGGGGAACCCTGCGGCTCTGGCCCGGGTCTCGGCTCCGGAGGCTTCTCGTGCGGCGACTTCGCGTGAGAGCACCGCGGCGAGGTATTCCTCATGCGTCCAGTTGTTGTCGCGGGCCTGACCAGCGAGCCTGGGCGCTGCTTCGCGTATGCGAGGAGCTTTCATCGCACGGGAGTAGTACTCGATCTGGTTGATGGTTTCCTTCTCCTCACTCATGATCAGGCGACCTGCCCGTCATCGAGGATTACGCCGAAGGCCCGGTCGTAGTCCGCCAGGTCCCGCAGCCCGGACGCATCCGTGGCAGGTGCAGGGTGTTGGAAGGCTTTACGCAGAGC
>NZ_JBZCNB010000021.1:0-680 GCF_058269075.1 Arthrobacter sp. TJ-270 | reverse complement strand
GCCTCGAGTTCCTGCATGATCTTCCCGTTACCCCGGACAGGCCCGTCCAGGCGCTGCAGGTTGCAGTTGATCACGAAATTCAGGTTGTCCAGGCCGTCATTAGCGGCCAACTGCAGCAACCCACGGGATTCGGGTTCGTCCATTTCCCCGTCACCGAGGAACGCCCACACCTGCTGCCCGCTGGTGTCCTTGATGCCCCGGTTCTGCAGGTACCGGTTGTTCTGCGCCTGGTAGATCGCGTTCATCGGCCCGATGCCCATCGACACTGTGGGGAACTCCCAGAACTCCGGCATCAACCGCGGATGCGGGTACGAGGACAGGGCGTGGCCTTCCTTGGACTTCTCCTGCCGGAACCCGTCCAGGTCCTCTTCGGTGAGCCGGCCTTCCAAATATGCCCGCGCGTACATCCCCGGGGAGGCGTGGCCCTGGAAGAACACCTGATCGCCGCCGGAAGGGTGGTCCTTGCCCTTGAAGAAGTGGTTGAAACCCACCTCATACAGGGTCGCCGCGCCGGCATAGGTGGAGATATGGCCGCCGACGCCGATCTCGGGGCGCTGCGCCCGGTGCACCATGACCGCGGCGTTCCAGCGCATCCATGCACGGTACTTGCGCTCGATCTCCTCATCGCCCGGGAACTCAGGCTCCTCATCAACCGGGATGGTGTTCACATAGTCGGTAGT
>NZ_JBZCNB010000020.1:0-1102 GCF_058269075.1 Arthrobacter sp. TJ-270 | reverse complement strand
CACAACCCTCAAGGCCGCATCATCGCTCCGGAGCAACTTTTCTAACTTACCCACCAAACCCCACCCCGTCAAATCCACCCTTCCGGGCAGTTCGTGCGGGTGTGGCCGGCTGGCCGCTCCCCACCCATGACTCATTCCACGACGGAACGCTTCAGAATTTTGGTAGGGAGTGTGTCGCTCTTGCCGGTCAGTTTCACTGTCCCCGGCCGCGGCGACTCAGAAAATATTACACGCCGAACCGGCCTCGGGGAAATCGGCCCTCCACCGCCCCGGAAACCCCGCAACCACGCGGACTCCGGGGGCCCAAACAGGACAAATCGCCTCATCGGCGCACCCTCGGGGCCCTGTGACGTCGACCATAAAACCAACCGTCTGCGCACGCCGCGAGCCCCGGCCGCCGAAGAAAGCCACGCCCACAAACCCGAGCGCCGGCCACCGAATCCCCCAACGAACGATGCCCCATCCGGCCGGGACGGACGCGACTGTGCTCAAACTCGCACCAGGATTCCCCGCCACGGATTTCCGGCCACCGATTCTCGGCCACAAGCCCTGCGACCATCCCCCTACGAGCTGCGCGCTCACCACTCTCATCGGCAGCACCAACGCACCGCCGGCAGGTAACCAACACAACCCCCAGCACCCACCAACCCAACCGGCAGCCCAACCCGCGGGCCCAAACCGCGGCCCGGCAGATCCGCGCCGGCCAACTCTGCACCCAGCCCAACCCAGCGCCAGCTCTGCACCCAGGCCAGCCCACAGGGGCGCCCAGAGCACCCCGGAACCCGAGGGCTGCAGATGCATGCACCGCCCGGCCCGGCACCAGGCAGCAGGACCCTCACGGCTCGAGCGGAGCTACAGGACACCACCCCGGCGAAATCACGGGATCAACAGGACCGGCACGATCCAGTAAGAAGCAGACAGAAGACCCAGGCTGCTCCACCGAACCGGGAACGCCGAAGACCAACACCGCAGGACCAACGCCCGTGCCCAGCAAGATCGACGGGGTAGTTGGCGGGTGGGTGGTTGGTGGGGTGTGGTTAAACGGGAAGGGCCTCACCATCCTGGTGAGGCCCTTGCCTTGAGTGTTGTCCGGCGGTGTCCT